>CAZSVK010000021.1:0-25026 GCA_964610245.1 uncultured bacterium
CGAAGTCCCCGACAGGGATTGAAGTTCAACGAGGCCCCCTGGATGACATGCTCCCATCACGAGGTTGACCCCTTGCCATTCGGGCGTCCTTCCTGCATGATTCTGGGCTCCCTCCGAATCACCCCCTATGCTGCCGGAGTCCATCAGGATGCTACGAACAGGTCTGCTCTTGCTCCTTCTTCTCGTGCTCGATTCAGCCCTCTCTTTCGGCCAACCCGTCGAACCACAGGCTGCCAAGCGTGAGCTGAGGGCCGCCTGGATCGCGACCGTGAAGAACATCGACTGGCCGTCGCGTCCCGGGCTGTCCGCGGTGGATCAGCAACGAGAACTGGTTCGCTACTTCGACGAGATGCAGAGCACCAGGATGAACGCTGTCTTCGTCCAGGTGAGGCCGTGCGCCGATGCCTTCTTCCCGTCCCGATGGGCTCCCTGGTCCGCCTACTTGACGGGCACCCAGGGCAAGGACCCGGGATACGACCCGCTGGCGTTCATGATTCGTGAGGCGCACAGCCGCAACTTGCAGCTTCATGCGTGGTTCAACCCGTATCGGGTCAGCCTCAAGGATCAGCTCGGCGAGCTGGCCCCGAACCATCCGGCAAGACAGCATCCGGACTGGATCGTGAAGTACGGCGGCCAGCTCTACTACAACCCCGGCCTTCCGGAGGTCAAAGAGCTGCTCGTGGCCAGCATCATCGAGGTCGTGAAGAACTACGAGATCGACGGCGTCCACTTCGACGACTATTTCTATCCGTATCCCGTCGCCAATCAGCCCTTCCCGGATGCCGCCGCCTTTCAGCAGTATGGCTCGAGCTTCGCGAACGTCGGCGACTGGCGGCGCGACAACGTGAATCGCCTCGTCGCCGAGATCTCGGCCAGGCTCAAGGCGCTCAACCCCGACGTGCAGTTCGGCATCAGCCCCTTCGGCGTGTGGCGCAACAAGGCGGTCGACCCGACCGGCTCCGACACGACCGCTGGCGTCACCAACTACGACAGCCTGTTCGCGGACACGCGCGCCTGGATCAAGAACGGGTGGATCGACTACATCGCCCCCCAGCTCTACTGGACGATCGGCTTCAAGCCGGCCGCCTACGAGAAGCTGGTCCCCTGGTGGGCCAACGAGGTCCAGGGAACGCCGGTGAAGGTCTACATCGGCCAGGCCGCGTACAGGGTCATGGAGTGGACCTCTCCCGACGAGCTGCCGAACCAGCTCATCCTGAACCAGCGCCATGGCGCCGTGCACGGCAGCATCTTCTTCAGCTTGAAGAGCCTGCTGAGCAATCCGCGCGGCCTTCTGGACCGCCTGAGGAACGACTTCTACAGAGAGCCGGCGCTTCCGCCGCAGGCGCGGTCCGTGCCCGAAGCGTGAGACGAGGGGCCCCGAACCGCCAGTTTGCCCCTACCTTCCCGGCAGTGCCAGGTACAGCACGCGCAGGTTGGGCCTCATGACCGAGGCTCCGAAGATCCCGTGGGCCGTCAGCCAGCCGCGGTAGCGGCCGGGTGGCAGCACGCCCGGCGCCAGACGCGCCGAGACCAGGTACCACGCCTCCCGGTCCGCGGGCCAGTCCGGGCTGGCGAGTGGGAGGACGAGGGGCGTCTGCGAGCCTTCGAGCTGCAGGTGCAGCAAGAACACCGTCTGCGGGTCGAAGTCCTGCATGATCGCGGCGAACCGGACCTCGGACGCCGGGCCGGCGGGAAGCTCGAACGGCCGGAAGTCTTCCCGCGAGCGAACCCGATCTTGCGTCTCGAAGAGCCCTCCGAAGGAATCACGCTTCGACCACGGGGCGTTCTCGTAATCCCAGACGTCCGAGACTCCCTCGGTGACCACCAGCGGCGTGAAGCGCGTGGCCGGCGGAAACAGCGAGACCATCAGCGCCGGGACCTCGGGGTCCGCGAGGTTTCGCTTCGGAAACCCAATCCTGGTCTCCAGGCGCAGGACTGTCGCGAGCGCCTCGAGCGCGCCGAGGGGGCCCGGGCGTTTCCAGGCCCGGTGGCCCAGATCGTGGACGAACAGGTCGTGCAACCAGCTCGCCTGCCGGACCCGCTCGGGCCAGCTCAACCCGGCCCCGAGAAGCAACGGACCGGAGGCGTTGCCCAGCCTCGCCAGACAACCGGCCAGCAGACCGCCCCGGGACACCGCGGCCTCGGCGTCGAGCAGGCTCTGTTGTCGAGGCGGCGATGCGGTCCGCAGCTTCCCTCCCAGCCGGAGGATCCGGCCGGCCGGGTCGTAGGTCCGGAGTGCATAACCCAGGGTCTCGAGCGAGGCGGCCGCGGCGGCCGCGGCGGGCGCTGTCGACACCAGGGTCGCGGCGGAGGCTGGGGCCGTCCTGGCAGTGGCGGGGCGGCTGGTTCCCGCCGGTTTCTCGGCAGGCCGCGTCAGGCCCCACACTCCCGCGGCCAGCAGCAGGCTGACGCCGAAACCGGCCGCGACCAGCTTGTTCGGCCCGGTGCGTTCTCTCGCTGGCGCGGAGGGCAGCGGCGCGGCCTTGGAAGGCTGGCTGGCTCCGGCGAGGGGGGCTGCCGCTCCCCGGCCGCGGAGGCGCGCGGACGGGGCCGCCGGCGGCGAAGGCAAGGTGCTGGCCACGGCCGCCGGGGCTGCTTCGGCCGCCGGGGCAGAGGCGGAGCGGCGGGCCACGGGTGCTCTGCGCGCCGCCAGTTCCAGAGCTTCCAGGATCTCCTCGGCCGTGCCGTAGCGCCGAGCGCAGTCCTTCTCCAGGCAGTTCATCACCAGGCACTCGACCGGCGCCGGCACCTTGGGGTTGAGGGCCGTCAGGCTGGCCGGCTCGAGACGAGCGATTGCCAGCAGCATCTCGGAAGGGGTGGTCCCCTCGAACGGCAGCCGGCCGGACAGCATCCGGAAGAGGAGTACCCCGAGCGACCAGATGTCGGCGGACGGGGTGACCGGCTGGCCCCGGACCAGCTCCGGAGCGATGTAGGCGGGCGTCCCGACGATGGCGCCCTGGCGGGTGATGCCGGGGGCCATCAGATCCTTGACGAGCCCGAAGTCGGTGAGCGTCGCCTTCCCCGAGTCGTCGATCATGATGTTGGCCGGTTTCAGGTCGCGATGGACGATGCCCTGGGGGAAGTAGCAGGCGAACGCCTCGACGACGTCGCGGGCCAGGCGCAGCACGACCGGCACGGACTGGACCGGTTGGGCCTCCAGCAGGTCGTGGAGCGAGCGGCCCTCGAGCAGTTCCATGGCGTAGTAGAAGCAGCCCTGTTCGTGGCCGTAATCGAAGACCCGGACGATGTTGGGATGGTTCAACCGCGCGCAGATGGAGGCTTCGCGGACGAACCGGCGCGAGAGAACGGCGTCTTTCGCGCCCGCCCCGGGCTCGGGCAGCACCTTGAGGGCGACCTCGCGGCCGAGCTGCTTGTGGACGGCTCGGTAGACGGTGCCCATCCCGCCCCGCCCCAGCAGGCCTTGGATGGTGTAGGGCCCGAGGACCTTTTGTTGATCGGCCATGTCCGGGGAGCGGAAAAAGAGGAGGAAGAACCGTTGACTTATCTCCAGCTCGATGATAACATCCCGCTCCTCCCGACGGAGGGGTCGCCAAGAAACGGACGGGGTCGTCCGGAGGTGACAGGTAACGTCGAGAGGGCCGCGGAAAGGACTGCAGACCTATCCGCAGCAACGCCGGCAGGCCCAAGGGACCGGCGGGGCAATAGCCCGAAAGCAGAAGTGGCCCTGGGGTCCTCGAGTACCCGAGGACGTGTGGGACAAGGATCATCCATGGAGTGCTGGTCGAAGTTGGCCGCAGGCCCGCGAAAACCAACAAGCACCTGATCCTTTGAATCAAGGTACTGAAGGCAGGGAAGGCCCCCGAACTGCCCCGACCGGAGAACTCAAAGACTGACGCCGGTTCTCCGAGTGAGCAAGCTCCATCTGGCGCCAGGTTTCCAGGGATTCGATGGCCTCAACTCCCGGGAAGCCAGAAACAGATGGGACAACGCCGCCAGCAGGTCGTCTCGAGCGGAAGCGCCGCAAGGTTGGTCCAGGTAGAGACAGGTGGATGGACCCAAGAGGGCCAAGACCCCGCGAAAACTCGTCCACAAACCAGAACCCTCGTCGCAAGGCGGGGGTTTTGGTTTCCCTGGCGAACGTTGCGCATCGGGGGTAGTGTTATTTTCAGATCGCCATCGTGGCGAAAAGGAGAAACGCATGCGCGTCGAAGTCCACGGTAAGAACTTCGAGGTTTCCGACGCTTTGCGCACCCACGTCACCCGCCGGCTCGAGTTCGCCTTGAGTCGCTTCGTGGGCCGCATCAAGCACGTCCGCGTCCGCCTGGAGGACATCAACGGTCCCCGGGGCGGCGTCGACAAGCAGTGTCGGGTCGAGGTCAGCGGAGTCCGCAACCTCACGGCCATCGTGGAGCAGACCGACCACGATCTGTACTCGGCCATCGACCGGGCAGCCGACAGGGTGCACCAGTCCGTTGCCCGTGCGGTCGAGAAGCTCCATGACTCCGAGGTGTCGGCACGCGAGGCCTACGCAGCTGCCCCGTTCGACGGGGTCCAGTAACCCTCACCCACAACTCGCGGGGAAGGCAGCCCGGAGCAGCACGACCGGGGCCTTCCCCGCGCCCATTCCGGCGACTTGCCCGTTCGCCCTGAGGAGCCGCCCGCAAGGCGCGTCACGCCTCCTTGGCCTGCTCGCCCCAGGCGTGGGCCCCCGGTAAGCGAACCGTGAAGCAGGCGCCGCCTTCGGGCCGGTTGCGGCCCTCGATCTGGCCGCCATGGCCCTCCACGATCGACCGGCAAATGGCCAGACCCAGGCCTGCCCCTTCCGCCTTGCCGTGAGTGGCGAAGGGCGAGAAGAGTCGATCCTGCAGGGCGGCGGGAATCCCCGGACCGGTGTCAGAGAACCGGATCACCACGGCGCCGTCGGTCGAGGCGGAGGCCGCCACCTCGAGCTTGCCGCCGATGGACATCGCCTCGAGCGCATTGCTAGCCAGGTTGAACAGCACGCGCCTCAGCTTCAGCGCGTCGGCTTCGAGGACGAGGTCGTCCGGCGTATTCACGCTCAGCGAGACCTGGTGAACCGAGCACTCGCGTTCCAGCAGCGGGAAGACTTCGTCGAAGAGTTCCCTCAACCGGACCGGCTGGAACTTGTAGGAGAGGTTGCCTCGCGTGAAATCCAGCAGGTCCTGAGTCATCGCGACCAGCCCGTCGATGGCCGACAGCATCAGCTGCTTGCGCCGCTGCAGCTTCTCCATCGGCACGTTCTGCCGGTCGCTCATCTCCGCCAGCCCCCGGATCACCGACATGGTGTTCTTGAGGTCGTGGATGATCCGTCCGGTCATGCCGCCCACGGTGGCCAGGCGCTGGTTCTGTCTCACGCTATCGAGCAGCAGCTTCCGATCGAGCGTGCCGCTGATCTGGCTGGCGAGGAAGTCGAGCAGTTGCAGATCGTTCTTGTCGAATCCGCGTTCGACGCGGTTGACCAGCTCGATCGCGCCCAGCGGGCGGCCTCCCGGCAGCAGCGGGGCCGCCACCAGGTTGTTCACCGCGTAGCCGAGGCGGGCACTGATGTCGGTCGAGTGGCGCGGATCGCGCGCCGGGTCGTTCGAGAAAGCGGCCTGGCGATTGCGCAGGACCCAGCCGGCCAGGCCCTGGTCCTCGGAGATCGACATCCGCCGCAGATCGTCCGACTTCTCGCCCCAGGCGTACTGGAAGTAGAGCCGCGGGGAGCCGTCATGGAGCAGCAGGATCGAACCGGCATCGGCATCGAGCGCCTCGGCGCACAGCCGGATGACGGCCGAGAGGGTGGCGTCCAGCTCTTCGCTGCGATTGAGTTCCTTCTCGATGCGGTGGAGAATCGTCATGCGGCGGATCTGCTCGCGCAGTTCCGACTGGGTCTGTCTCAGCGCCCGGTTCAACCGCGCCCCCTGGATCGCCACGGCGGCCTGGCGGCCGAGGATCTCGAGCACGTACTGGTCTTCGGGCGTGAAGGAACCGCCTTGCTTGTTGAGCACCTGGAAGACGCCCATCACGCTGCCGTTCATCTCCCGCAGGGGCGCGCAGAGCACGCTGGTCGTCCGGAAGCCGGTGGCCTCGTCGATCTCCCGGGCAAAGCGCGGGTCGGAGTAGGGGTCGTCGATCTGGAGGCTCTCGCCGGTCGAGGCGACCACGCCGGCGATGCCTTCGCCGATACGTAGCCGGATCAGGCGGTCGACGCCGGTGGCCACTCGCGACCACAGCTCGCCGCGCTCGGCGTCCACCAGGAAGATCGAGCAGCGCTCGGCCTCGGTCAGGTTGCACACGACCCTCGGAATGGTCTGCTCGAGCAGCCGGTCCAGGTCCTTCTCGCTGTTGAGATCGCGGGCGACCTCGAGTAACGCGGGCAGCAGGGGCTGGAGGCCCTGGGGAATCGGGCGGAGATCGGACATCGAAACCTCACTGAACTGTCACCCGGGCGTCGGATGCGGTCATTCTACCAGCCTGCCGGGTGTCGGCCCGTTCTGACTCTGGCGTCCAGCCTTCAGGCGATGTATGTATGTGGCGAGGGTTTGCGTCCGATGCGGCCCTTGGCGACCGGCCCGGATCGGAAGTTCCGACCGCCAGCCGGCCGTGACTCTCGATGAACTGACCCTTCATCGCCGGGCGGGCGATCGCGAAAGGGGTAACCGGTGGCTCACAAGGTACTCGTCGCCGACGACGATTTCCTGGCGGTCGTGATGCTCCGCGACATGCTCGAGAGTCAGGGCTACGAAGTCTTCGAGGCCCTGAATGGCCAGGAGGCCGTCAGCCAGGCCCAGACCAAGACCCCCGATGTGATGCTGCTCGACATCATGATGCCGTTGATCGACGGCAAGGAGGTCTGCCGGCTGCTCAAGCGAGATCCGGCCACGCGAGACCTTCCCATCATCATGTTGACCGCCCTGAGCAGCAGCCAGGACATCAAGGAGTGCTTCGACGCCGGCGCCGCGGACTACCTCATCAAGCCCGTCGAGAAGAGCCGTCTGCTCAAGAAGCTCGAGACCACCATCAAGCGCCAGGCCTTCCGGATGAACCTGGAGCGCCGGACGCCGGGTCATGCGGGCGAGCATGTCGAAGAGCCTCACGCGCCGGTCGCCGAGAAGCCGGACGCCCGGACCCGGTTCCGCAACTCCGGCTTGCAGTCGCTGGCCCAGATCGAGGAAGCGGTGGCCAGCTTCCGGATGCTGCTGGGCCGAGCCGATGGTGAGGTGGCATCGGAGTTCGAGGTGCGCGACCTGACCGCGAAGCTCGACGACCTGGCGGCGCTCTGCGCGGTGATCCATCAGGGCCTGTTCAGGCCCCCGAAGTGAGCCGAGAGGGGCCTCTCGCCCGGTGCCGGCGATGAGCGAAGGCAAGAAGTTCACTCTCCACGAGGTCCGGGCCGCCAAGGCTCGGAACGTGATCCGCACGGCGGTCAGGCCGCCCCCCCAGCCGCCGCGGCCGCGACGCTCCTTCGCCAAGCCGGTCGCAGCCGTCCTGACCTTCCTGGCGGCCGGCCTGCTGACCTACTGGTCGGTCTCGCGGCTGGGCTACCAGTCCGCCGTGAAGCGGGTGAAGCTGGCCTCCTGGGAGCAGCCGGCGCTCGCCGGCGCCCCGGCTCTGGCCTCCGATCGCGAGATGGAGGCGCTGCTCTCGGCGTTTCGTCTTCCCGCCGAGACGCACTGGCCCGAACTGGAAGCCACTGCCAACCTCCGCGTGACGGGCAACGCCAGGGCCCGCGAGCTGACCTCCGAGAACCAGGACTTCCTCGAGCGTTTCCGCCGCGTCTTCGCCAGCGACACGGCCAGCATGGCCGACCTCCTGAAGAGCGGGAAGACGCTGCTCGATCTGCCCCACGACGGCAAGAAGCTGCACCGGATGCTGGTCGGTTGCGTGGCGATGGGCCACTACCTGCTCGATTCGGGCGAGAGCGATGCGGGCGAGGCCACGTTGCTCGGCGTGCTACGTGCCGGCCAGCTCGTCGAGAGGGGCACCGGCGGTCTCTATCATGTCCAGGCCTACTCCACCGGGCAGTTCGCTGCCTCCCTGGCTCGACGGCAGTTGCTGCGTCATGGCTATGCGGGCCGGATCCCGCCACTCCACGTCGCCAAGCTCGCCTCGCGCCTGCAGGCGGCCGCGACGCTCGAGGCCGACTACCGGCGGCTGCTGATGGCCGAGCGCGACTGGGTCGAGTCGGTCCTCGACCGGATCCGGGAGGAGATGGGTTTCTGGTGGCCGCTGATGCTCTCCGCCGGTCACGCCGAGCCCGCGCCGGCCGTCAGGGCGATGTTCGACGACTGCCTGGATACGCTCGAGAACCGGCCGCGGGAGGCCGGGGACCGCCTGACCGGCGCCTTCGAGGGGCTGCCTCCGCTGGCCCGAGAGGCGGCCGCGAGCCTCGTACATGCGCCGGCCTACTATCCCCGGGAGCTGGTGAACCGTTCGCTCGCCGCGGGCTCCGTGGCCGCCGCGCTGGCCATCCTGGAACTCTCCCGCAAGAAGGAAGTGCCCGAACGGCTCGAGGACCTGTCGACGCCCCTGCCGAAAGACCCGGTGTCGGGCCGCGACTTCTGCTACCAGAGACTGGGCGACGGTTTCCGGCTCTATGCCATCGGGCCGGACGGCAAGGACGACGGCGGCGACGAGAAGGCCGACGTGCTCATCCTCGGGCCCGGAAAGTAGGGGGGAGCGCAGCTCCCGACTGGACTCACTCCTCACTCGTCGCTCGCGTGGGTGGGACGGCGGTAGCGCTCCAGGTGCAGCAGGATCTGGCCGTTGCGGAAGAGAGTCACTTTACCCGTCGACTCCGAAATCGTGATCGCCAGCGCCGCCGTGCTGGCGGTGATCGACGCGGCGGCCTGATGGCGCGCGCCCAACCCCGACGGCAGATCCTTCACCGGGCGGCCCGGCTTGAGATAGGCGCCCGCCGCCAGGAGCACGCCGTCGCCCCGGATGATGAACGCGCCGTCGATGGTCGAGTACTCCTTGATGGTCTCTTCCAGGCTGGGGTCGAGGACGTTGAGTTCCTCCTCGAGATAGCCGCGGAAGGGGTTCAACACCATCTGGCGCGAACGTTCCGTCACCGCCTCGTCGTCGCCCAGCACCAGCAGGGCGCCGACCGACTTGCCCTCCCGGCCCTCTTCCGAGAGATCGTAGGCGATGTTGAGGACCCGCTCGAGCACCTCCGGTTTCAGATCCGGCGGGAGAAATCCGTGGTCCTCCGGCCGGAAGAACATGTTGTATTCCCGGTCGATGTCGAGCAGGCAGATGCTGTCGAGCGCGCCCGTGGTCGCGTTGCCCGTGACATAGGCGACCATGTGCTGGGAGGTGACCAGGCCTCGCGAGAGCGCGATCAGCACGGCAAGGTTGATCTGACCGAACCGGGTCAGGTCGGCTGCCGGCAGGCGGATGTGTCCGCGGAGCTTCCCGGTGAGTTCGGCCGGGATATCGGCGGCGCTGACCAGGATGAGCTGGCGCTCGAGGTCGGCCCAGTCGTGGGGGAGCCGGTTCCGGATCGGATCGCCGAACACGAAGAGCGCCTCGCAGCCGGTCTCCTGGGCCAACCGCCTCGCGTGTCTCAGGACCTTGTTGCTCCTGCTGTTCCTCGGGTCGTCCGACTTGCCGGTCCGCGGTCGCCGGCGGCCCGAGACGAGACGCATCACCTGCGGAGCGGTCGGCGCCGTCAGCAGGGCGCGGTGGGTGTCCTCGTTCTTGAGCAGATCGGCCACCGCGGCGAGCATGCAGAGGAAGGCCTGCTCGTCCTCATCGGGGGCGAGGATGACCATCATCAGGTCGACCAGCCCCTTGTCGGAACTCGAGTAGTCGACGCCCTTCGGGCTGCGGCCGACCGCCAGGATGAAGTGACCCGGCTCCAGCGGCAGTCGCGCGTGGGGAATCGCCAGCCCCGGTCCCACCCAGGTGTTGGCAACCTCTTCGCGTTCGAGGAGCGCCTGCAGGATCTGCTGGGGGCTGTAGCCCGGGACGGCCGGGGCCAGCACCGCGGCCATCTCCTCGAAGGCGCGTTCCTTGCTCCGGCTCTTGAGCTGCACGACCCGCTCCTCGGCGAGGAAGGCGCTCAGGTTCAGACGCTTGACCTTGGGCGCGCACTTACGCGCGGGTGCAGGGTCGGGCGCCTTTGCCGGTTCGAGGTTGCCCCTGTCTGCGACGTCCATCTGGTTCTCCCGCGCCCGCTCCCCGAAGGGTCGCCGGCGCCTGCTGACGCGTGGCGCACCCTCGAAGGCCGGCGCGGTCTCGCGGGATGGCGCGAGCCGCCAGATGGGTTTCGGCCCTCGGAGGCGGCGTGGAACGCCAGCCTTCCGCCATGGATATTAACGAGCCGATCGCCCGGTGTCAGGTCGGCGGCTCACGCGGGCCGGAAAAGCTGCTCCAGGCGCGGACTTTCGCCCTCGCTGGCGAGCACGCGAGCCACGCTCGAGCTTTCCTCGGAGGCGAGCAGCGAGTCGCAGCGAACCTCCAGCTCCACCGTGTCGACCAGCGTGCCGAACACGTAGGAGATGGGCGTCGCCTGGTGCAGCTCCAGCTCGCTCAGCAGCTTCACCAGCAGGTCTCCGTCCTTCTCGGCGCAGGGGTACGAGTAGAACTGACCGGCCACCTCGAAGGTGCACGGCGCCTGCAGGTTCCATCCGAACGCCTGTTGCAGGGCGCAGTGCAGGTCGCGCAGCGTGTGCTCGGCGGCCATCTCGACCGTTCGGCTGGGCGCTCCGTGGCCGTGCAGCTCGGCCCGGCACCGGAACACCCGCCGCGGCACGTCGGCCCGCCCCAACCCCGTCCTCTCCAGGCGCGAGGCGAGGCCGACGACCTCTTCCTCGAAACGCTCGGGATGATCCAGCACGATCCGCACGGCCCACGAGAGGTCGGTGCCCGCGCTGCGCAGGTCGTCCTCATCCCAGGTGTGCCGGACGCGATCGACCACGCGGGTCAGCGGCTCGCCCCGTTCGGTCAGCCGGCGCGCGGCCGCGACCCGCACGCCCAGCGCGGCCCGCCGCCCCAGCCGGCTGTCATGCCAGGGCAACTCGGGCAAGGCCAGCAAGGTGGCCGTGGGAGACAGTTCGAACGTCTGCCCCCGGCGCAGCGCGGTCCGGGCCCGGGAGACCTCTCCCCGCAGCGCCTCCAGACGCGAGTCGGAAAGCGACGCCAGTTCGGCGAAGAACAGCCTCTTGCGAGGCGCGATGCGGGCATCCACCAGGCCGATGATGTAGCCCACGCACTCCTGGAACAGCCCCTCCATCTCCGGCTCCAGCCCCGAGCCGGGGCCGCTCTTGCGCCGCCGGCCGCGGTTGTCGTTCCGGCGCTCTGGGCCCGTTCTCGCGGCCGAGGTCAGCAACGCGATCCTGAGTTCGGGGGGCATCTCGATGACCATGTCGAGGATGGCCGGAAAGAGCGCCAGGCCCAGCATCGGAGGCGCACCCGCCTGTTCGGCCCGGCGGGCCAGCTCGAAGGCCAGCTTCTCGGAGACGCGGTCGTCTTCCTCCCCGGCGCGGGCGTAGCTTCGCACCAGCCGGGGCGTCAGGCTGAGCAGCGCCTCGCGGAGAAACCGGCGTCCCTGGCCGGTGCGCAGCCACGGCCCGCAGGCGTCCAGCCCTACGGCCGCCAGGCCGGCCTCGGACCTGGCCTCGGCCGAGTTCACCGTCTCCTCGAGCTGGTCGAGGAGGGCCAGTTCGGCCTCCCGGTGGCCCTCCGGGGAACCGCCCAGCAGTACCGAGGGCCGCGGGTCCAGCTCCTCGCCCGATTCGAATGGCACGAAGAGGTCATGGCTCGCCACCAACCTTCGCAGCAGCTCCTGCGCGATCGGCTCGGGCAGAGCGCCCGGGGCCAGCAGATGTCCGAGAATGGTCCGGCGGCGCCGCGCGGGCATCAGATCGGCCGCCAGGAGCGCCAGTCCCAGGCCCAACCTCAGCCTCAGTCCCAGGTCGGGGCGCGCCAGCAGACCGGCGGCCATCGTCTCGAATTCGCACCACAGCGGCTCTCCATCGGGCTCGATCTCGTCCACCTCGGGGGGCAGGAGCAGGAAGCACTCGGTGATGCCGGGGAGGTCCCGCTCGCTGATGGCCCCCTGGCGGTGCAGGTTCGCGACCGCTCCGAGCATGGTCCACCCGCGCAGGACCGGGCCGTCCGAGAGCGCCGCCGACAGGCAAGCCCGGGCGAGCTTGAGGGCGAGCCGCGTGCGATCGACTGCGCCGGGAAGCGGGACCGGCAGAGGCTCGGCCGGATCGAAGAGCAGCGCCGCCAGGGGGTCGAGCCGCTGCCAGGCGCCCAGTTCGCCTTCGTCCTCCTGCTGCGCCTGGGCGGGCGCTTCGAGGCCGGGCCCCGTCTCGGGACGCAGGTTCGCCAGGGCAGTCTCGAGCCAGGCTTGCTCCGCCGGATCGAGGCCGGGAAGTTCGGGGATGGGCGCCGGGTCGGGGGTTTCCAGCATTCGAAACACGGGTCTCCGGGGCGCGATCGGGTCAGTCTCGCCACCGGGTGGCTCATGCGAGGATACTGCATTTGACACTCCGCGCCATCTCCTGGCTCCAACCGAGTGGCCCGCGGGCCGGCGAGTCACGCCGGTGGCCGCGGCGGCCGGCCCGGCCCGGACGACGGTCTGCAGCCGGGGCCTGGACTTCGGAGTTCAGAACGCCATCGATATCAGGAAGGAGCAGGCGAAATGTCGGTCGAGAAGCTCGTGGTGGTGGGTGGAGTTGCGGGCGGCGCATCCTGCGCGGTCCGGGCGCGGCGGCAGAGCGAGTCTGCCCGGATCGTGATGTTCGAGCGTGGTCCGCACGTCTCGTACGCCAATTGCGGGCTGCCCTACTACGTCGGCGGCGTCATTCGCGATCGAGCCAAGCTCCTGGTCGCCAGCGTCGAGATGCTGCGCCGGCAATTCCAGCTCGACGTCCGCGTCCGGCACGAGGTGCTCGCCATCGACAGGCAGGCGCGCAAGGTGCGAGTGCTCGACCTCGAGTCGGGCGAGGAGTTCGACGAAGCGTACGACGCGCTCGTGCTCTCGCCCGGAGCCTCGCCCCTGCGGCCGCCGCTGCCGGGCATCGATAGCCCGGGGATCTTCACGGTGCGCAGCATCCCCGACGTCGACTCCATCAAGGAGTGGATGGGGGGGCGGCAGGCCCGGCGGGCGGTGGTGGTGGGCGGCGGATTCATCGGCCTGGAGATGGCCGAAAACCTGAGTCTGGCGGGGCTGGAGGTCACCATCGTGGAGATGCTCTCCCAGGTGCTTCCCCCGATCGACGCCGAGGTCGCCGCTCCGATCCACGAGCACCTGGCGGAACACGGCGTCAAGCTGGCGCTGGGGGACGGCGTCGCCTCCTTCGAAGAGGCCTCCGGCGGGGCGCTGTCGGTCGTGACGAAGTCGGGCGCACGCCACGAGACCGACGTGGTCGTGCTCGCCATCGGGGTGCGCCCCGAGGCCGCCCTGGCTCGCCAGGCCGGGCTCGAACTCGGCGCCCGGGGCGGCATCCGGGTCGACGAGCGCATGCGGACGAGCGACCCGGCGATCTACGCCGTCGGCGACGTGGCCGAGGTGAAGGACTTCGTCACGGGCCAGCCGACGGTGGTTCCGCTCGCGGGGCCGGCCAACCGGCAGGGGCGGATCGCCGCCGACGTCATCATGGGCCGCAAGGCGCGCTATCGGGGCAGCCAGGGGACGAGCGTGGTGCAGGTGTTCGACCTGACGGTGGCGTGGACCGGGGCGACGGAGAAGCGGCTGAAGGAGGCCGGTTTCGCCTACGAGAAGGCCTATCTCTACCCGCTCTCGCACGCGGGCTACTATCCTGGCGCCGAGCCGCTGGCGTTCAAGGTGCTGTTCGAGCCGGAGAGCGGCCTGCTGTTCGGGGCGCAGGCGGTCGGGAAGGACGGGGTGGCCCGTCGCATCGACGTCGTGGCGATGGCCCTGCAGAAGCACGGCACCGTCTTCGACCTGGAAGAGGCGGAACTCTGCTACTCGCCGCAGCACGGGTCGGCGAAGGACGCGGTGAACATGGCCGGCTTCATCGCGGCCAACCATGTGCGGGGCGACTCGCCGCTCGCGCACTGGGACGCGCTGGCCGGCGCGGCCGCGGGCGGTCAGCCGCCGCTGGTGCTCGACGTGCGGAACCTGCCCGAGCGCCAGGGCGGCGCGCTGGTCGAGGACGCGATGCACATCCCGCTCCCGGAGTTGAGAGATCGGCTCGGCGAGCTGCCGAAGGGCCGCGAGATCTGGGTGCACTGCGCGATGGGCCAGAGGGCGCACTACGCGACGCGGATCCTGCGTCAGCACGGATTCGACGCCCGGAACCTGAGCGGCGGCTTCCGGCTGAGGAAGGTGCGGGGGTAGCCGAGCCGCCAAGGAAGACAGGTATCACAGAGACACAGAGACACGGAGACACGGAGACACAGAGACACAGAGCGCGAGTTCCGGGGACACGATGGATCATCGTGTCCCCGAAACTCTGGGTAGCCTGACCGAGCTCAACTCCCCCTCCGTGTCTCTGTGCCTCTGTGTCTCTGTGATTGGTTATCTCTTGCGCGACCGCTCCGGAACGACTTCTGGGTCGGTCAGGTTGTGCCCCTTGTCCGTCTGATCACGGTTGAACTGGCGGCTCGAATGGCCCACGATGGGGGGCCATGAGCGAGTTCGACTTTCCTGCGAATCCCGCGGCCGAGATGCTGCTCGAGGAACTCTCCGAGGTGCAGCGCGAGGCTGTGTCGCGCACCGACGGGCCGGTGCTGATCCTGGCCGGCGCCGGCAGCGGCAAGACGCGGGTGATCACCTATCGCATCGCCTATCTGCTGGCCCGCGGGGTGCAGCCGCGCGAGATCCTCGCGGTGACGTTTACCAACAAGGCGGCGCGCGAGATGCGCGAGCGCGTCGATCGCCTGCTCGGGGGCGAGAGCCGCGATCTCTGGGTCACCACGTTCCACGCCTTCGGGGCGCGGCTGCTCAGGCGCCATGCGGAGGTCCTGGAGCGGACCGCCGACTTCGTGATCTACGACCAGGACGATTCCTCGCGGCTGGTGAGGCGCATCCTCAAGCAGATGGGCCAGGATCCGAAGCGGGTGCCGCCCGGCGAGGTGACCCACTGGATCGAACACCACAAGTGCCATCCCGACGAGCCGCCCGACGAGGACGCCACGTTCCTCGAGCGCATCATCCGCAAGGTCTACGGGCGTTACCAGGAAGAGCTGGCCCGGGCCAACGCCTTCGACTTCGGCGACCTGCTGGCCCAGCCGCTGCATCTGTTCGAGAAGGACCCCGGCACCCTCGAGCACTATCAAGAACGCTGGCGTTACATCCTGGTCGACGAGTACCAGGACACCAACCGGGCCCAGTACCTGCTGACCCGGACGCTCGCCGCGAAGCACCACAACCTGTGCGTGGTCGGCGACGAAGACCAATCGATCTACAGCTGGCGCGGCGCCGACATCCGCAACATCCTGGAGTTCGAGGCCGACTACCAGGGCGACGACATCAAGACCTTCCACCTGGTGCGCAACTACCGCTCGCCCAGGGTCATCCTGCAGGCGGCCCAGAGCCTCATCCAGAACAACCAGTACGGCCACCGCAAGACCAAGCCGCTCGAGAGCGACATGGAGAGCGCCTGGAAGGTCACCTGTTTCGCGGCGCGCGACCATCGGGCCGAGGCGGCCTACGTGCGCGACAAGATCGAGGAGATCCACCGGCGCGAGGGAGTGCCGTTCGGCGAGTTCGCCGTCTTCTACCGCACTCACGCCCAGGCGCGCATCCTGGAAGAGACCTTCGTGCAGGCCCGGGTGCCGTTCCGGGTCTTCGGCGGCCCCCGATTCTTCGAACGCGTCGAGATCAAGGACCTGCTCGCCTACCTGCGCGTGCTGATGAACCCGCGCGACACCGTCAGCCTGGAGCGAGTCATCAACGTTCCCCGCCGTGGGGTTGGCGACACCTCGTTCGACAAGCTGGTGGTGGCCGCGGAAGAGCGCGGCGAGCCGGTGTGGTCGCTCATCGAGCGGTTGCAGGGCGTGACCGGGAAGGCCAAGGCCGGCGTCGAGAAGTTCCGGGACCTGGTGGTGGCGCTCAGGGACGCCCGCGCCAAGCTCTCGCTGCCCGAGCTGGTCTCCGAGCTGGTCGAGCGCATCGCCTACGAAGATCATCTCAAGGAGCAGGGGCGCGACGACCGGATCGAGATCGTCGAGGAGTTCCAGGGCTGGGTCCGCGACTACACGCGCCAGCTGGCCCAGACCGGGGTCGAGGCGACCCTCGAGAACTTCCTGGAATCGGTGACGCTGGCGGCCGGGGTCGACTCGATGAACGAGGAACTCGGCCAGGTCACGATGATGACGCTGCACAACGCCAAGGGGCTGGAGTTCCCCTACGTGTTCATCGTCGGGATGGAAGAGCGTATCTTCCCGCACGCCAGCGCCCTTTCGAGCCCTCACGAGCTGGAGGAGGAACGGCGGCTCGCCTACGTCGGCATGACCCGGGCGATGAAACGCCTGTTCCTGACCTACGCCGCCTTCCGCGTCATCCACGGGCGCGACAGCTTCCAGACCGTCAGCCGGTTCCTGACCGAGATCGATTGCAACTGCCTGCAGCTCGATCGAAGGTGAGCGTCCGCACCAGGACAGGTATCACGGAGACACAGAGAGGAAGTTCCGGGGACATGATGGATCATCGTGTCCCCGGAACTCTGGGTGCCGTGGTCAACTCTCCCTCTGTGTCTCTGTGTCTCTGTGCCTCTGTGATTGGTCAACCTCGTGACCCCGTTGGAGCCTTGCGTCCAGTGACTACCGTTGCGCCCCCGGCCTCACGGCCCGCCCGGGAGCACCGCGTTGACCTTGCTCTCGAGCGAGAACAGGTAGCCGCCGCCGGGTCGGATCGGGAACGGCTGCGTCAGGCCCGGCACGTGTACCTCGAAGCGGGCGTGACCGGTCTCGTCGACCCGCGTGCGAGCGACGAACCGCGCGCCGGTGCGAGTGCCCAGAGTCTGCGCGCTCTCGCCTGAAGGCACGCCGACCGGATAGCCCACCAGCACCAGTCTGGGCCGGAGGACGACCGTCGAGGCGGTGCCGGGCCAGCCTCGGCCGGGCAGCCTGACCGTCATCGGCTTGCGGCAGATCACGGCGTAGCCCTCACCGGGCAGGATCGGGAACGGCTTCCCGATATCCGGGAGGTCCGGCGTGAACCGGGACCAGCCGGTGGGGCTCGACCCCAGCCTGGCGATGACGCTGCCCCCGGTGTCGCGCGCCAGATCGCGCGAGGAGTAGACGTGGCCGTCGGTCGTGAAGGGCGACACCGGCACCGAGACGAGGTTGACGCCGAGGCCCAGGTCGAGCGGCGCCAGCGGCGCCGACGTGAGCTGCAGGTTCATCGCGGAGCTGCTGAGCCCGCTGCGGGGATCGGAAGCGGTCAGCCTCAAGAGGTAGGCGCCGGGCGCCTCGCCCGAAACCTGGAGCGCCGGCGTGCCCTGGATGCCGTGAATAAACGTCAGAGTTGTCGGGCCGGTCTCCTGCCTCCAGAGGAAGGTGACCGGGTCGCCGTCCGGGTCGGCCGCGGTGACCGGGACAGTCAAGCGCTCGTGGGTGAGCCCGGCCAGCGTGGAGGGGAGGGCGATGACGGGGCTGGCGTTGGCGACGACGTCGAGCCCGATGGCGGCGGTCGAGGTCAGGGCCAGTCCGTCCGAGACCGTCACCGCGAACTGGTAGCGCCCGGCGGCCGCCAGCGGCACGACGATCGACGAGGTGCCCGGCGGCATCGGAGAGATTGCCGGGCCCGCGAGCTGCCGCGCGGCGAACCCGAGCGGGCCGCCGTCCGGATCGGACGAGCCGCTCGCGTCGAGCCGGGTCGGCACCGGCCGGCAGTCGACCACCAGCACCGACGCCGGGCCGGTGGCCCTCGCTGAAGGGGCCCGGCCGACGGAGAGCGAGGGCGGCGCCGCGACGTGGTTCCAGGAGAGCGTCACAGGCTGGCCGGTGTTGACGTCGATCGCGTCGGCCAGGGCCGCGGGCAGCGTCGCGGTCCCCGGCGCCAGCGCCGTCACCGAGCCCCAGAAGACTCGCTCCGAGCCGCCCGTCAGGTCGACGTTCGGCAGGGCCGCGCGCGTGGTGGAGAGCACGGCGCCGGCGGAGGCCACCGGCTGCCATCCGGAGAAGCGCACCGTGGCCGAATCGGCCCGGTCGTTCCGGAAGGTCGCCGTGACCAGAGCGGACTGGCCCACGGCCAGCGCGGGCCGGGAAGCGGTGAGCGTCGCGAGTCCGAGTACCGGCGTGGTCTGCACGGTCCAGACGGCCGACGGGCCGGTGACGACCCGGCAAGGGTTCCCGCTCGGCCGATCGCGGCCCCCGAGCGCCGCCGTCACCGTGACCGCCCCCGGTGGGGCCGCCGCCAGCACCTCGGCGGTGAACGTCAAGGTTATGGAGCGGCCCGTGGCGATGGTCGCCGGGTTGTTCGAGTCGGGGACCAGGAGATAGCCGGTCGGGCCGCCTCCGAAGAGCGGCGTGACGACGACGCCGTCGGCCTCGGCCTGGCCCGTATTGACCGCGCTGACCTCGAGCCGCAGGCCGCGCTGGCCGTGCGTGACCGTGGGTCTGGCGAGGCGGATCGCCGTCAGCGAGAGCGCGGCCGGCTCGACCACGGTCCAGGAAGCGGCCGGCTCGACCCGCCAGCTGAGAAGCTGGCCCGAGCCGTCTCCGACCGCGGTCACGACCGCCGTCACCGCCGCCGGTCCGAGCGGCGCCTGCGGGCGCACGTCCGCCGAGAAGGTCAAGACGCAGCTCGCGCCGCTGGCCAGAACAGTGACGTTACTGGGCCGGGACGATACGGGGAAGGCCCCCGCCGGACCGGGGAAGGCGAGGGTGACTCCGAGCCTGGAGAGGCCCGTCTGGCCCCCGTTGGAGACGGCGAGTTCGAGAGGTACGCCCGACTGCCCCCGGCTGACCTGCCGCGGCGTCGCGTGCCAGTCGGTCGCCAGGAGGGCCGCCGGCTCGAGGATGCGGAGCATGGCCGGAGTCGCGGCCGCCGCCGCGAGCGCGGTCCCGAGTAGCGCGTCGCGGCCGTCCACCGCGGCGCCGATGGGAATCGCGAGCGCCGGGGTGTCGGCGCGAACGTCGACGGTGAAGGTCAGCACCGCCGTGGCGCCGCCGGCCAGACGGGCCGGATTGCCGGGGACGGTCGCCGCGGTGAGGAACCCCGTGTACTGAGCGAAGGTCGGCCCCCCGCGCAGGTTCTCGCAGGTGGTCTGGCCGGTGTTCCTGACGCTGACCTCGACCGGCAGACGGCGCTGTCCCTGGGTTGCCGTCGACGAGGCCGGCACCACGCCGGTCACCTGGAGCACGGCCGGGGTCTTCACTATCCAGCTCGCCGAGACGGTGTTGGTCGTCGAGGCCGGGGCGCCGCTGTTGGCATCCGAGGCCTGGAGCTGGGCGGTGACGGTGACCGCTCCGGCCGCGGCCGTTGGGAGCACGTCGACCGAGAAGGTCAAGACCGCGGAACGCGCCGCTGCGAGCGAGACGGCGTTCGCCGCGGCCGCCGTCGCCCGGTAACCGTCGGGAGAGCCGTTGAATCGCAACGCGGCCGACAGCCCGACCGCACCGGCCCCCGAGGTGGCGAGCCCGGAGTTCGCGACTGACACCTCGACCGGCACCCGGGTCAGGCCCGGCGTCACCTCGGGTCGGCCCACTCGCACGGAGGCGACCCGCAGCGATGCCGCCGACTGGACGAGCCAGTTACCTCGCGCCGGATCGGAGACGGCCGCGGGCAGTCCGCTCGAGCTGTCGCTGGCGGTGAGCCCCGACGTCACCGACACCGACCCGAGCGGGGCCGAGCCGAGCACGTCGACCGTCCACGAGAGCACGGCCGACTGGCCGGCGGTGAGAACGCCGGGGTTGGCCGGCGCGGAAGTGGCCACAAAACCGGCCGTCGAGCCGGCGAACAGCGGCGTGCCGTGGAGGGCGATCGACAGATCTCCGGCGTTACGCGTGCCGACTCGCAGCGGCTGCCCGGCCTGCCCGCGACTGAGCACGGCGGGCGACGGCGAGAGCGAGGTGACCTCGAGCGCGCCCGGGGCCAGCACGGTCCAGGTGGCGCTGGCGGCGCCGGCGACCGGGACGAGCATCCCGCCGACCGCGTCGAGCGCCCGAGGGCTTGCGGTGAGGACAGTGGGGCCGCGAGGGGCGTAGTCCAGGACGTCGACCGAGAAGGTCAGCTCGGCGCTGCGGCCCGCCGCGAGCGCGGTCGGATTGGCCTGGGCAGGCGTGACGCGGTAGCCCGCGGCGGTGCCTCCGAAGAGCAGACCGCCGGTCAGAGAGGTGGCGGTGGTGCCCGTCGAGGCGTCGGCCGTGTTGGTCAGCGCGGAGCGGACGACGACGCCCGTCTGCCCGCGGACGACGTTCGGCCCCGAAACGGTCACCGAGTCGAGCCGGAGCGCGGCCGGGGTCAACACGGTCAGGATCGCGCCGGCCGGCTGCGAAACCGGGCACAGCGCGCCCGTGTTGATGTCGTAACCTTGGAGTTGTGCCGAGAGCTGCGTCGCCCCGAGCGGGGCCGAGCCGAGGATGTCCACGAACCAGGTGAGGACGACCGACCTCGAGGCGGACAGCGGGGTGACCGGCCCGGGCTGCGGCGTCACGGTGAAGCCCGCGGGCGTCGCGCCCACGCGCAGCGTTCCCGACAGGTTGGAGACGGGGGCGCCAGTGGTGGCGGCCCCGGGGTTGCGCACCGTGGCCTCGACGCGCAGGCCGGCCTGCCCGCGGACCGCCCGGCCCAGGACGACCCGGAGCGCGTCCGCCGTGAGGGCGGCCGGAGTCTGCACCGTCACCGGCTTGGGCTGCACGAGATTGGCCGAAAGCCCGATCGCCTGCCCCGTCAGACTGTTGGCGCCCTGGAGCGTGAGCGTCGTGAGCCCTGACGCTCCGGCGCTGACGGCGGAGACCGTGAAGGGGACGCTCCCCGACTTGCCCGGCGCCAGCTCGAGCGCCGGCGATGCGGCGCCGGCCGAGAGCCGGTTGTTCCACAGGCCGAGCCAGGCCTTCGACACCTGGGCGGCGGATTGGCCGTCGTTGCGAAGTGTGACCTGCGCGGAGACGCTCTGTCCGACGCTCAGGCCATCCTGCATCATCGAGATGGCGGTGAGCTTCAGCGCCGGCATCGTGCTGGTGACGGTCACCGTCACAGCCGGCGCCTGGTTGGCGGCCAGCACCGCCGCTTGCCCGTCGAAGACGCTGGTGGCAGTGACGGTGGCGCTCGTGATCGAGCAGACTCCGGCGCTGGCCCCGGAGAGCGAGAAGGTGAACGTGCCCACGCCGCCGGAGGCCGGGATCTCTCGGGAAGGCGCGAGCGTCGCGGCCACGGCTCGCGTGCTGGAGAGCGTGAGCCGCACCTCACCGATCAGCGCGGCGGCGGTGCCGTCGTTGCGCACCGAGAGCGTGACCGGGATCGACTGCGAGAGGCCTATGAGCGACCTCTCGGCCGAGAGCGAGACCAGCTTGAGCACCGGTCCCGGTCTGACGATGGTGTAGTGCACCGGCGTGGCCAGGTTCTCGATGAGGGCCACGGGCAAGCCTTCTCCCTCGCTCGTCGCGATGACCGCGGCGCTCGTGAGGTCGCAGGCGCCCTCGCTTGCCCCGGCGACGGTGAAAGTGAAGCGGGTGCGCCCCGAGTTGGCGGCCACGTACCTGACGGCGTTGCTATCCGGCGCCGTCAGGCGCGCGTTCGAGAAGGTCAGCCGCACCAGGAAGACGTCAACGCCGATGTTACCGTCGTTGCGCAACGTCACGGTCACCGGGAAGGTCTCGCCCACCGCCAGGGCGGTCACCGCCGATTCGAGCGATTCCAGCCGCAGCACCGGCCCGCGGAACTCCACCGTGATCGTGACGGGCGAGGCATCGTTCCCGGCCAGCGCCGTGGGTGTCGAGGTCTCGGAATCGATCGCCGAGAGGGTGGCGCTGGAGATCTGGCAGGTGCCGGCGCTAGCACCCATGGCGGTGAAGGAGATCCGACCGATGCCTCCCTCGGCGGGCACCACCAGCGCGCCCGACCAGGGAGGAGCCGTCAAGTTGGCGTTACTGAGAGCGAGCGTGGCGCTGGTGATGCGGGCCGGGTGCTGACCGTCGTTGCGGAACACCAGCGTGACCGGCACCGTGGCTCCCACGCCGATCGTCGCGGGCGGGGCCACGATCTCGGCAAGCTTCAACTCGGGCCGGGGTTCGAAGACGGTGACGGTCGCCGGCGTCGCCCTGTTCATGCTCAGCCCGATGGCACTGCCGTCTGCCGCGTTGCGGGCTTCGACCACCAGGCTGGTGATCAGACAGGTGCCGGTGCTCACGCCTGTGACGATGAACTCGGCCTGGGCGGAGGCTTCCGGCGGGAGGGGCGCTCCGCCGAGCTGCAGCACAGGCCCCGAGAGCACTCCGTTCGAGAAGACCAGGCGGCCGCTGTCCACCAGCGCGGTCGTGGCGCCGCTGTTGCGAAGCGACACGGTCACCGCCGCCTGCTGGCCCAGCGGCATCCGGTCCCGGTTCACGGCGATCGATTCCAGCTCGAGCTGAGGCGCCGTGCTGGGGACCTCGATCAGGAGCGTCATGGTCGTCGCGGGATCGCTGATCTGCGACAGACGCACGCCCGACTGACCCGAGAACCACTGCGACGAGGGGGTGGTCTGATCGTCCAGGGCCCGGCGGCCGGTGCTGCCCGGAAACGGATCGCCGCTATCTCCCCGGTTGCCTCCGGAGGTAGCTTCCAGGTCTTTCCGGCCGTCAGCCTGGATCAGGTTGACCAGGTAGTGCGTCGACTCGTCGCAGTTGCAGCAGTTGCTGGCCTGTTGCCGAGTGCCATAGAAGCAGTCGGGCCACTTCGAGTCGTCGATGTGCCAGACCAGCAGCCCGCTCGTCGGCAGTTCGGCGTCGAAGCCCTCGGCCGACCGGTTTTCTATGAGGAAGTACTCGCGCGGGTCGTCCTTCCGAGAGATCTTGAGCGAGCGGGGGGCGCTCGCGACCCCCGGGAGCGGCACGGCCCGGCTGGAGGTGACCTCCTTGGGCACCATCCAGCCCAGGACGCTCTTGCACCAGCTCGAGAGGTGTGCGGGGCTGCCTTGGGAGCCATTCCAGCTGCCGCCCGCCATCAAGTCCCAGTTGCCGGCCCCTTCGCTCCTCGGCCCATCATCGTTGCTGGTGTCGTACAGGTCGGGCAGTCCCAGGAAGTGCCCGGTTTCGTGGCAGCTGACTCCCGGCTTCGCAAGCGTCTGGGACGTCGGGGCCGACTCCAGACCGTAGATCTCCGACTCGGTGTGGTAGCTCGAGATCGTGACTCCGTCCTTGACCACCGGCGGCGACAGTTCCCACTGATGCGACCAGATGTAGGTCGAACTGTTGCCCGTGAACTCCTCCGCAAACCCCTGGTGGATGATGTCGATGGAGTCGATCGCACCGTCGCCGTTGGAATCGAACTGGGTGAAGTCCATCCCGGCGGCGTCGACCAGGTTCAACGCGTCCTTCACCATCTCCCGCGGATCGTTGTCGTAGAAGACGTGGTCGCGCGGCAGCTTCACCCATTCAGCGACCGTGTGCTGCAGATCGAACTTGCGATACGAGACCTCCTGGTAGTAGTCCCGCACGCTGCCCTTGCACCCGTCCCGCGTGTACCCGAGCTGGTTGAACATCGCGCTGAACTCGGCCTGGGTGTAGCGAGTCGTGGTGTCGGAGAAGTTCGCCAGGATCACCAGCCCTCGAATGCTCCCCGTGGTTGGCGCCGTTCGTCGCATCGACGTCATCGGAACATTCTTGGCCAGCATCTGCACCTTCATCTGCCCCGTATCGGGCTTCAGGTGCGGCGCCAGACCCGAAGGTGCAGCTTGCCCAGCGGCGACCGCCACGTCCGACGACCTCAGCCGGCCGTACTTGTCGCGCTCGGCGTAGCACCAGACGCCCGTCGCCGGGTTCTGGAGGATCGTGTACCCCTCGACCGTCTCGTGCCAGTGATAGCGCTCGTCGCCCCTCAGATGAGCCAGGAACCGCGAGCCGTCCGGCTGGGTGAAACTGACCGGATCGGGGCAGGCCGGCACGGCCGCCGCCCGCTGCGGCCCCAGGCAGGCGAGCGCGGCCAGCACCAGGCACCAGGCCATGACTCGTCCGAGCCTGGCTGCCCTCCGAGTGAAGCTCCGGGATTCCGCGAAATCCTGCATCGTGTCTCCTGCACTGGCCGAGCCGGACGGTCCCGGGCGCGCCGGCCGTCAGTCGAAGACGGCGGCGCCGCCGGTCCGCGCGGGCCCTGCAGATGATATTAACGCGCCGACTGCCGGGCAGGCATGTCGGCCTGGGCCGGAACCTGCAAATGCCGTTCCGCAAGAACGGAAAGCGCACAATCATGGCAAATGGGGCGGTCGTCTTCGCGGGACGCAACGATTCGACCGGGCCACCAGGTTGACCAATCACAGAGACACAGAGCCACAGAGACACGGAGGGGGAGTTGATTCCAGACTGAGTACCTACTTCTCTGTGTCTCTGTGCCTCTGTGATACCTGTCCCGTTTCCGGCAGCGGCCTATCTCGCTTTCGGCTCTGGCCCCTCGCGACCGTCCAGCTTGGCCAGCAGCCGGGGCAACTGGCCGGCATAGACCGGACACTTGCCCAGCCGCTTCTCGATGGCGCTCCGGTAGCTCTTCGCGCCCAGCTCGGCCAGCGCCTGGCAGGCGGCGTGGACCGTGCCGCAGTCGGCATTGTCCAGCAGGCGGGCGACCGCCGGGATCGATTCGCTCGACCCCATCGCGCCCAGGTTGCCCAGCGTGAAGGCCAGCACCCACGAGTCGCCGTCGGAGAGATAGGCCTCGATGGCCGGCCGGAACTCCTGCATCCGGCCTCGCGCCGCCGCCTGCGCGGCGTGCATCGCGAGCGCCTTTCGCTCCAGGTCCCTTCCCGGCTGGCTCTGCTGGCCGGGCACGTAAGCCGAGAGCCATTGCTCGATGAAGGCGCGCCCGTGTGGGCTGCCGATGCGATCGAGCGCCAGCGCGAGCTGGGCCCGGACCTGGGCGACCGGCTCCCGCTTGGCCCGCTCGACCAGCGCGGGCACCGCCAGGATGTCGTGGCGTTCTCCCAGCACCTCGGCGGCAGCCTCCCT
>CAZSVK010000022.1:0-24664 GCA_964610245.1 uncultured bacterium
CAGGGGCCCGGGGACAGCGTCCCCGGCAGAACTCGTACCAGCGCGGCTTCCCACCGTCCGCGCGCGCACCCACGCGCGCCGCCGTGGTTGCGCGGAACGGCCGGATCGTCTACCCTCGTCGCGCCACGCCAGCCCGGCTCCGTCGCCCCCGGCCGGGGCGCCCCCCGCGGAGGTTCCGACCCTTGAGCGACTACCAGTACTTCGAGTTCCAGACCGTCGACAGGGCCCTGGGAGAACGCGAGATGCGCGAGCTTCGCCAGCTCTCGCGCCGCGCCAGGATCACGTCTACTCGCTTCATGAACACCTATGACTGGAGCGACTTCCGCGGCGATCCCGTCGAGCTGATGGACAAGTACTTCGACAGCTTCGTCCACGTCGCGAACTGGGGCAAACGGCAGTTCATGCTCCGGCTGCCCCGGAAGCTGGTCGACCCGGAGAGCTTGCGGCCGTACTGCGCCGGCACCAACCTGTGGATGAAGCTTCGGCGCGACCACGTGCTGCTCGGCTTCTCGTGGGAAGGCGCCGAGGGCGGCTGGGAGAGCGAGGGCGAAGGCTGGATCTCGGCGCTGCTGCCGATGCGCTCCGACATCCTCAATGGCGACCGCCGAGCGCTTTATCTCGGCTGGCTGGGCGCCGTGCAGGCCGGTCAGGTCGCCGACGGCGAACTCGAGCCGGCTCCCCCTGCGGGCCTCGGACAGCTTCCCCTCGCGCTGCAGGGCCTCATCGACTTCCTTGCCCTGAAGCCTGAACTGGTCGCGGCCGCGGCCAGCGCCGAGGCGTCGGCCGAGGACAGCTCGCAGGGCCTCGAGGCGTGGATTGCGGCGCTGCCGGCCGAGCGCAAGACCGAGCTGCTGCTCCGGGCCGCTCGCGGCGACGCCCCGTACCTGCAGGCCGAGTTGCTCCGGGAGTTCGAGGACTCTCGAACCGCCCAGCCGGCTCGCGCCGAACGTGCCAAGGGGGCGCGCCAGGCACGCAAGGTCGCCCGCCCCGAGGCTGGTCTCCGCTCGGTGAAGGAGCTGGTGCACGTCGCCGAGGAGCTGGTTTCCGGGGTTCGCGCCCGAGCGCCACGCCGAGAGTCCCGGCCTTCCGGTCGAGGCGATCGAGTGACCTCCGCCGCATGGTTCCGGCCGACGCCGCCTCCGCCGCGCCCGCCGTCGTCGCGGTGGGACGAGATCGAATCGATCGTGCAGGCCGCGCGCGCCTCCGCCTACGCAAAGGCCGTGAAGGCGCTGGCCGAGGTGCGCGAGGACGCCGAGGAAGAGGGCAGCCTGGTCGGCTTCCGGGAGAGGCTGCGCGAGTTCCGCAAGACCCACGCGCGCAAGACCGGCCTGATAAAGCTGTTGCAGAAGGCCAAGCTGGAGTAGCCGCCGCGCCCGGCCGGAGCATCGCGTGCGAGGAGCGACTGATGAACGACTCGCGGAGCGCGTTGCGGGGCGCGAGGATTCGACCACGGAACGAAGTTGACCAATCACAGAGACACAGAGACACAGAGACACGGAGGGAGAGTTGATGGAAGGCGGGTCAAACACCTCTCTGTGCCTCTGTGTCTCCGTGCCTCTGTGATACCTGTCCTGGTCGGGAGTCCTGTCTCTTGTAGGAAGGGGTGCGTCCGGGGCGCATGGGGTTTGCGATGAACACCGGTCTCGAACCCCGAACGCGGGCCCTCCAGGTCCGGCGCCGGAGTTTCGCCGCGGTCGGCCTGGCGCTGCTGCTGCTCTGGTCCGGACTGATCGGTTGCAGCCGCAACGGTCGCGTGAGGCCGGGGCCGCCGTCGCCGCCGACCCCGGTCTTCCCCGGGCCGACCGCCTCCGCGTCGCTGGCGATCGACTCGCTCGGCGAGCGGCTCTGGGTCGCCAATACCGGCACCGGCACCATCGCCGAGATCTCGATCGAGCGCGACGTTCTCGTGAAGATGCTGGAGGTATCCGTGGGGGCGGAACCGACCTGCCTGGCGCTCTCGCCCGACGACCAGACCATCTATGTCACCAACCGCGGCTCGGGCACCGTCAGCGTTGTCTCGGCGCGCACGCTGCAGGTGCAGGCCGATATCCGCGTGGGCGCCGAACCGGTCGGCTGCGCCCTCTCGCCGCTGGGCGACAAGCTCTACGTGGCCTGCTCGATGGCCGGCACCGTGGCGGTCATCGACACCGCCGCCAGGTCGGTGACCAAGACGCTCGCCGTCACCGACGGGTACTTCCCCTTCGCCGTGGCGGTCACCTCCAACGATCCGGCCCACACTAACGAAAAAGTTTACGTGACGCAGTTCTTCGCCCAGCTCCCTGCAGGTACCAGGCCGGGCCTCGAGGGCGACACCGACCAGGGCCGCCTGGGGAAGGTCAGCGTCATCCGCACCTCCGACGACACTCCGGCCGGTACCGTGCTGCTGCACCCGCATCGCACCGGATTCACTTCCGACCGTACCCTCTTCGGCGGCAGCGCCACCCAGCCGACCTTCGCGTTCCCCAACCTGCTCAGCGCCATCGCCATCCGGGGCACGCGCGGCTACGTGGCGAGCGGAGCCCAGTCGCCGCAGGGGCCGGTCCGGTTCGACACGAACCTGCAGTCGTTCGTCAGCGTCTTCGACACCGTCACCGACACGGAGATCGAGACGTCCACCATCAACCTCAACGAGGCGGTGCGCGACGAGTCGCCGCGCGGTCTCATCCCGTCGACCCCCTGGGGACTGGCCTTCTCGCCGAAGGAACGCTTCGGGCTGGTCATCTCCGCCGCGAGCGACCTGGCGGTGCGCCTGGGGCTCTCCACCGACGGCTCGCCCATCGCGACCGCGGCGGGCGGCGGCCTGACCCGCATCCCGGTCGGCAAGAACCCTCGCGGCATCGCGATCAACCGGGCGGGCACGAGGGCCTACATCCACAACCACATCGATCGCAGCGTCACCGTCTACGACCTGTCGGCAAGCTCGGTCCTCGGCACGGTCGCGACGACCGCGCCTCCCCCGGCCGGTTCGGAACAGGCGGCCATCCTGCATGGCGAGGAGCTGTTCGTCACGTCGCAGGGCGCCGCCACCGGCACCACCGCACCCGTGGGACGGATGTCCACGGGGGGCTGGGGCTCCTGCTTCGCGTGCCATCCCTTCGGCTGGACCGACACGGTCGTCTGGGGCTTCGAGGACGGTCCGAGAAGAACGTTGCCGTTACACGGCGTCTTCAACCGGCGTGACGCCGAACAGCGCCTGCTCGGCGCGTCGGCCACGAGGGACGAGCCGGAAGATTTCGAACTCAGCTTGCGGCTCGTGACGGGCGATCCGGCCGCCGATGGCGGCACCGGCCTGATGGTCGGCGTGCCGCTGTCGGACATCCCCCCGCTGACCCCTCGTGCCAACGCCGGCCGCAGCCAGGACTGGTCCGACCTGGCGACCTACCTGAGACTGGGCCTGCGCTCGCCCATCTCGCCCCTGCGGGACACCAACGTGGGCCCCGGGCGGGTGGCCTTCGCGGTGGCAGGGTGCACCGCCTGCCACGCGGGCGCGCTCTGGAGTTCGGCCCGGCGCGGCTACGCCCCGCCGCCGGCTGCGGACGCCGTCTCGTCGGGGCAGATCGCCGCGGCGCTGCGTCCGGTCGACACCTACCAGCTGGGCGAGGTGAACCAGCGCCACCAGGTCGCCCTGGGGACGGCCGGGTTCTCTCCGCCGTCGCTGAACGGGTTCTGGGCGTTTCCTCCGTACTTCCACAACGGCCAGGCGGCCAGCATCGACGAGGTCTTGACGCGGGTGCTCAACACCCGGGCGCACCGTGACGCGGGTATCGCCGGCCAGCTCGGGAATCCCGCCACCCGGGCCGCGCTGGCGCTGTTCCTGCAATCGATCGACGACTTCACTGTGCCCGAAGTCGTGCAGTGAAGGGGACGAACACCCTCTCGGGGGCTCTGCCAGTCTGTCGACCAGCTGCTATTCTGAACATGCCAGGGACCGGGCGAGAGCGCGGCCGGCCGGATGGCGAGGACTGCGAGGCGAACGCATGCCAGGACAGCGCACGGTCAACTGCATCGGGGCCGTTCTCGTGGTCCTGGCGGCGCTGGGCGCCGGCGACGCCCGGGCGGCCACGGGCCCGCTTCGCCCTTGGGAACAACCGAGAGAGAGCTTGCCCGCCAGCGCGATCGACGTCGCGATCGAGGCACGGCTGGCGGCCCGGGGCATCACGCCGGCTCACCTGTGCTCGGACGAGGTCTTCTGTCGCCGGGTCTATCTCGACGTGATCGGGACCCTGCCCGGCTCCGCGGAGGTCCGCGCGTTTCTCGCGGATGGCGGACCCGGCAAGCGAGCGGCGCTGATCGAGCGTCTCTTCAGGCGACCCGAGTTCGCGGACTACTGGTCGCTGAAGTGGTGCGACCTGCTGCGCGTGAAGTCCGAGTTTCCCATCAACCTGTGGCCCAATGCGGTGCAGGCCTATCATCGCTGGATTCGCGACGCCGTTCGCGAGCACTGGACGTACGATCGGTTCGCGAGGGCGTTGCTCACCGCCAGCGGCAGCAACTTCCGGGAGCCTGCGGCCAACTTCTACCGGGCCGTGCAGAGCCGCAAGCCCCAGGCGCTGGCCGCGGCCGCGGCCCTGACCTTCATGGGCACGCGCGTCGAGAAGTGGCCCGCGGAGAGGCAGGCCCAGCTCGCCGTCTTCTTCTCGCGAGTGGCGTACAAGCCGACCTCGGAGTGGAAGGAAGAGGTCGTGTTCCTCGACCCGGCGGCGGAGGGGCCGCTGCGCGCCGTGCTCCCCGACGGCACGGCGAGCGAGGTGGCGGCGGGCGACGACCCCCGGCAGGCCTTCGCCGACTGGCTCATCCGGCCCGAGAACCCGTGGTTCGCTCGCAGCATCGTCAACCGAATGTGGGCCTGGCTGCTGGGCCGGGGGCTGGTTCACGAGGCGGACGATCTCCGGCCCGACAATCCGCCCGTCCACCCCGAGGTGCTGACCCTCCTGGAGAAAGAGCTGGTCGCATCCGGCTGGGATCTGAGAAGTGTCTTTCGCCTGATTCTAAACTCCAGAGTTTACCAGCAGTCGTCGCTTCCCCGGAGTGACGACGCCGAGGCGGCGAGGCTCTTCGCGCACTATCAGGTGCGGCGACTCGACGCGGAGGTGCTGGCCGATGCCCTCACGAGCCTCACCGGCAACGGGGAGCAGTACTCGAGCGCCATCCCCGAGCCGTTCACCATCATCCCCGAGCAGCAACGCTCCATCGCGCTGGCCGACGGCAGCATCAGCAGCCCGTTTCTCGAGCTGTTCGGACGGCCGTCCCGTGACACGGGGCTGGAGGCCGAACGCGGCAACGGGCCGAGCGAGGGCCAGCTCCTGCACCTGCTCAACTCGACCCACGTTCACCGGAAGATCCTCCAGAGCCAGCGGCTGATGAAGCTGCTGCGGCAGGAGGGCAAACGCCCGATCGAGCTGGTGAAGCTCCTGTACGTGGAGGTGCTCTCGAGAGAGCCGACGCCGGAGGAACTGGATGCGGTCGGGTCGTATGTCCGGGGCGCTCAGCTCAGGCCCAGGGACGTCGCCGTCGACCTGATCTGGGGCCTGGTCAACACCAAGGAGTTCCTGTACCGGCATTGAGGCGGCCTCGGGGCCGGCGCGAGGCCCCGGCGGATGGAGGAAGTACCGTGAGAGATCGTGGTCGCATCGATTCCAGGCTGACGAGGCGCGACGTCCTCGAGCAGGGGCTCGTCGCCGCCGCCGGGCTGGCACTCGGGACCTGGCGAGGGTTCGCGGCTGGGTCGCCCGCGGCCGCTGTGCCGGCCGGAGTTCCCGCGAAGGCCCGCTCGGTGATCCAGATCTGGATGTGGGGCGGGCCGTGTCACCTCGACACCTTCGATCCCAAGCCCGCCGCGGGGAACGACTACTGCGGCCCGCTCACGCAGCCGATCGCCACGAACGTCGACGGCATCCGGATCGGGCAGCTCCTGCCCAGGCTGGCCAAGCATGCCGACAAGTACTCGATCGTCCGGAGCATGACGCACGGCGTCAACGCCCACGAGACCGCGTCATACCTCGTGCAAACCGGGCACCAGCCGGGGCAGGGGCTGGTCCATCCCTGTGTCGGGGCGGTGGTCTCGGTCTTCAAGGGATACGAGCACGGCTACAAGGGGTTGGTGCCGCCGTACATCGTGCTGACGACGGCCCAGGGCAGGTTCTCCGAGGCCGGCTTCCTGGGCAACCGCCATGCCCCGTTCGCCACGGGCGGCGATCCCAATCGGCAGCCGTTCGCCGTGGAAGGGATCGTGCTCGAGGATGTCCCGGAAGACCGTCAGGTCAGGCGACGTCAGTTTCTGCAAGAGCTGGACACCCTCGGCAAGACGATGCCGGGCGATGCCAGCTTTCGGCAGTTCGACCAGGCCGGAGAGAAGGCGCTGCGGACGATGACGCAGGCGAACAAACTGTTCGACCTGTCCCTGGAGAAGGACGAGCTGCGCGAGCGGTACGGCCGCAACACCTTCGGGCAGTCCTGCCTGGTCGCCCGTCGCCTGGTCGAGCATGGCGTTCCGTACGTCACCATCAACTACCCCGGTTGGGACACCCACAAGCAGCACTTCCAGATCATGAACCGTCAGCTGCCCGAGATGGATCAGGGCGTGGCCTCGCTGCTCGAGGACCTCTCTTCTCGAGGCCTGCTGGACAGCACCATCGTCTGGTGGGGCGGGGAGTTCGGCCGCACGCCGAGGGTGCAGTGGGAGCCGCCGTGGAATGGCGGTCGTGGCCACCATGGGGCCTGCTTCTCGACCGTGGTCGCCGGGGGCGGCTTCAAGGGCGGCCGAGTGGTCGGGGCGTCCGACGACAAGGGCGAGGAGGTGGCGGAGAGGCCGGTGCACCCGGAGGATCTGCTGGGCAGCATCTACACGTTGCTGGGCATCGACCCCGACGGCTTGCTGCCGAATGACGCGGGTGTCCAGACGCGCGTCATGCCGTCGAGCCAGAGCGGTCCCGGCAGGGGCCGGCTCGTGGAGCTGATGTGAGCGGGGAGGCGAGAATGGCTGGTGCGAGAGGATGGGCGGTCCTGGCCCTCGTCGTGACGCTCCTGGAGGCAGGCGCCCAGACGGTGCCCCCAGAGCCTGCCATCGGTTATCTCTATCCCGCCGGAGGGCGGCAGGGGACGGTGTTCGAGGTCAGCGCCGGCGGCCAGTTCCTGCAGAAGGTCGAGGGGGTGGTTGTCAGCGGCCGAGGTGTCCATGCCAAGGTGATCCGGTATGTGCCTCCTCTGACCCCGAAGGCGCTGATGGCGGTCGGCCGCGAACTCAAGGACAAGTTCGGGATGGACGAGAACGGCAAGCCTGTGGCCCCGGCCGGAGGAAGGCTCTCGTCGCTGGTCCCCCAGAGCGTCCTGCGTGGCCTGAAGCGGCTCACCGGATCCGGCGAGGAGGAACTCGATCCGCGCGAGCGAGCGTCGCTCGAGCATCCGATGGTGAAGCAGTTGCAGATGCTGGGGGCGGAGGAACTGAAGTACGTCGTCAAGGAGTTCCGGAGCCGTCGAGGCCAGCTCCAGCGCAACCGCCAGATAGATGAAACCGTCGTGCTCGAGGTGACCGTCGACGCCGACGCTCCGCCGGGCGACCGGGAGCTGCGGCTGACGACCGCGGCCGGATTGACCGGCCCACTCCGTTTCCAGGTCGGGCAACTGCCCGAGACCCTCGAGCACGAACCCAACAACCCCGACTGGGCCGACCTGCCGCGCATCAGTCTACCCGTCGTCGTCAACGGCCAGCTCCAGGCGGGCGACATCGACTGTTGCCTCTTCCAGGCCACGAAAGGCCAACGGCTAGTGCTTGCGGCGGGCGCGCGGGCGCTGAACCCGTTCCTGGCCGACGCGGTTCCCGGCTGGTTTCAGGCGGTTCTCGCGGTCTACGACTCGGCTGGCAAACAAGTGGCCTATTCCGACGATCGCGGCTTCGATCCCGATCCCGCGATCCTGTTCGAGGCGCCGGCGGCCGGCGAGTACATGCTCGTCATCCGTGACGCGCTCTTCCGAGGACGCAGGGATTTCGTCTATCGCGTCACGGTGTCGGAGTCCAAGCCCGGCGCCGGGTGGCCGGCGACGAGCCCCGGGCCGTGGGATTACGTTCCTCCTGAGACGGCCGGACTGCCCCCCGTGACCCCCATGCTCGGATGGCCCGGCACCGGCCCGCTCGCTCCGGTCGACGAGGTCGAGCCCGATGACGCAACGTCCGCCGCCCAGCCGGTGAGCCTGCCGATCGTCATCCGGGGCGCGATCGCGAAGCCCGGGGACTGCGACCGTTACCGATTCGACGGCCAGGCCGGGCAGGTCGTCGTGGTCGACGTGATGGCGCGCCGGCAGGGTTCGCCCCTCGACGGCCTGGTGCGCGTCATCGACGCGCGCGGAAAGGTGCTCGCCTGGAACGACGATCGCAAGGGCGTGAACCTGGGCCTCCTGACGCATGACGCAGACCCGTATCTGTCGGTCACCCTGCCGGAGGCCGGCGTCTATCAGGTCCAGGTGACCGATGCTCTGCGTCACGGCAGCGAGTACCACACCTACCAGCTCCGCCTGTCGGCTCCTCGGCCCGACTTCGCCCTGTTCGTCAGCCCGTCCACGGTCAACGTTCCACCAGGCCCCGCCGTCCCGGTCGAGGTGACGGTCGTACGCCTGGACGGATTCGCGGGCGCGATCAATCTGGGGTTTGACGGCGGCGACCAGGGATTCGCGCTCGCGGGCGGGCGGATCCCTGCCGGTCGCGACCGCATCCGGGTCACCCTGACGGCGCCGCCGGGCAAGTTCGACGCTCCGGTGTCGCTGCGACTGTTCGGTCAGGCCCCGATCGGAGGCAGTCAGGTCCGGCGAGTGGCGATCCCGGCCGACGATCTGGTGCAGGCGTTCTTGTGGAAGCACCTGGTTCCGGCCGGAGAACTTCTGGTGGGTGGCCGCGGTCGCAGGGCCGGCTTCCGTCGCGGGCTCGAACTCGAGCCGGGAGGCCCTGTTCGGCTCGTCAAGGGCGGGACGGTGAAGGTCCCCCTCCGGGTGCCCGAGCATCCGATTCTCGACAAGCTGCACCTCGAGCTGAGCGACCCACCCGAGGGGATCACGCTCGAGTCGGTCGAGCGTTCGCCCGGGGCGATGACGCTCGTGTTCAAGGCGAGTGACGCGGCCCCCGCGCCCGGCTACGCCGACAATCTGATCGTCGCCGTTTACCTCGATCAGATGGTCGAGCCGGGGAAGAAGAAGGAGAAGGGCAAGCCAAAGGAGATCGCGGCCCCTGAGGTGCCCGAGGTCAAGCAGAAGCGCCGGGTGCAGGTCGGCTATCTTCCCGCGATCCCCTTCGAACTCACCGGTGTTGGTGGGAGACAGAACTGAGAGGTTATGAGGCAGTCCAACTCAGTCGCCTGTCGGGGACGCTGTCCCCGAACCCCTGCCAGGGTGGGAGCCCCACCCTGGACCCGGCAATGAGAAGAGCAATCCAGGCCTGTGCGGCACTCTCGATGGCTCCGAGCCATGGGCGCGAGCACAGCTTGCTCCAGACATCGGGGGGTCCAGGGGTGAACTTCACCCCTGGCGAGGGTTCGGGAGCGGAGCTCCCGAGACGACTGTCGACCTCTTGTCTAACCTCTCGGAAGTGCGTCAAGGCGCTTCGGACGGGGAACGGGGCGCTGGCCCCGAGAGCGCAGAGCGAGGCGTCGGCGAGCAGCTCGCACAGCTCCTCGAGCAGCTCGAGGTCGCCTTCCTGGCCCTGGCCTCCGACGATTCGGTCGAGGATGCGAAGCATCTGACGCAGACCTTCGCGGCACGGCACGCACTGGCCGCACGACTCGTGGGCGAGGAAGTTCACGTAGAACCTCGCCGCGTCGACCATGCAGCTGTCCTCGTCCATCACGATCATCCCGCCTGAGCCCATCATCGAACCGGCCTGCCACAGCTCGTCGAAGTCGACCTTCAGATCGAGGAGGCGTTCGGGCAGGAATCCGCCCGAGGGGCCGCCGGTCTGGACCGCCTTGAACCTCTTGCCCTTGCGGAGACCACCGCCGATGCCGAAGACGACCTCGCGCAGCGTGATTCCCATCGGAACCTCGACCAGGCCTGTGTTCTTCACCATCCCGGTGAGCGAGAAGACCTTGGTTCCTTTGCTCTTCTCCGTGCCGATGCCGCGGAACCACTCGGCGCCGCGCTCGATGATGAGCGGCACGTTGGCCCAGGTCTCGACGTTGTTGAGGTTCGCGGGCTTGTCCCACAACCCCTTGACCGAGGTGTGGACGTACTTCGGCCTGGGCTCGCCGACGCGGCCGGGCCATCTGGCCGTCGAAGCGTTGCAGGGCGGCGGCGATCTCCCGCTTCTCGACCTGGGCGAGCTGGCCCGGAGGCGGGTCCTGGCCGGGCGACGCGGGCGCCGGAGGCTCGAGCAGCTGCGGCGCGGGCTTCGGGAAAGGGCGTGCCGCTCCGTAGAACGACAGGTCGTGGGCCTCGATGGCCGGCGAGCACCGCCTTGACCACGGGGTCGGCGGCCAGGGAATCGCCGCGCCTGTCGGGCGTGAGGGCCCTCGCCAGCACTCGGCCAGCCGGATCCAGACGGTCACGCCACGGCCAATCATCCTGACGCCGACGATGGTGCAGATGACTCCGGCCAGGACGATGGGTAACAGGAACCCGAGGCTGAGCCGGGTTCTCAGGGCAAGGTTCATCGAAGGAACGTCCCCCGCCGGTTTCCAACGCCGGACAGGGGACCACCATAGCGCAGGTCGTACCTCGGGGACACTTACCTGACCCCGAAGCCTGTTCTAGCCGCTCTGAGCCTGGCCTTTGCCCGCTTCTGAATCAGCCGGCAGCCCTGCGTCTCGGCGTTCCAGGCACTCCTGGCCGGGCTTCCGCGGTCTTCGGGGTCAGGTGAGTGTCCCCAATCAGAGACCGCAGGCGGTGCGGGCCGAGTCGAGCGTCTGACGGGCCACGGTGCGAGCCTTGCGGGCGCCGGCGAAGAGCACTTCCTCGACCTCGGAGGGGTGGCTCAGCAGATGCTGGCGTCTCTCCCGGTAGGGGGCGAAGAACGTGTCGATCTTCGCGAGCAGCTCTTTCTTGGCCGTGCCGTAGCCGAACCCGCCCTTGCGGTATCGGCTCGCCAGGTCTTCCTGCTCGGCCGGAGTGCCGAACAGCGAGAAGATGCTGAAGACCGTGCACTTCGACGGGTCCTTCGGCTCCTCGAGGGGCGTGGAATCGGTCACGATTCCCATGACCGACTTCTTCAGCTCCGAGCCGGTCGCGAAGATGTCGACCGTGTTGCCGTAGGATTTGCTCATCTTCTGGCCGTCGGTGCCCGGCACCTTGGCGGTCTTGTTCAGGCGGTACTCGGGCCGGCGGAAGACCTGGCAGCCGTAGGCGTTGTTGAAGTAGTCGCCCATGTCCTGCGTCATCTCGACGTGCTGCACCTGGTCCTGGCCGACCGGCACCAGGTCGGACTGGTAGGCCAGGATGTCGGCCGCCATCAGGATCGGGTAGCAGAAGAGGCCGACCGACGATTGCAGGCCGCGGGCCACCTTGTCCTTGTAGGAGTGGGCGCGTTCGAGCAACCCCATGCCGGTCACCGTCGCCAGCAGCCAGGTCAGTTCGGTCACCTCCGGCACGTCAGACTGGCGAAAGAAGGTCGCCCTGGCGGGATCGAGGCCGAGCGCCAGGTAGGTGGCCGCCACGTCGAGGGTGTTGTCGCGCAAGCGCGCGGCGTCCTGGATGGTGGTCAGCGCGTGATAGTTGGCGATGAAGTAGTAGGCCTCGCCCTGGTCTTGCAGCTCGATGTGCTGCTTGATCGCGCCGAAGTAGTTGCCCAGGTGGAGCTTGCCCGAGGGTTGGACGCCGGAGAGGATGCGCATTGGCAGGTGTCAGGTGTCAGGTTTCAGGTGCAGCGGTCACGGGGGCCGGAAATGAGACAGTCGACAGCAGACAGTCGACGGAAGGGACCCGTCGCTTGCCGGCTGTCGACTGTCCGGAGTCGACCGTCGACTTGCTACGGAAGCTGGGGCCGGGAGAGGGTGTCGGGGTCGTCGCCGCTCTCGAGGGCCTTGAGGAACTCGGTGACGTCTGCCTTCTCGGCCGCGGAGAGGTGGAGGCCGCCCTGGATTTCGGGCGCCAGGTTCTTGGCGCCGTAGGGCGTCTCGTACCACTTGAAGACCGACTCGAGCGTCCCGAAGCACCCGTTGTGCATGTACGGGGGATGCGAGAGCACGTTGCGCAGGGTCGGGGTCTTCATCGCGCCTTCCATCCGGGGGTCGTTGACGATGGTCATCCGGCCGGGATCGCCCTTGACCAGTCCGCCGTGCCCGACGCCGATCATGTGGAACTTGCCGTCGGTGAACAGGTTGCCGCTATGGCAGACGCCGCAGCGGGCCTTGCCGCGGAACAGATCCCAGCCCCGCTGGGCAGCCGCGCTCATCGCGGTGGCGGTGCCGCCGGCGAAGATGTCGTAGGGCGTGTTGGCGGTGAGGATGGTTCGCGTGAAGCTGGCGATCGCCTTGGCGATCTTGTCGGCGCTGACGGCGCCGGGGCCGAACGCTTCCTCGAAGAGCTTCTTGTAGCCCGGGATGGCGTCGAGCTTCTGGGCAATCGAGTCGGCCTTGCCCTTGGCGCCGAGTTGATCTTCCCACTCCATCCGGACCGCGGACTCGAGCGTCTGGGCCCGGCCGTCGAAGAAGAAAGCGGTGTTGTAGGCGACGTTGTAGAGCGTCGGGGAGTGGCGGGTGTTGGCCTTTCCGGTGGCCTTCACCGACACCGGGAGGGTGTCGGACCAGCCCTTCTCGGGCGAGTGGCAGGACTGGCAAGCCTGCATCCCCGTCGTGGAGAGCCGCTTGTCCCAGAACAGGGCCTTGCCGAGCACGACCTTGGCCTGGGTGAGAGCATTGTCTCTCGGGGCGGTCGCGCTGACATCGGACAGACCGATCGGGGTCTTCCCCTTCCACGCGGCGCCTCCGGCCGGCGCCCCCTGCGCTTGAACGAAGGTGGTCAGTACCAAGAGCGAAATCGCAACAACCAGCAGATGACGGGTTCTGGGCATGAGCGGGCGCCTCCTTGTCGTTGTCACAAGTCTAACCAGTTGTCTCCGATGAAATCCAGTGTCGGCTGTATCGAAATCGATGGCCGGCCGGGGGGGGCAGGTGCCGCACGCCGGCGAGGCCGGCCGGTCAGTCGCGACCGCCGGGAATCGGGGCCAGCGGCTCCGTTCGTCCGAGCCTGGCCCAGATGTCCTTGCGGAGCAGCAGCCAGATCTGCCCCTGGTTGCTGTCCAGCGAGCGTAACACGCCATAGCGTTCCCTCAGGCGATCCAGAACGAACGGGTCTTCCGGGGGGCGCGGCTCGGCGCAACCGCTGGTGCCGCGTTCCTGATCGACGTAGGTCCAGGCCTGGCTCACGCACTCCCGGGCGTCCGCGACCCGGGTCTGCAGGACCCCCTCCGGCAGGATCAGCATCGCCAGCCGGTTCGCGGCCACATCCTCCAGGAACGAGCAGTAGTGGGCCCAGTCGTAGCCCAGGTAGCGCCGGATCTCGGGTGGGTCGTCGCTGGTGACGGCCAGGTATCCCATCAGGGCTGTGTCGAGGCCGGGGTCGGTGCTGAGCGGGTGGATGGCGAAGCACTGGAGTTCACCGGGCCGATCCAGCGCACGGCACATCTGGAGGCACTGCCGGAAGGCCTCTCTCCCGATCCCGTGCGGCCACGTCATTCTCATCTGATCGTCGTACGGGGCGTGCCTGCCCGGCGGAAACCGGAGGTCGGGGACGAAGTGGTGGTACCAGGTCGAGGTGCCGAGTTGGAGGCCGGCCCCCAGGGTCAACACCGTCACGAGTGCGCGCCACTCGGGCCCCGGCAGACCGCCGAGCCCCAGGCCGGCCGTCAGGGCGAGCGACGGCAGCAACGGGATCAGGTAGCGCGGCTCGGCGTGCAGGAAGAGAGCGAGCACGGCCAGCCCTCCCAGCGCGCTCGAGAGCAGCAGTGCCGCGCCGCGTGCCCCCCGCGCCAGGGCGAAGAGCCATCCGGCACCCATCAGCACCAGCATCTCCCGGCCCACCCCGCTCTCCAGCGCCCGCCAGTAGAAGCAGAGCTGGTCGAGGTAGCCCTGAAACCCGGTGCCGCGGGTGAGGGTCGCATCGTTGAGCGTCGTCTGCCTCAGCCTCGCCCAGTCCAGGTCGCAGACAAACCACGGGCCGGCCAGGAGGCAGGCGACCGCAGTGGCCAGCGCCAGCCGCACGAGAGCCTCGCGCGCGCCCCGGCCGCGCCGGAGCCACGTCCCGGCCGAGATCAGGACCGGGAGGAAGACGTAGACCGAGAAGGTCCACTTCGAGAGCAGTCCGGCCGCCCAGACCATCCCCATCGCCGCGGCCCCGCGCCGCGAGGGCAGCCCGTCGCGGCCGGCGAGCATCCAGAGCGTGAGCCCGATCGCGCAGAGCAGCCCCGCCTCGCAGTGCATCGTCTTCAGGGCCGCCCCGAACAGCGGCGAACCCGCCAGCAAGAGCATGCCGGCAAGCACCGGCCCCGCCCCGGCCGAAAGCCGCACGAGCGCGCCCGTGAACCCGACGAGCCCCACGACGATCAGCAGATCGCTCCACAGCACGAAGGTCGAGAGGTCGGGCCACCGGCCGAACAGGGTGGGGAGCGTGGTCCAGACGGTATAAAGCGGAGGATAGTAACTCTGCTGGTGCCACCAGGCCGGCAGGCCGTCGCTGACCCAGTTCTGCCGGGTCTGGCACGCGCGCGCGGCGAAGGTGCCCACGTCGAGCGCGCTCTCGGACGTCACGCAGTAGATCGCCGCGTCGGCCAGGCAGATGGCGATGACCAGCGCCGCCACGGTCCAGCTCGGCCAGGCGCGTGGCTGCCCGGTCGCCGGGGCTCCGGTCGGCGGGATGGCCTCCGCTGTGGAAGGCTCCGGGAGGATGGCCTTCGGCGCCGGGTCCGTCTGCCGGGATGGCGCGGCCGCGCTCGGGACGGGCGTGGTTCGCCTGGATTTCCTTCGGCGCGAGGTCAAGGGCACGAGGGGCAGCACGTCCTGAGCATCGCGAGAAGAGTACCCTCGCAAGCGGAGGATTTCCAGCGGGTCCGCGCTCCCCCCCCCGATTGGGTGGATGGTGCGAGCGCGGCGCAGCGGGTAGACTGTGGCTCGATGACAAGGAGGCGTTCCATCATGCGGATTTCCCGTCACGTGCCGATTGCTGTCCTGATGCTGACGGTCCTGGCCGGGTTCGCCCTCGGGCAATCCGCCGGCGGAACTTCCCCGGTGCCCGGCTGGCAGCCGAAGACCCCGCTGGGACTGGATGAGGTCTCCGGGTTTGCGCCGAAGGACAATCTCCTCACGGAGCACAAGGTGCTGCTCGGCAAGAAGCTATTCTGGGACAAGCGCCTCTCCTCGTCGGCCGCCCATTCCTGCCAGTCCTGCCACACGCCCGAGAAGGGCTGGGCCGATACGCTGGCGGTCTCGCAGCAGGCCACCGGCCGTATGAACACGCGCCATACCCAGTCGCTGTACAACACCGCTTTCCAGAAGTCGTGGTTCTGGGACGGACGGGCCAAGAGCTTGGAAGAGGCAGTGCGCCTCGAGTGGGAAGATCAGCTCGGCGCCAAGGGCAAGGTCGAGGAGATCGCCCGGAAGCTCAACGATCTGCCGGGCTACCGGAAGCTGTTCGAAGAGGCCTTCGGACCGGGCCCCGTCAATCCTGACAAGATCGTCAAGGCGATCGCCTCGTTCGGCCGCACCATCATGTCGGCCAACACCCACTACGACTGCTACACGGAGGGCGCCAAGGCTTCGATGAGCGAGGCGGCCAAGCGTGGCTGGGAGCTGTTCCGCAGCACCGCCCGTTGCGGCGTCTGCCACACGCCGGGCACCTTCACCGACAACAAGTACCACATGATGGGCGTCGGCCACGGGGGGCTCGTGAAGGGCGATCCCGGCCGGGCGGCGATCGTCGGCGACCCGAAACTGGAGGGCGCGGTCAAGACCCCCACCCTCCGCAACGTGCTCGCCCATCCGCCGTTCATGCACGACGGAACCTTCAAGACCATCGAGGACGTCTTCAAGTACTACGAGACGCCTTACGGTGCCAAGAACCTGGCGCCCGAGATCGAGGGTGGCATCCACCTCACCGATGCCCAGAAGAAGGACATCATCGAGTTCCTGAAGGCCATCGAGAGCGCCGACGATCCCGACACCAGCGCCAAGCCCGAACTGCCCTGACGCTCGAGGCTCGAGGAACGGCTGCAGAGCGTTTCAGGGAACGCCGGGATTGCCATGCCGGCGGCGGCTCACGCCGGGCAACTGCGCGAGTGACCTTCCGCCGGAACCCCGTTCCCAGGCGTCGCGCCGTACCAGCAGAAACAGCTTTCCGGCCGCTTCGGGCAACTGCTCCAGCACCCCAAATCGCTGCCGGATGACCTCGAGCGCGAAGGGCTCTTCGGGCGGCGCGCCGCCGGGTGAGTGGAGCATCTCGCCCACCTGGGGCACGAAGTGCCACGCCTCGGCTGCGGTCTGGCGCGACTGGGCCAGGTCGACCAGCAGAGCCTGCTCGGAGAGCGCGAGGAAGGTCATGGTACCGGCGCTCAACGCCTCGAGGAACGAAACGTAGTGGATCGACTCGTAGCCCGCGAATCGCACCTCTCGGGGGCTTGCCTCGCGGTGGGCGATGAACGAGAACCGGCCGGCGTGCAGACCGGCGCTGGGGTCCAGGGGATGGCAGGCGAGCGTGGCCTCCCGCCGGTCGTCCGGCGCCAGGAACCGGCTCCAGCACTCGGCCCGTTGCCAGGCCAACCGCGCCGGGCGATCCGACTGCCAGAGCATCTCCAGCTCGTAGCTGTAGCTCTGCCTGGCTCCGACCAGCGAGTCGAGCTTCACCTCGCCGTAGCCGGACCAGGTCCGGTCGGCGAGCTGGAAGAGCGCCAGGGCGGAAAGGGCCGCAAGCCCCGCCGTCCACCACGGACGGCGCAGAGAGCCGAGCCCCAGCGCCGTCGCGGCGGCCAGCCCCGGCAGCGCCGCCAGCAGGTAGCGCACCTCCAGGTGTCCCATCCCGGGCAGCGCGAGCGTCGGCAGGATTGCCGAACTCAGAAACGTCAGAGTTAATCCCGTTCGGCGCAGCAGGCCGAGCAGGACGCCTGCCAGCACCACCGGCCACATCGCTTCACCCACCGAGTAGCGCCAGAAGTCCTGATGCAGGCGCAGCCCCAGCCGGTAGGTCTCCCAGCCTCGCGCGTCCGGGAAGGTGAGGTCGTTTCCCGTGGTCGCCGCCAGCCGGTCCCAGTCGAGGCAGACCCAGTACCAGGGGCCCGCAACGGCCGCCACGACCAGCCCGATCAGGGCCAGCCGGCCAGCCGCTTCCCTCCAGGCCAGTCCTCGCCGGCAGGCCAGGACGGCGGCCAGGGCGATCGCAGGCCCGCAATAGAGAGGCAGGGTCCACTTGCAGAGCATCCCGGCCGCCACGACCGCTCCCAGCCCGGCGCATCCCGCGCGCGAGGGCAGCCCAGCCGGTCCCGCCAGGAGCGCGAGGACCCCGCACTGGGCGGCCATCATCCCCGTCTCGTAGTGGGCGATCTTCAAATAGGCGTTCACCAGCGGGAACCCGCCCAGCCCGACGAGGAACAGGGGCCCGGTCAAACCCGGACCCGGCTCGTGCCGGTCGAGGCGCCGGGCCATCCACAGCATCCCGGCCAGCATCGGGAGCAAGCCCCAGACGACCAGCGGCCCCGCCGGAACCGGGTGCAGCGGGCCGGGGAAGAGCGCCATGTAGATTGGATGGAGCGGCGGGTAGTACCGGTTCACCTCGAACCAGTCCGCCACCTGATCCGCCTGCCAGTGTTCTCGCGTCACCTTGGCGTGAACAAGCCACTCGTGCCCCTCGACGTAGGTGTCGGAACAGAACAGGTACGCGACGGTGTTGGCCAGCAGCACGGCCAGCACCGCCACCTCCAGCAACAGGCGTCCTCGAAGGCGGGGAGCGGCGGCCGGGGGCGTGGCTGCGGTCTCGGCACTGGACATGGGACTCTCGACCAACTATACAGGTTCCCGGCCGGGCTCAGGCGGTCTTCTCATCGAGGCGAGAGCGGGCCGATCTCTCGGGGTGTCGCGGGAGCGAGGCTTTGAAGAAATCCAAGATGCGGTCGGAGGCTCCGTCCCCGGACGAGGGATCTGCTGCCTCCGCTGCCTCCGCTGCCGTCGCACCCGCGCCGGCGTCCGGCGGGGCCTCTCGCGGCCGCTGGGTCCTGGCCGAGCTGGCGATCCTCCTCTTCTTGCTCGCGCACTCTGTCGCCTATGTCTGGCTGTCCGATTCGTTCCACGAGAACGCCACGAGATTGATCTGGTGCGCCGACGAGGTGACCGTTCCCCTGCTCCAGGGGAGGCTGCTGGAGTGGCTCGGCACCCAGACCTACTATCCGCCCCTGTTCCACCTGTTCATGGGGCTCTGTCCCTTCGGCACCCGCCTGCTCTCGCTCCCCGCAATGGTCCTGTGGAGCGATCTGCTGCTGGCGGCGGGATTCGCCGGACTGGCCGTGGGGCTCCGGGCGCGGCATCCCCCGGAGGCGGGTGCGGCGGCCCTGCTGCTGCTCGTCGGGTTCCCGCTGGTCAACGTCTATGCCAAGGCCCCGCACTTCGAGTCCGGGCTGCTCGCCCTGGCCGGCGCTCTGCTCGCAGTGCTCCTGGTCTCCGGCGAATTGCCCGGCCTCTCGGGTTGCGTTGGCCTGGGCGTGCTGACCGCCGCGGCGGTCCTCTGCAAATGGACGGCGGTGCTCTATCTCGCGGGCCCTCTGCTGGTGGCTGCGTGGTTCACGGCCAGGGGGCCCGGCGGGGCCCGGCCGGCGCTGGTGGGCCTGGCGACGATCGGGCTGGTGGCCCTGGCGTTGACCGGTCCGTGGTTCTACGGGTGCATGGACTGGGAACGCTTCCGGGCGACGCTCGCCAACACTCCCACGAACGCCGACGTGAGCGGCCTCGCCGGCTACCTCCTCAGGCTCGGCCTCTGCTTCGACTACCTGTCGGCGTCGATCGGCAGCAGCCTGCTCCCCCTGGTGGCGGCCGGTTGCTGGCTCGCATTCCGGCGTCACCCACGGGCGGCGCTCCTCCTGACCGCCTCGGCCGCCGTGCCGATCGCGAGCCTGCCGGCCTTCTCGCACATCGAGATTCGCTACGTTGCGCCGGTCTTGCCGGCGCTGGCGGCCCTGGCCGGCCTGGGGCTGGCTAGCGCCGCTCCCTCGTGGCGGCGGCTGGGGCTCGGGCTGCTGCTCGTGCTCGCGCCGGCGCAGGCGCTCGACCGCACCTGGACGGGCGCCCTGGGCCCCTGCCCGGTCCCCGAGGCCGGTCCGCAGGATAACTTCGACAGTCGGCTGCAGATGAGCTGGGACTCGAGCGCGACCGCCCGCGCGGTCGTGGAACGATGCGCCCACTGGGCCGGGAAGATGCGTCAGGGACGAGGCTGGATGCGGTTCTCGGGCCATCCGCTGGAAGCGTTTCCCGGCCTGAAGCCCTCCGTGTTCGTCACTCTGCAACGGCGAGAGGGCATCCTGCAGACACCGCTGCTGTTCGTCGACTACGCGCCCCACGACTACCGGGCCTTCGTGACCGACCTTGCCGGCAACGCCTTCGACTTCCTGGTCATCTCGGAGCAGACGCTGGCGGTGGATCAGCGACAGGCGCGCGACGTCGTCCTTTCCGGCTGGACCTACGTTCCCCAGGGCGGGGCCTACAGCCCGAACCCCGACCCTCCGCCGCTGGACGACCCGCTCGTGCTGGCGCGCATCCGCGCTGACTTTGGCGTTGTCGAGACGCTGCAGGGCGAGTGCGGACTGGTCTGGGTACTCGTGCGGCGCTCGCTGTGGGAGCGTCAGCCGGCCGCCCCTCCCTTGACGCCGCTGCCGCCGGCGAGGGGCGCCGTATGAACGCCGGAGTTATCGGGACGCCTCCGGAGAACGAGGCGGTTCGCGCCTCGAGCCGGAGCGAGGGGCCGGTTCGCGCGCGCGCCGGACGCCTCGACCTGCTCATCCTCGCGGCGCTCCTGCTCAACTCCGTGGCGTACGTCTGGCTGGCCGAGCCGGGAGGCGAGACCGCCCGCAGCCTCGTCGAGTCGATTCCGGTCGCCGGACAGGCCGTCCGCGAGGGCCGGTTGCTGAGCTGGGCGCTCGAGCAACGGGAGCCTCCGCCGCTCGTGCCCGGCTACCTGGCGCTCTGCCCGGTGGGGCTGGACCTGGGCTCGCAGCCCGTGGCGATCGGCTGGCTCGGGCTGGCGGTCAGCCTCGGGCTGGCCGTGCTGGCGGGCTCGCTTCGCGGAGCGAGATCGCCCTCGCTGGCCTCGACCGCCTGTCTGCTCTTCCTGGCGGGCTTTCCGGTCGTCAACGCCCTGGTCAAGACCGGCGCCGCCACGGTCGGGGGGCTCGCGCTGGTCTGCTGCACGCTGGGACTGCTGCTGCGCGCCGTCGAGGAAGGCGCCGGGGCGGCCGGCGGCGGCCCGGAGCGACTGCCGTCCTGGCGCGGGGCCTGTCTCCTGGGCGGGCTCCTCGGCGCGTCGGTGCTGTGCGAGTGGAGCGCGAGCCTGCACCTGGCCGGTCCGGTCGTGGCGGCCTCGTTCATGCTGTCTCGCCAGCCCGGGGCGCGCCGGGCCGTTCTGACCCGACTCGCGGGGGCGCTCTGCGTGGCGCTGGTCGTCGCCGGACCGTGGCTGCTGCGGGGAAGCGGAGTCACGGCGTGGCCGGGACCGGGGGGCTGGGAGGCCTACTCGGGCAGGCTGGGCGACTGGGGCCGCGGCTGGTTCGCGGCGGCCGGGCCCACGCTCCTGCCGCTGGCGCTCGCCGGAGTTCTCCTGGCGCTGCGGAGCCGGCCGCGCGCGACGCTCCTGTTGCTCTCCTCGTCGTTCCTGCCGGCGCTCGTGCTGCCCCTGGCTCCGGATACGGGGCTGGCTTTTCACCTGACGGCCTGTCCGGGCCTGGCGGCGGCGGCCGGGCTCGGATTGGCCGGGCTCGGCGGCGCCTGGAAGGCGGGGGCCCTGGGACTGCTTGCGCTGGCGTCGGTCGCCCAGGTCGCCGATCGCACCTGGACCGGCGCCTTCACACCCTGCAGCCCGGCCCAGGTCTATCTCGGCGATTGCTACGATCGCCAGTTCTACCTCGTGTGGCGGACGAGCGCGACAGCCCGAGAGATCCTCGAGCGCGCCGACCGCTGGGCGCCGCTCCTGTGCGAGGAGGGCGGCCGCGTCGAGCTGGCCGTGCATCCCTCGGAGGTGCACCTGGGCGTGCAGCCGGCCGGCTTTCTCTACCAGCTCCATCGAAGGCGCCGGTCGAGCGGCCGCGTGGCCTTCCGGAAGGTCGACGACCCGAGTCTGCAGAGCTTCCTCGAGGATCCCGCCGTGGGCTATCCGGCCCTCGTGGTCTTCTCGGAACTCACGATGCGCATCCGCGCGGGCTTCGACACGATGCAGGCCTGGCGTCCGTCGACCGGGCCCGCGGAGGCGGGGCCCGAGCCGAGACCCGAGGAGACCGCGCTCGACCAGATCTGCCGGTACTCGCGGCTCCGCGAGGCCTACGGGATCCTGGAGACCCTGCCCACGAGCTGCGGACCGATCTGGCTCCTGGCGCGCCGCGAGTTGTGGACAGCCCGCGGCAATCCCGACCGGCTCGCGCCGCTGCCTCCGGTGCTCGACCGGCCGTAGCGCGTCCGGGGCGTGTTTCGGTCTCGATCGAGCTGAGTCCCGGCTTGACTGGAAGCGGCCTGGATGCTAGCGTGGAAGCGCCATGACGGAAGCCGGAAACGCTCGAATCAACCAGCGCGACAGCAGCCAGGAGCGCCTCGTCATCTCGGTGATGGGCGCCGATCGGCCGGGGATCCTCTCGGCCATCACCAAGGTGCTCGCCGAGCATCAGGTGAACATCGTCGATATCACGCAGCGCATCATCGAGGGGCTGTTCCTCTGCCTGATCGTCGCCGACTCCTCGGCCGAGGACCGCACGGTCGTCGCCGTCCGCCAGCATCTGGAGAAGACGGCGGAGCAGCTCGGCCTCAAGGCCGTCATCCAGAAGGAGCGGCTGTTCCGCTTCATGCACCGCGTGTGATCGCCGGCGGCGCGGAGCCGCGCAGCCCGACTGGCGGGCGGCCCGGTCCGGCCGACGGCCGGGAGTGACTGCCGGATGGAGTATCAGCTCGAAGAAGTCCTCGAAACGCTGGCGATGCTGGCCGTCGATCACTTCGACGTTCGCACCGTCACGCTGGGCATCAGCCTGCGCGAGTGCGCCGACAGCGACCTGGCGGCGATGGAGCGGCGCATCTATCGCAAGATCCACTCCGTGGCCCGCAACCTGGTCAAGACCGTCGACGAGGTGGCGGAGGAGTACGGCGTGCCCGTCGTCAACCGGCGGCTCGCGGTGACTCCCGTTTCGCTGCTGCTCGAGGCCGCCCCCAAGGAGGGGCCGGTTCGGGTCGCCAAGGTCCTCGACCAGGTCGCGCAGGAGCTGGGCGTCAACTTCATCGGCGGCTACACGGCGCTCGTCCAGGCCGGGGCCACGGCCGGCGATCGGCGCTTCCTCGATTCGATCCCCGAGGCGATGGCCAGCACCGAGCGGCTCTGCTCCAGCGTGAACCTGGCCTCGACCCGCTCAGGCATCAACATGGATGTGGTGCGCCAGATGGGGCACGTCATCCGCGACGCCGCCCAGGCCACCGCCTCTCGCGACGGCGTCGGCTGCGCCAAGCTGGTCGTCTTCGCCAACTCGCCCGAGGACAATCCGTTCATGGCCGGCGCCTTCCACGGCCCGGGCGAGGGCGATGCCCACATCAGCGTCGGCATCAGCGGCCCGGGCGTCATCCGCCACGTGGTGGCCGCCTACCCCGATCTGTCGTTCGGCGATCTGGCCGATCGCATCAAGCGCACCGCCTTCAAGCTCACCCGGGTCGGCGAACTGGTGCTGCGCGAGGTGGCCGATCGCATGCAGTTGCCCCGCGGCATCGTCGACATCTCGCTCGCTCCGACGCCGGCCGAGGGCGACTCGGTCGCCAACATCCTCGAGGCGATGGGCCTGGAGCGCTGCGGCGCACCCGGCACGACCGCCGCCCTCGCGCTACTCAACGACGCAGTCAAGCGCGGCGGCGCGATGGCGACGACGCACGTCGGAGGGCTCTCCGGCGCCTTCATCCCCGTCACCGAGGACGCCGGGATGGCCGCCGCCGTCGAGCTGGGCGCTCTCGACCTGGGCAAGCTCGAGGCGATGACCGCCGTCTGTTCGGTCGGGCTCGACATGGTCGTCGTCCCCGGCGATACGTCGCCCGAGACGCTCTCCGGAATCATCGCCGACGAGGCCGCCATCGGCGTCGTCAACAACAAGACCACCGCGGTGCGCATCATCCCCGCGCCGGGCAAGAAGGCCGGCGATCGGGTCGAGTTCGGAGGCCTGCTGGGCGGAGGCCCGGTGATGGCCGTCAGCAAGTTCTCCTGCCGTGCCTTCATCGAGCGCGGCGGCCGATTCCCGGCGCCGTTGCGAGGCCTGACGAACTGACGGCCGGCTCGAGCACCGGTAGATCGGAGACCACCGCATGATCGACCTGATTCACAGCTTCTTCCAGCAACTCTACAACCTGGAGGAATTGATCAAGTGGGGCGGCTTGACCGTCCTGGTGGTCATCGTCTTTGCCGAGACCGGCCTGCTGATCGGATTCTTCCTGCCCGGCGACTCGCTGCTGGTCGTGGCCGGCGTGCTGGCCGCCGGCGGTCTGATCAACATCTGGTGGCTGAACCTCGCGGTGATGGCGGCCGCAATCATCGGCGATGCCGTGGGTTACCAGATCGGCCTGCGCACCGGGCCGGCCATCTTCAAACGCGAAGATTCGCTCTTCTTCAAGCGTTCCCACCTCATCCGGACGCACGAGTTCTACGAGCGTCACGGCGGCAAGACCATCATCATCGCCCGGTTCATTCCCATCATCCGCACCTTCGCCCCGGTCGTGGCCGGCGTGGGCACGATGGGCTACTGGCGCTTTGCCACCTACAACATCGTCGGTGGCATCAGCTGGGTGGCCTCGATGACGCTCGGCGGGTACTTCCTGGGCCAGCTCGATCCGAACATCAAGCAGCACATCCACTATGTCGTGGCGATCGTGATCTTCGTGTCGATCCTGCCCGGTCTGGTGCCGATGGCGCAGAGCTGGCTCGAGTCGCGGCGCAAGCCCAAGGCGTGAGGCGTGAGGCTTGAGGCCAATCTCCGGGGACGCTGTCCCCGGGCCCCTGCCAGGAGGGGTGCCCCCCCCTGGACCCGGCGATGAGAAGACGAGTTCAGGCCTGAGCGACACTCTCGATGACTCCTGGCTGGGAACGAGGGCAAGACTCTCTCCAGTCATCGGGGGGTCCAGGGGAGAACTTCTCCCCTGGCGAGGTCTGGAGCGGAGCTCCAGGAGGTTGCTTTCCTCTGTTCCAATCAGGCCTTCCATGATCTGTCCATACATGAGGACGGCGCTCCCGACAGGACGACTCTCTCCAGCCTCCGGTCCCCGCTTCGGCAGTAAGATGACAGGTATGCCGACCTCCACGGGCCGCGAGCGCGCGGTCGAGCTGGTCCTCTGCCCCCCGTGGCTGACCGAGTGTCCGCCGCTGTCGCTCGCCTACCTGTCGGCCTTCCTGCGGGCGCACGGCGTCGAGACCCGGATCCGCGATCTCAACGCCGAGCTGCGACGGCGCATCGAGCCCGAGTTCCGGCACTTCTGGGAGGTCACGACCGCCAACTTCT
>CAZSVK010000023.1:0-9718 GCA_964610245.1 uncultured bacterium
GTGCCCGCGAGCCCTGGAGCTTGGGCAGCTCGCTCGTTTCCGACTCGGCCGACCGGGAACTGGAGGACGTGGCCGGCCTGAGCCAGCAAACGCTGAAGGAGCGCGACTTCTTCCTCGGCGTGCTCGAGCGGCTCGAGCCGGGCATCTGCGCCGGGAACCTCCTGGGCCGCGTGACCTTCGTCAACTCGTCGTTCGCGAAGGCGGTGGGCAGCAGCCGCGAGGAGCTGCTCGAGGCCGGCTACTTCGACGTCATCGCGCGCCTCTTCGGCGCCTCGCCGGCCGAACTGCGCGCGCTGCTCGCCGAATTGACCCACGGCCGCAAACCGTACGTGGAGTGCGAGTTCAGCCCGCCCGAGGGCCGCAGCCTGCACCTGGTGAGCTGGGCGACGCTCGAGGGGGCCGGGGGCGCGGCGGCCGGCGGCCTCAGCGGATTCGTCTGCACGACGCTCGACATCTCCCGCCACCGGGAGCTGGATCGTTTGAAGACCAACATGCTGGAGCTGGTCGCCCTGCGCGTCAGGAACCTGCTCGCGGTCATCCTGGGCTACGGAGAGGATTTCCTCGATTTCCGGGGCACCGTCCAGGAGGCGGTCGAGACGGGCGTCACGGTGCACCGCAACGCCTCGTCGCTGGCAAAGGTGTTCGAGGACTTCGAGGCGGTCAGCCGCTTCGGCCTCGCGAGCGACCGCCTGCAGCGCGTGCCGATGAGCGTCGCGACCTTCGTCGAATCGGCGGCGCGCTCCAGCGCCGCGCTGGCCGCCCAGCGCGATTGCCGGCTCGAGGCCGAGCCACCCGCGCCAAACCTGGCGCCCGCCCGCGGCGACCCGGTCTTCTTCGAGCGCGCCCTCGAAGCGGTGCTCTACCAGTCGCTGTTGCAGTGCCCGGCGGGCGGTCTGTCGCGCCTCTCCTGCGAAGCGCGGGAGGGCCGCGTCGTGGTCGAGATCGCCGACAACGGCTTCGGCCTGTCGGAAGAGGTCGCCGCCCGGTTCTTCGACGACCCGCCCGAGGCCGCCCCCAAGGTCGAGGTCTGGCAGACCGCCGGCCAACTCCTGCCGCACCAGGTGCGCCGGGCGATGGAGGAGATGGGTGGCGGCGTGGAGCTGACGAGCCGCGTGGGCGCCGGCACCGTCTACCGCCTCTGGCTGCCCCGGATGTGAGCGTATGCTCGAGCAGCTCCTCACCTTCCTCCAGAGCTTCTTCCCTCTGCCCCTCTTCCCCGAGGGGCTGACCTACTCGCTACTCACGCCGGTGCTGGTCGGCGTGCTGTTCATGGCGATGTCGACCGAGACCTTCGGCGGCGGCTTCAGCGGGCTGGTCGTGCCGGGCTACCTCGCGCCGATCTTCCTGCTGAAGCCCTGGATCGGCCTGGTCATCGTGCTCGAAGCGGTGGCCACCTACCTGGCGGTGAGGCTGACGTCCGACGGCGGCTGCCGGCTGGGACTCTGGTCGGTGTTCTTCGGACGCGACCGCTTCCTCGCGCTGGTGATGACCGGAACGCTCGTGCGCGTGCTGGCGGAGGGCTATCTGCTGCCGGCGGCGTCGCTCTGGCTGGGCGACGTGCTGGCGGCGCAGCTCGACCTGCGCGGCAACCTGCACTCCATCGGACTCATCTGCGTGCCGTTGCTGGCCAACATGTTCTGGAAGACCGGCGTGCTCGACGGCATTCCGCCGGTGATGCTCCCGATGGCGGCCACCTACCTGACGCTGCGGTTCGTGCTGATGCCGTTCACGAACTTCTCCGTCGGACACATCGAGGTGGCCTACGACAGCTTCGCGGTCGACCTGGTCGCCAATCCGAAGAGCTACATCCTGCTGATGACCTCGATGGTGCTCGCCTCCCGGGCGGCGCTCCGGTACGGCTGGGACTTCAACGGCGTGATGGTGCCCGCCCTCATCTCGCTCACCTGGTTCGAGCCGCAGAAGCTGCTGTCGACCTGCGCCGAGAGCTACCTCATCTACCAGACCACGCGGCGCGTGCTGAAGCTCAAGCTCTTCGAGAACGTCACCGTCGAGGGGCCGCGCAAGGTCGTCTCGGGGTTCCTGATCGGCTACACGTTGAAGTTCATCGCCTGCCTCGCGCTCAGCCGCTTCGCCCATGGCTTCAACCCGATCGACCTGTTCGGCTTCGGCTACATGCTGCCGACGCTGATCGCGGTCAAGATGATCCAGAAAGAGAACGCCGCGCTGGTGCTCGGGCCGACGCTGCTGGTCTCGGCGCAGGGCGCCCTGTGGGGCAACGCGGCCGGCTTTCTCCTGATGCTCTCGGTGCCGACCGCCAGCCTGCTGGGGCTCCAGCCGGCCGCGCCGGCCGCCGAGGTCGCCGCGCCGCTCGCCGAGGCGCCGGTCTCGAGCGTTCAGGCGAGGCTGGCCTTCGACCGGCGTCTGGTGCTGCCGGAGGATGCGCTGAACCGCTTCCAGCGGCCGTGGCCCGTCGAGGAGAATGCCTTCACGCTGGCGGTGACCGCGGCCCGGCGGGCGATGGAGGCCCAGTCGAGCTGGGAGCAGGCCGCCGCCGAGTTCGCCCGCACGCTTCCCTCGGTCTCGATGGCCGCCGCCTCGCTGGCCACCGGGCCGGCCGCCACGCTGTACCTGTCCGAGACGACCCGCGCGTCGGATTGGCCGCGCGGACACGGGCTGTTCGCCTTCCGCCGCCATCCGACGAACCGACTCGTGATCCAGGTGCCGCACCCGCTCGACGAGCCGGGGGCGTATGAGGCCGGGGCCTGGCTCTACGAGCGTCTGGGGGCCGCGGCGCTCTTCGTCGCCGGGGCCCATCCCCGGACCAATGTCGACGGTTCGGCCGACGTGCTGATCAACCCCAGGACGCTCTTCCAGGCAGCCCACCGCGTCTTCCGCCACCACGACCTCGTGAGCGTGCGCGTGCTCGCCAGCCCGGGCGCCCGCCTGCTGTGCGCCGGCGAGATCCCCGCGGCGCTCGACCTGAATCGCCTGAACGACGAGGCGGGGCCGGTCGAACTGGGCTGGGACCGCCTGCCCGGCCGCCACTGCCAGGCCGAGTCGGCCGCCCGCGGCTTCGCCAATCTGCTGCTCACGCCGGCCTCGGTCGAGCGGCTGCGCGCCCGGGTGCTGGGATCCGCGCCGCCGCCGCTGCTCGAAGGCACGCTGGCCCAGTTGCTCGGCCTGCCGCGCTCGGCGCCGGTCTCCGGTGTTCCGACCCCGCCCACCACGGCGATCCTGCAGTTCCTGGACGTCTCGGTCCTGACACCCCTGGTCTCGCTCGCCGCGGCCGGGCCGGCCATCGCCGTCAGCCCCGCCCGGTGGCGCGAGGCCGACTTCGCCGCGGGCCTGGCCGGCTACCGCCTGGCGCGCTGGAACGAGCCGGCCACGACCGGCCCGCCCCTGATACTGCTGCAACCCGCGCCCGGGTCGCCCTCCCGGTGGGGCACGATGGTGCTCAGGGTGGGACCGGCGCAACCGGTGCTCCTCGAGGCGCCGGAGCCCGCGCTGGAGCGCCGCACCGCCGAGACCGGGGCCGCCCTGCTGCAGGCGCTGCGGGCCCGCGCCCTCCTGGTCAATGACGGTCAGGACCCGGCCCTCCCCCGCGACGCGGTCTCGTTCTTCCACCTCGCCCACCAGGTGCTGGCGCGCGAGACCGATGCCGCCGGGCAGCTGCTGGCGATCCAGTTGAGGGGCTTTCGCCTCGAATCCCATCCCGGGATGACGGCCGAGATGGTCGTGTCGCCCGGCCGCGAGACGCCGGACGACAGCCCTCGGTACCGCCGGTTGGCCGAGGAGCTTGCCGCGCTCGGGCACAAGGTGGCGCTGCAGGACAGCAGCCTCGAGCTGGCGCCTTTCCGGGCCGCCTCCAGCCCGGAGGAGTCGTACAGCGTGGCCTTCCACGCCGGGCCCTTCGCCTACTTGCACGTCTCGGACCGGGCCAGGGAGAGCTATCGGTCCACCACCCGGTCGGCCGAAGAAGAGAGTTGGAGCCTCGCGTATCTCGAGGCGATCGGTGTCCCGCGCGCCGAGGGCTCGCTGGCCGAACGGCTGGCCCGACCCCGCCGCGCCGCCCCGGCCGCCGGTTGCGATCTCGCGGCGCTCCGCGAACCGATGGTGCGCTTCAGCCAGACCCAGAACCCCCTCCTGCTGGCCCACGCCCGGGCCCGGGCCATCGCCTGCGGCGGCAGCCTGGAACACTTCACCGACCGGGCTAGCGGGCTCGCCGTGTTCCTGGTGGAGCTGCCCGACCGGCGATTGCTCGTCAACCCCAGGCCTCGAAACGCCCTCGGCAGGATCACCACCCCCGAGGCGGGCGCGCCCGACGCACTCGCCGGGTTCCTCGCCCGGGGAGATCTGATGCTGGAGCTGACCGCCCCCCGCCGATGAGACGGTTGCTCTGGCTGCTGATGGCTCTCGCGGGGCTGGCGGCCGCCTACCGGATGTCGCTGTCTCCGTCGGAGTCGCCGGGTACGGGCGGGGCCGGCGAGAAGTTGCTGGAGAGCCTGATCGAGTCGGAGGCCACCGGCCGGCAGCTCACCTTCGAACTGGACGCCAGCCGGCCGCTCGCGCTGGACCTGGAAGCGGGCACGCAGCAGGTCCGGCTGGTGACGACGCTGGAGCTGCCCGTGGCGCGGTTCCGGTCGTCCGACGAGGAGTACGGCTACCGCTTTCACGTGAGGATGCTCGACCGGGAGGGGCACACCGTCCAGGAACGCGACTGCGCCGAGCGCACGCGCAAGATCCGGGTGCGGGACGCGGCGGGCGCGTGGCAGGAGAACGTCAGCTTCCGGCAGGTGGAGGTGCTCGCCGCCGAGCCGCGGACGACCGTGGCCGACGTCCCCCCGGGCGCCACCTCGCTCGAGCTGAGCTGGCCGCCCCAGGAGTTCCGGAGCGCGGCGGTGCGCGCCTACGGCCAGGTCGCCACCGAGCTGGACGGCCAGGAGATCGTGCACCGCTGGGCCACGCTCTCGCCGGAGGCCCGCGACCGCCTCGCCCGCGCCCACTCGCTCGGCCGTCGCGACCCGTCGATGCGGGAGCGCGCCGCCGCCGTGTCGCACCCGTGGAAACGGCTGGCCCCGCTCGGCAATCCGGGCCGCGACTATCAGCCGCGTTATCTCTTCCAGGCCCCGCAGCCGGTGGCCTACGTGCCGCCCGCGGCGCGCAAGGCCGCGGTCCGGGGACTCGCGATGGGCGGGCCTCGCACCGCCGTGTTCAACCTCACCGGACCGGGCGCGTTCGAGGCCACCTGGCAACCGCTGCCGGAGCCGGAGCCCGCGACGGGGACGGCCGCGACGACGGGGCGCGCCCCCGCGCATCCCGCGCTGCTCGCCGCCGCCCTGCTCTCAGAGACCGGCACGGCCACGACCACGCTCTGCCGGCTGACCCGGGTTCCCGGCGCCGAGACGCCAACCTCCAGGGGCAGCCTGGCGATTCCGCCGGGCCTGCACACGCTCGAGCTGGCGCTCTCGAGCGAGCGCACCGGCCTGATGACCTTCGCCACCGACGCGGTGGAAGCGCTGCCCTTCGGGACGTCCCCCGCGCCCGTTCCGGGCCGCCTCGGCGAGCTGTCGGCCGCCGGCCGCGGACTCCGGTCGTTCGAGGCCGGACCCGCCACCAGCGCCGTCAACCCGGAGATCGAGGTCGTGCCCCCGCCCGGAGGAGGCGCCTTCGCGGTGCGAGTCGCGGTGCGCCGGCCGATTCCATGGGCGCCCCAGGCCGGCGGCAGACCGGCCGTTCTCGCCACTCGGCCCGCCACCGCCCCCACGGTGACGCTCGGAGTCGAGCTGCTCGACTCGGCTCACCGGGCGACCGCCTCCCACGCGGCCGAGCTGTCGCTGGCCACGGTGGCGGGCGAGCGACCGGTGCCCGAGCTGCCGTCCGACGCCTGGACCGCCACGGGCCTCACGAGCGCGACCGTGCTGGTTCCGGAAGGCACCGTCAGGGTGCGCTTCTGGGCCTCGCCTCCCGCCGCGCTGGCCTTCTACACCCGGCTTCCCGCGAGCCTGCAGGTCGAACTGGCCGAGGCGGAGGCGCGCCGGCAGTCGGGCGTGGAGCACTGGATGGTCGACAGCCCGCGGCAGTGGTTCCCGGTGCTACCCGCGAACGCCTCGGAGCTGGAGAAACAGGCTCGGCAGGTTCTGACGACCGTCCCGCTGCGAGCGCTCTCGGCGGCCCCCGCCACGCCGGCCACCGCGCCCGACGACGGCCTCGAGAGCGATGGGATCGCGCCGCTCGAGCCTCTGGCCCGCTTCCGAGTGGCCGAGCCCTCCGCCAGGCCGCTGCCGGTCGGCATGGCTTGGGAGCGGAGGGCCTTCCGGCAACTCGGCGACGCAGGTCTGGAGCTGCAACAGGCAGCTTCCGGGTCACAGGCCACCGGCCTCCCCTTCGAGGGACGGCTGCTCTACCTGCTGCCTGCCGTTCCGGGTGCGGGCGCCCCCGCGCTCGCGGCCCAGGCAGACCCGATCGTGCTGGGGTTCACCCATCCGATGACCGCCCGCGGCGAGATGACGCTTGCCGGCCCTCCCTTCGACAGGCTCAGGGCGAACGGGCCGGGGAGTCCGACGAAGCAAACGTCCGTTCGTGGTGAGCTTGTCGAACCACCAACGGCGATCGATGGACCGGCCCTGCTGCGGCTGCAAGGAGCGCCGTGCGGCACCGTCGCGCTCACCAATCTGCCTCCGGCTGGCGACCCGCTGGCGCCGCCGTGGCGCGAGCGAACCTACTACCGCCTGGAGCCCGGCCAGTGCTTCACGGCGCCGATCCGGCGAGACGCGGACGGCCGCCAGACCCTGAATCTCGGGTTGCTCCCGATCGCCGGCGCCGGCAAGGCGGGGCCGCTCGTGCTGACGGCGGTGCTGGAGGGTCCGGCCCCGCGCCAGGGCAAGCTGCTGACCGAGCTGACCGCTCCCGAGCGCGTCATCCGGTTCGAGGCGACCGGCGAGAGCCCCACCCTGTTCCTGGATCGCCCCGGTCCCCGGGTCGGCCGTGGCTGGAACTACGCGCTGACCCTGCAGGACGATCGCGCGCCCGGCGACTATCGCTGGCGGCTGCGGTTGACTTCCGGGCGGGGCGTCCTGATACGCGCCTTCCAGATGAGGCCGGCGCGGCCCGGCGAGGGCCAGCTGTGGGTGAGTTCACGCCTGTGAGGGCACACGGTTACGGATTCCGCGCCACGGCCCTGGCGGCCGCATTGGGGCTGCTCGCGTGGTTCGCTGCCGCGCCCGCCGAAGGGAGACCGAAAGTGCAGACGCTCCGAGACCTGGTGGCACAGGCGCGCAAGGGCGGAGCCTCGGGCTCGATGACCGCCGCCCCGCCCGAACGGCTTGCTCGATTCGGCAAGGCGATGGCCGCCCTGGCCTCGGGCGACACCGTCGCGGCCAGGGCCGGGCTCGCCGAGTGCGGCTTCGAGGAGGTGCCGGTGTTGACAGGCAGGCCCGTGACGCTGGTGCGCGAACTGCCGGACGTTTGCGCCGGCGGAGGTGTCTACGCCCTGGCCGGCGGGCCCGCTGACAGGGCCGCGCGTGGCGGTCTCGCACTCGAGACGCCGCACAGTTTCTTCGACCGTCACACCTGGGAGATCGGGCTGGCGCTCTTCGAGCAGGGCCTGGGGCGGGCCTTCCTTTGCAACACGGTGCACCGGCACCGGCCGGCGCTCGGCGGGACCGCCGGCGCGACCGCCGACGTCGCCCACGGAGAGTCCAACTTTCTCCACGCCGCCACGCTCGGGCTGGCGGCGGTCTGGCCCGAGACCGTCTTCGTCCAGCTCCACGGATTCGAGAACAGACGCCGCAGCAGCAGCGCGGGCGCCGTCGCCGACTTCGTGCTGGCGGACGGGCGACGAGCCGGCGGCACGCACGCCCTCCTGCAGCGGGCCGCGGCCGCCTTCGAGGAGGAGTTCGGACGGACGGCGATCGCGATGCACGGTCGCGACACGACCGAGCTGGGCGCCACCGGCAACGCCCAGGGACGCGCGCTGAACGGCCGGGCCGCCGACCACTTCCTGCATGTCGAGATCTCCGCGACGATGCGGGCGCGGCTGGTCTCGGACGCCGAGACCCTGGCGAAGTTGAGGAAAGCTCTGTCCGGCCTCTGCGCCAACTGACGCGCCTTGCCGATAGGCAGAGATCGGGGCCGCAGGACTGCGGCTCCGTGTTCACATGCGCGACGAATTCACTGGAGAGTCTGGAGGGAGCTTCGCTCCCGCGCCCTCGGCTCCTCCTCTCATTGCGGGGTCCAGCGGAGCGCACCCCCGCTGGCAGGGGCCCGGGGACAGCGTTCCCGGTAGAGTCTCTCGTGTTCTGCTGACTCTCGCGGCCCTGTCCCTGGCTTTGCTCGCGGCCACGGCGCAGGCTTCGGAGAGCACTGCGCCGCTGCTCGCCGCGCGGGCGATGGCGCGAGATCGCCGGGTCGAGTGGAGGCCGGCCCCCCACGCCTGGCTGAAGTTCGGTGACGGCAGGGAGCCGCGCAGACTGGACGGACCGGCGGTCGTGCTCCGTTCCGGCGACGAATTGGAGCTGCACCAGGAGCCTCCCGCCGGGCTGGCCGCCCTGCGTCGGTTGAACCAATCCGCCTCCCCGGCGATTCTGCGGATCGAGTGGGCCGGGCCGGACGAGGCGGGTCCGCGGGTCTTCCGGTTCGACCCCGCCGAGCCCGGGCAGGCGCTCGTCCAGGAGCCGCCGGCCTGGCAGGACGGCTACCGGCGCTACTACGTGCCGCCCCCGTTCCCCGGTCCGGTCTCGTGGATGCTCAGGCCTGGCCCGTCGACGCCCGCCAACGGCCTGGAGCTGGGCTGCACGCTGGCACGCATCCGCCACCTGCGGCTGCAGTGGGAGAAGCTCGAGGAGGCCGGACGCGCGGCCTTCCGGGGAACACCAGGCCCGGAACCCGCTCTGCGCGCGCTCTTGACGCAGGAGGATCACGACGCGTCGGCCTTCGCGTGGCATCAGCTCGCCGTGCTGCCCTGGGGGCCCGGGGCCGACATGCCGGCCGCCGAGCGCGAGCTGAGGCGGGCCGCGTTCTTCCTCGGTGCGCTCGAGGCGCGGGCCGGAGACACTAGCGCGATGGACCCCTTCCCGGCGGCCGCCGCGGTCGTGCCCGCGACGCGCGCCTGCGACGCGGAACCGGCCTGGCTGGCACCCGCCTCGACGCCGCCCCTCTCCCCGCTTGCCGGGTTGACCGGGGCCACCGCCGGCCCGCTCGGCACCGCACCGGTCCGGATCGACGACCTCGACTTCCTCAGAGTGCCGGCCGGCCACGCCCTGCGCCTGTCCGCGGCCGGGCCTCGCATGCTGCGCGTCACGACGCGTCACATCTACCCCGATGACGCAGGAGAGCGAGTCCGGAGTTACCGGCTCGACTGGAGTCTCGACGGCGGCTGGGCCGGCCAGGCGACCGGCTTCACCGTTCCCGACGACGACGAGGGGCTGCGGCGCGAGCCACTCGGACGGCCGCTCGGTCGCGAGCGCGTCGAGCACTTCCTGGTGCCGCCCGGGCACCATGAACTGACGCTCCAGCCGGCCGGCGAGATGCTGATGCGAGCCGAACTGGAGCGCGAGCGGCAGGGCTCCGGAGACAGTGCCGCCGAGGATGCATGCGCCGCCATCGCGAGGTGCATGGCGGAGGATCCGCGCGACCGGGACCCCGTGCCCGGCGCCGCCCCCGCGCCGCTGGCCCTGGCCCGCCGCCTTCTGGTGTGCGCCGCCGCCGCGCGACTGTCGGGCCGACCGCGCCTGGCCGCCTCCACCGCACGTCTGGCGCG
>CAZSVK010000023.1:9728-24586 GCA_964610245.1 uncultured bacterium
GAGGGTGACCTGAATATCCGTCTGCTCGGCCCACTCGGGCTCTACCTGCGCGAGCAGCGCGGCGTCGAGATCCTCGCGGCGACCGCGAAGGCAGGTGAGCTCACGGTCGCCGACTTCGATGGCGGCACGCGCTGGATCACCCTCGAGCAGTGTGAGGCCTTCCTGGCCGCGGTGGCCGACTTCGAAGCCGGCGCGGCGGCCGCCTCGGGCGACCTGGAGGGGGCCGCGTCGACGCTGCGCCGGGCCCTGCTCCCGATGGCGGCCGGCGCCACCGCCCGCACGGATCTCACGGCCCTGGCCCTGGCCCGCGAGGGCCGCCTTCACCTGGCCCGGACCCTGGCCGCGCTCGGCCGGTTCGCCGAGGGCGCCGCGGTGCTGCAACAGCTCCTGGCCGTCCTTCCGGCCGACGCCGAGGTCCATCTTGCGCGAGGTCATCTGCTGGCCCTTTCGAATCCGATGGCGACCGAACGGGCGGAGGCCTGGCAGGAGGCCGACCGCGCCTGCTGGGCGACGCGGCTGGACCCGAGGACGCGGTCGCTCGCCGAGCGCCTGTGGCAGGCCAGCTCCCGGTGGGTCCGACTCTCGCCGGCGTCGGACCTGGCAGGCCCGGCCGGCACGCTGCTGCTCCCCGCCGCGGCCATCCCACCTCCACCGGCGCCCACCACCCTGGAGCCTCGCTTCCGGGGAGCGGACTCGGCCGGCCTGCTGTTCCCGCTCACCGGCCTTTCGGACCACCCTCGCGGCCAGCCGTTCGAAGTCGTGATGCCGGCAGGCGCCGGCGGCCTGTCGCCCTTCCCGCTGCATGTCGCCCTCGCCACGCCGGGCCTCGCTTCCGGCGCCCCGACGGCGACGTCCACGCCGGCCGCGTCCTCGCTTCTGCTCGACGGCAAGCCGTTGCGGCCGCGGACGTCCGGAGACTGCTGGACCGGCTCGGCGGAGATTCGGCCGGGCGGCCACTCGATCGAGCTGGTGTCGGAAGGGAGCGGCTCGAGCGCCGCAAGGCCCGACCGCCGTCTGCTCTGCAACCTGCCCGATGCCGCCTCCGTGGCCCGCTGGCAAGCGGCCTTGGCGCCGCTCGAACCGTTCACCCTGGTACGCTGCTTCCCACTTCCCCGGGATCCGGACCCGCCGCTGCTCTACTCGCCGACACCCGGCCGGATCCCGGGGGCAGTCCGCCTCGAGGTCGTGCTCGACCCCGTCTCTCCGCGGGCAGCCGCGGCGGCCGAACTGGAGCTGCTCTGCGACGGCCAGCCGCCAAGGCTCATCGTGCCCCGCGAAGTCATGACCGGTCAGCGGAGCTGGGAGGCCTGGGTGCCGATTCCGGCAGGCTCGCCCCGCGTGAGACTGCGAGCACGGGGAGAGGCCGGGCACTGGATGGTCGCGTTGTCGGAGCGGCTCGCCCGCTCGCCCGCGCCGGAGCTGCCGCCCCCGGGGCCGGGCCTGCCGGACGGGCCTCCCAGCCTCGAACCGGCGCTCGCCGCCTGCTCTGTCGACCCGGCCACGCTCGCCGCGGCCCGCGCAGGCCTCGCGGCTCGGCCCGCCGAGGCGGCCGAGCTGACGGAGCCGGGCCAGCTCGCCGCGATCCGCTCGATCGCCGCGCTCACGGAGGCGTTGGGACGGCTCCGGGACCCCTCTCGTCCCGGAGAGGCGCCGCAGCGCGCCTGTCGAAGGGCCGCCGTCGCCGTCCTTCACCTCGCCCGCTCGCGGCTGCTGGCGTCGCTCGACGAGCGCTCCCTGGCTCAGGCCGACCTGCAGCGCGTGCTCGAGCGCCGCGACCTCTCGCCCGGCGTCCGCGCGGCCGCCCTGGAAGATAATGCCCGCGTTCTGTCCGAAGCCGGATATCGCCGCGAAGCGCTCGTCGAACGGCTGTCCTTGCTCGCCTCGGGACGCGATCACGCCGCCCAGCGGCTGGCGCTCGGAGAGCTGCTGCTCGACTCCGGCGACGCCCGAGCGGCATTGACGGTCCTCGAGCCGCTCGCGAAGGTCCGGCCCGGCGACGCGCTCGCCGCGGCCAGACTCGTCCGGACACTCGTCCTGCTGGGACGGCCCGCTGAGGCGCTCGACCGCGCGGCGGCGTGCGAGGCGGCAGCGGGGCCGTCGCCGTCGGCCGGCGCCGAGCTGGCCTACGCACGGGCCGTGGCGCTCGTCGCGGCGGGACGACCCGAGGAGGCGGCCACCAGCTTCCGGGCCACCGCCAACGACGCCCCACGGTCGCTCGCGCGCGCCGCGCTCGCCCGAGCGGGCGAGGTCGAGACCGCCCTCGCCGCCTCGCCGGGCCTCTTCGCCGAGCCCGCCGCGCGCGCCGCGGACCTGGCCTTCCTGGCCGAGACGTGGAGCGAGCGCGTCCGCGACCCGGACTGGGAACCTCCGGCCGCGGCCTCGATCCTCTCCTACGAGGCGGCGCTGCGAACCTCCTCCGCCGGCATCCCGCTCCTGGCCCCGACCTACCGCGTCTCCCCCGGCCGCCCGCTCGTCCTGGAGCTGACCGGGCCGGGCCGCGCGCGCCTCTCGGTGCGACCCGACTGCCGCCCTACCGCCGGCAATGCGGGCCCCCGCGGCTCGTCGGCCTGGTCGCTGACGCTCGACGGCCAGCCGGCCGGCGAGGGCCGCGCGGACGACGTGCCACCCTCCGCCGAGGTGAGCCATCCGGAGGCGCCCGAGATCCTGCCCGGCCAGGCCCAGACAGTGTTCGTGGACCTGCCCGCCGGACGGCATCGCCTGACCGTGGACGGGGCCGCCTCCTCGTTCGGAGTGCGGCCATCGGTCCAGGCCGGCGGTTACGACGACCTGCTCGCCCCGGAAGGGTTGCTCGCCTCTCGCCTGCCCGCCGCCTGCGCCGGGCTGCCGGAGGCGCTCCGCCTGCAGCGTCTGGGCCGACCCGCCGAGGCACGCCGCGTGCTCGAGGGGTCGCCCGTCGCGCGGGATCCTCGGCGCATCCTGCTCCTGGCGCAACTCCGGGCCACGCTACGCGATATCGCCGGCTGCAGGGCCCTCCTGGAGGACCTTCCCGCGCACGCGACGCCGGAGCAGTTCGCTCGCGCCGCCACTCTGCGGCTCGCCCTTGCGGCCGGCACCGCTCCCGGCGACCCGGCGGCGTGGAGCGACTGTCTGGCCGCGCTCGCCCGGGCCGAGACCGTGCTCGAGACGGTCCCTGGGCTGGCCGAAGCGCGAGAGGTCAGGGCTGCGGCCCTGGCGCGCCTCGACTGGGACGACGTGCCCGCAGTCGACCGGGCCGCCAGCGCCGAGACGCTCGTGACCACGGGCGAGGCCTCGCCTGCCCCGCCGGCCGTTCTGCTCCGCCGCGCTCTCACCTACAGCCCCTGGGGCGCGGCCCGCACGATGACACTCGGCCGCAACCGGCTACGGCTCGAGCTGGCCGCGGAGGGAGAGACCACCCTGGCGCTCGACGCCTGGCCCGAGCGGCAGCTCAGGGGGCTCGAACCACCTGCCCCGGCCGGCGCGCGGGCGCGCCTGCTCCTGCAGCTCGACGGCAGGCCGTCGCAGGAGTGGCTGGCACCTTTGAATCGTGTTTCCAGGCTGGAACTCCCGCCGTTGCCCCCGGGCAACCACGTGCTGGAGCTATCGCTGGACGAGCCCGACGGCCGTACCGCGGCGGCCGTGCGTGTCTGGCTCGACCGCCCGATCGTCGCCGACGGCAGCCGGCTGGGGCTCGGGCCGACCGGCGCGGGCGACTGGCACCCGCTCGAATCGAGGCGGGCCCAGCGGACGTTCGCCGCCACGGCGAACGAGCCGGTCGAACTCTCGCTACGCGGGCCGGCCGTGGTGCGCATCTACGGGCGCCACCTGGCGGGGCCGCGGATGGCTCCCGCGAGGGCGCTGCTCGTCTCGGTGTCACGCCCGCGCGGGCCTTCGTGGACCCGGCGGCTCGACCTCTCCGAGCGGGGCGACCCGGGCGCCAGCCTCGTCGACCGCACCGGCTTCACCGCGGGCGGCGAGTCGTTGCTGCAGCTCGCCCTCCCGGCGGCCGGCGAGCACCGCCTGGTGCTGGCCCCCCCGGCCGGGTCCTCGGCACTGGTCAGGCTCGAACTGCCCACGCCGGCGGTGGCTCCGACCGCCCCCGCGACCGGTCCGCTCGCAGCCGGCCGCGTCGCACTGGCCCCGGGCGTTCCCGCGGGCGGTGCCAGGCCGCTCGAGGGACCGCGGACCGACCTGCAAGCGGCCGGCGCCGCCAAGCAGGGCACGCTCCGATACCAGCTCACTTACGACGAGAACCTGAGACCCGAGAACGAGGAGTTCCGCGTCGATCGCAAGGTCATCGCCAGCGCTACTTCCTACCGGGCGTCGTGGGACGGCACCGAGAGCCGCGCCTGGGAGGCCGACAGCCGCTTCCGCGTCGAGGGGCTGCCGGCCCACGTCCTGGAGCACCGCGCCACCCGCTCGACGCGCCGCGAGACCGGCCCGCGCTGGCGGACCGCCGCCTCGCTCGCCACCCAACCGGTGGACGGCTCGCAGGAGTTCGCGCTGCGCGGCTCGGCCCAGGTCGACTGGCTGCGTCAGGACGGCCCGCGCATGCGTCACGTGCCGGCCGCCGGGCTCGACCTCTACGCCGGCACGCTCCACACGCCCGGCAAGAGCCCACCGGCCCGCATCGACCCCGAGGTCTACACGCGCTTCGACCGGCAGCACCCCACCGCGCTCTTCGTGCAGGACACTCTCACCTATTCCCCCCACACCGACGGCGAGTACTTTCTCCGCGGCCGGGCCACGACCAACGCCAGTCTGCGGCCCTACGACCTCGACCGCGCCTCGCTCCGCGTCGGGACGCGCCAGCTCCGCTGGCCGCTCGAGGCCGAGGCCGCCTTCACCCACACCGAGCGTTTCCAGGACAACCACCGCGGCCGCCGCATCCAGGACGACGATCTCAGCCTCGAGCTGTCGTGGTCGCGCTGGCTGACGTCGGGCCGTTACCTGGTCGCCGCGCTGGGTGCCGTCTATCGCGATCGTTTCAGCGAGTGGCTGCCGGGTGTGGCGATCAGCCTCACCGCGCCGCGCGGCCGCGGCTTCGGCGATCTGCCGCCGGGCGCCGTGAGCTTCGAGGGGCTGAAAGAGCTGGAAGCGCCGTGAAAACAGGGGTTAGGGGTTAGGGGTTGGTGGTCAGGCCGAACGGGCGAAGCGCTTGCGTAGCGCCTTCTCGAGCCAGCCGCCCTTCTGGCGATAGGTGAGATCGCGCAGCTCGAGCACGGCGCGCTCGTGGGCGATGCGGCCCGCGACGAGGTCGTCGAACACCTGGTCGGCTCTGCGGCGCCGGCCGCGGCTGTCGATGAAGTCGATCAGCCGCTCGAGCCACTCGACGACGCCGCTGAACGCGGTGCGCGTGTGGCCCTGCGCCAGTGCTTCGAGCGCCCGTTGGTTCTCGTTGACGATACGCTCCTCGGCCAGGTCGAGCAGGCCCTGGAGCGAGGGCGTCTGGTTGGCGGGCGTCCTCCGAGCCTTCCGGATGGCGTCCAGGGCGATGGGGGCGTCGAGCACGCCGTACTCCCCGTAGTAGGTCAGCTCCTCGACCGCCTGCCGGCGCGCCGCCTCGGAACGGTGGGAGAGGCGCTTGGCCGCCCCGCAGACCTTGTCGAGTGAAATCCAGCGATAGACGAAGCCCAGGCCCGTGCCCTTGATGTTCTGGATGCCCATGATCTTCACGTGCATCCCGGGCGGCACCTGGCGAAGAAGGTGATCGATGACCTGATCGCCGCTGGCGTGGACGTCGTGCAGCACGCGCATCTTCTCGCGGAACAGTCCTCGATAAAGCCTGCGATAGGCCTCGTTGATCGCCTCGACCGCCGCCAGAGGCACCGGTTGCCCCGTGCCGACGCCCTGCGCGCGCAGGTAGGCGGCGAAATCCGAGACGCTGCGGTGGCGCCGGGCGTCGGTCTCGAAGAAGCGCAACACGTCCGCCGCGACGCCGGCGTCGGGCGCGGCCGCCAGTCCCTCTTTCAGCGCCTCCAGCGCGCGGGTCAGCTCGGGCGACGAGGCGACCTGGCCACCCGGGGTCTCGAGGCCGGGATGGGTCGCCTTCGACTGGCGCACCGCCTCCGGGACACCCGCCTTCCTCGCCAGGGCGTCGGCCGCCTCCGGCGTCAGGCCGGCCCCCACGAGCATCCGGGGCACCGCGTCCGCGGCGACCTGAGCAGACACTCCGCGGAAGCGGTTCAACCGCATCTGGCGCCGCCATTCGTCGAGCACCTCTTCGCCGAGCGGCCGGGGCTTGAAGGCGGCCCGGTCCGGGATGGGGATAAGCTCCAGGCCGGCGAGCTTCTCGTCGAGATAGGTCATCGTGTAGCCGTAGAGGCCGGTGAGATTGGTGCCGATGGGGACGTGGGCGCCGGTCGGCAGATCGTTGACCAGGACCGCGGCGAAGACCTTGGAGCGGGCGACGCGATCGGCGCGGTTGTTCACGACGGTGACGACGTAGGTGTACGGGTCGGTCTCGAGGTCGAGCTTGTCGTAGCCCATGCGGCGCCAGTTCTCGACGGTGCCGCGGCGCTCGTTGGCGCTCATCCCGTTGGCGAACTCCATCGTGCGGCCACGGAACGAGGGCTGGAAGCCGGGCATCGGATAGGTCTTCAGCACGCCCAGGTCGGGCACGACGTGGTCGGCCATCTCCTTGAGGGCGAAATCGGTGTCGATGCCGAGGTAGCGCGCCATCCCGAGAACCATCACGATGTTGCGAGGGTGCTCGCGGTAGGGGAAGCGGCCGAGGATGTCCTCGGTGAGCAACTCGACCTCGCGGAAGTCGATGACCCGCAAGTCGGCGCCGTTCTCGCGCGCCCCCTGGCGCAAGATCGGGAGCATCTGATCCTCGGCGGTGAAGGTGGGGTGGCCCGGGCCCAGGAAGTTGACCATCACCTCGGGGATGTTGATGCCCGCGGGGCCCTGGATGTCCTCGTGATCCGGATAGGTGTTGGTGATGGTGGAGAGATCGTCGCGCATCCAGCGGTGCTGGAGCAGGAAGACGAAGTCGGGCTTGAGCGCCATGCACTCCCAGAGGAAAACGTCGGCTTTCAGAGCGGTGGCCAGGCGCACCACGTGATGCTGCTCCCAGATGGTGGCCTTGTCGTAGGGCCGGAACAGGAACAGCTCCATCGGGGGCATCCCGGGAACGCTGTGGATGAACATCGCCTCGCAGCCGGTCGTCTTCGAGAAGACCGAGTAGCCCAGCCCGTGGAAGAGCCCCGCCTTCAACCGCTCGCTGCCCGACTTGCCGCGCGTGCCCCAGCCGCCGATGACCAGGGGCAGCCCGCGCCGCGCCCGCCTGAGCTGACGATAGAGGTTCCACTGCTGGCCCAGGAACCAGGCCACGAGCAACAGCGAGAAGGCCGCGAGGTGATTGACGTGGTTGCCGTCGCGCGTGAGGAAGTAGTCGGGCTCGAACCACGCCGGGAGCACGAGCGGCAGCAGCGGGGCGGCCGCGGGAGCGGTGCCGGCCTCGGCTCGTTCCTCGGGCCTGGCGTCGGAGACGAACTGCCGCAGGATGCTGGCGTCGCGCGCCTCGTGGCGGCGGCCGGCGTGAACGTAGGCGTGAGGTTCGAAGACGGTCGTGAAGCCCCAGCGCCGCTCGAGGGTGCGCACGTAACGATCCGAGGTGGGCGACGGACGGTCGCCCGCCGAGGCCGCCCGCAGCGCCGCCAGCTCGGCATAGGCGTGGCTCAGCCCGAAGTAGGCGCGCCACCGGGCGAACCAGGAGCGCGGCCCTTGGACCGTCGTCACGCCGGCGGAACTGAAGATGCGCACCGGCCGGCCGGCCAGCGCCCTCGAGGTCAGGGAGAGGTAGTCGTCGACCGTGGGCAGATAGCGGCGCCACTCCCCCTCGAGATCGTTGAAGACCTTCTCGCCCGGCACCTTGGTCATCGTCAGCTCGCCCAGGATCCCGCTCGGCGCGCGCAGCTCGCCGTGCAGGAAGCGTCCGGTCGAGTGGTCGAAGGCCTGACGCTTGTCCGGACTGGGATGCGTCAGCTCGTGCAACAGCCGCCACAGCGCCGTGTCGCGGTGCTCGCCCCGACGCAGCACCCAGCGCCTGCCGCGGCGGCCGAGAGAGAGACCGAAGTCCTGGCGGCTGAGGTGGGCCAGCACCCGCCCGGCCTCCAGCGGGTCGACCCCGTCCATCAGGCCGGAGGGCAGACGGACCTCCTGGCCGTCCTTCAGCGAATCGACGAGGCCCGGCAGCACCGGCATCAGGTGCGCCCATGCCAGCAGAGTCGAGACCAGGATCTGCTCGCGCGCCCCCGCGGCGGCGCGACGTAGCGAGAGCGGCTCGGCGTCGTTCTCGAGCACCCCGTCCAGCGCGCGCAGGGCCACTCCGTCGAGCGCGCTCGGCGACGAGGTGGCCCCGGGAGGTCGGCGGCCGACCAGCACCGCCGCGACATCCTCCATCGCCATCCGGCGCACCAGCGGTGAACCATCGGCCGCCAGCGCCCGCGCCAGCGTCCGGACACACAGGGCCGCCAGCGCGTCGTCGCCGGGCTCCTGCAGCGCCATCCGGCCCAGCTCCAGGATCGCCTGGGCCCTCACCTGGGGGCATCCTTCGAGCCCCGGCTCGAGCGCCACCCGAGCCAGGTGGCGGCCCGCGCCTGCCCGATCAGCCAGCGCCAGCGCTCCCAGCACCGTCCGGCGCACGTACTCCGAGCCATCCGGCACGCGGGCCGAGCGCCAGAGCAGCTCGAGCGCGGGCGGCGAGCCGTCCCGGGCGAGCAACTCGACGGCGTACTTGCGCACGAAGAAGTCGTCCGGCACATCGGTCCGCGGAGAGCCAAGCCGGCGCTCGACGGCGCGGAGACCGTCCACGGGCCGCAACAGGTAGAGCAGCTCCAGCGCCTCGCGCTGGACCCAGGTGTTCTCGTCGCCGTCCAGCGCCAGCGCGGTCACCGCCGTGACCGTCGACACGGCGAACCTCGCGAGCCTCTGGTCGGCCGGCGTCAGCAGCGCCGCGTCGCGGAGGGTCTTCAGCGCCGCGACCGTGCCCTGCCAGCGCGGATCCTGCTTGAGCCGCTGCACCGCGAACGCCTCCAGCCGCGGCAGCTCGGCGGAGGGGTGGGGGCCGCCGACCGCACCGCCGGCCGGATGGTCCGCCTCGCGCAGCGCCTCCACCGCGGCCGACCCGGCAAGCTGCACCGCCAGTTCCTGGAGCCGCCCCAGGTGTACCAGGTAGAGCCGCACGCGCTCCGCCACCGCCTCTGGGCCGAACTGCCGCCGGAACGCCTCCCGGTCGCCGGCCAGCCGCCGAGGATCGGCCTCCAGCCGGACCAAGAAGGCGACCAGCAGCTCGTGTACGTGACCGACGTGGCGCGCCTGGCCCAGCGCCCGGTTCAGCGACAGGAACTCGGCCTCCACCTCGGCCCGCCTGGCCTCGAGCCGGTTGCAGGCGGCCATCAGCGCGTCCATCCGAGCCAGGCCGGACGCGCCCGATGCCCCGCCCGGCCCGGCCGGCAGTTCGAGCCATCGCTCGAGTTCGCCGGCGAGGCGGGCCTTCAGCCGGCGCTCGAGCGGCGGCAGCGATTGCAGAGACAGGGCGGGCATCGCGGGGATTGTACCGCGCCCGCGTGGTTCGACCACCCTTGCGCTACAATCACGCGCGGAGGAGGCCCGTCCCGCCCGCGTCCGCCACGCGACGGGCCTTGCGCCGTGATCCGAATTCCTGGATACCGGGTAGTCCGCCCGCTCGCCTCTGGAGCGTCCGGCACCGTCTACCGGGCAATCCAGGAGAACCTCTCGCGAGACGTGGCTCTGAAGGTGCTCGCCCCCGGCCTCTTCGACGCCGAGGAGACCCGCGCGCGCTTCATGCGAGAGACGAAGATCCAGGGCAGGCTCTCGCACCCGAACATCCTGGCGCTCTACGACGCGGGCTTCGCCGGCGACGTACCGTACATGGCGGTGGAGCTGGTCGAGGGCGGCTCGTTGCGCGACCTGCTCGACCGGGACGGCTCGCTCTCGCCCGCTGCCGCCGTCCGGCTGGCGGCCTCCATCGCGGACGGGCTCCTGCACGCGCACGAGGCCGGCATCGTCCACCGGGACCTGAAGCCGGAGAACGTGCTGCTGACGGCGGACGGCCTGGTCAAGGTGGCCGACTTCGGGCTGGCAAAGGCGCTCAGCGCCGATCAGACGGTGCAGACCGCCACCGGAACCGTGCTCGGGACGCCCGGCTACATCGCCCCGGAGGTCATCCAGGGCGAGGCGGCCCGGCCCGAATCGGACGTCTACGCGCTCGGAGCGATGGTCTACGAGATGCTCGCCGGACGCAGACCGGCGCCGGCCGGGGCTCCCGGCCCGGTTCTGCTGGCCCAGCTCAAGGGCGACTACGAGCCGCTGAGACAGGCCCGGCCGGGCACGCCGCCCGCGCTCGATTCGTTCGTCGACGCCTGCCTGGCACTGGAACCTCGCGACCGCCCGTCGATGGCCACCGCGGTGAACCACCTCGCGCTGCTCGGCAAGGATCCCGGCAACGCCGAAGGGCCGATGCCGACGCTCAAGGCGGCCTCCGCGGCCGACCGGAAGGCGGCACGACTCCACAGGCCTTCGATGAACAAGACCATGTCGGCCAAGGCCCCGGCCGAGAAGGCGCCGCCGGCCCGATCGTTCAAGGACTGGCTGGCGACCGCCGCCGCGGCTCTGCTGCTGCTGGCGGTGATGCTGGCGGTGTTCCACCACGCCAAGCACGACGCCGACCAGGCCCGCGAGAGCAAGTCCCCGCCCTCGACCGCGGGCGTCCAGACGACCCAGGTCTCGAGCGTGCCCGTGCCGGTGACGCCCGGCCCCGGCTCCTACTCGATCCGGATGTCGGCCGGGACCTCGATGGTTCGCCTCGAGCTGGCACAGCCGGCGCCGGAGGGGTGGCGGCGGGCGGGGAGCACGAGCCGAGCCGGCTCCGCCCGGGGCTGGCCTCCCTGGGTGGTGAGCAACCCGATCGGTGCCGGCCAGACCCTCCTCACCGCCGGAGGGCTGCGGCCAGCCTGCGAGCACCAGTGGGAGATCGCGGCCGGCGCGGCAAGGCGGACCGAGAGCTTCCTCACACTTCGCGAGTCCACGGCGAGGATGGTCGTCGACCCCACGCGAAGCCTGGACGGCCTGACCTCCGTCGTCCGGGGCGGCGAGGTCCTTCTCGCCGGTCGTATCCGCTTCGCCCGGCCGGGAGTCGAACAGGTCCGGCTGCACGAGAGTCCCGACGGAGGCTCGACCTGGTTTCCGCCAATCGATCTCTTCGAGGCCACGGAGATCTCCCACCCCTGGCTGCTCGACACAGCTCTCGGCCTGTACTGCCTCTGCTCGCGCACTGACGCCGGCGGGCGCAGCAGCGTCGCGGTCCGGCTGCGGGCCCGAGGCAGCCGGGAGTGGGGCACGGCCATCGAAGTGACCTCTTCGCAACACGAACCGGCCCTCACCGAATTGCCGGGAAGCAAGGCCGGCCTTCTCTACTGGACGCCGGCGCCGCCCGGCGTCCCGGCCAGCTTGCTCTGGACACGGTTTGCGCTCGGGGCCTCCGCCATCCCCGAAGGCAAGCCCGCCGGCGACGTGCCCCACCGCGAGAAGCACTCGAGGTGCATCCGGCTCCTGAACACCGGCCATGGCTTGCTGCTCACCTCGCGTTCACCCGAGGGATCGCCGGCCAACTCGTTCATCCAGACCTCGGTGACGTCCGACCCGGAAGCCGGCGGCTGGCCGCCCCCACGGCGGGTGACCGGGCCCGACGAGATGGTGTCGTCGGACCCCTCGAGCCTCGTCTTCCGAGACGAGGTCTTCCTGGCCTACGAGTCGAACCGAACGGTGGCGTTCAGAGGGAGTTCCGATTGGGGCAGGAGCTGGGGCCCTCCAAGCTTCCCGACCGGAGAGGACGGATACTTCCTGGAACCGAAGCTCTGCGCGACCGGCGGCCGGCTGCTCCTGACCGCCTACACGATGAGGCCGCTGGCGCGCGGCGGGCCCACCTTCGCCCACGTGCTGTCGAGCGCCGATGGCGGATCGTGGCAACCGATCGGCCGGGTCGGATATCCGGCCATCGAGCCGCGGATGATCCATCCGGTGGTCTTGCCGGACAGGGTACTGATCTTCGTGACCGACGTGTCGAAGGGATTGCTCGCGGGCTCCATCGGACTCGGCGCCGGCACGGGGGCTTCGGAACGCTCGACCGGAGGCCATCCGGTAGAATAGCGCCCGTATGGCCCGTATCCCGTGTCCGGAGTGCAGCTCCCCCATCGACACGTCGACCCCCGGCGTCGACGGGGGGTTCTCGTGCTCCCGCTGCGGTTTCTCGCTGACGCCCGTCGGCGAGACGACGACCCCACCGGCGGCGGCCCGGATTCCGGGGGCGCCGGCCGGTCCGACTCCACTCCCCGAGGAGTGGGAGATGCTCGTCGAGCTGGGGAGAGGCGGGATGGGCGTGGTCTACCGGGCCAGGCACCGCCTCACGGAGGAGGTGGTCGCGCTCAAGAGCATCACCGGCGCCCACGCGACCGACCCGGAGTATGCCCGGCGGTTCGCGCGCGAGGTGAAGGTGCTGCACCGGCTGCACCACCCGGGCGTGGTTCGGCTGCTGCACTCGGGGATTCACCAGGGAAGCCCCTGGCTGGCGCTCGAGCTGATCGAGGGGCGCACGCTTCGCGACGCCATGAGAGGCGGCCCGCTGCCTCTGCGCGAGGTGCTGAGGCTCGGCGCTCGGATCGCCGAGGCGCTCGAATACACCCACTCGATGGAGGTCGTGCACCGGGACCTGAAGCCGGAGAACGTTCTCACGACGGCGAGCGGGCGGGTCAAGGTCACCGATTTCGGGCTGGCGGGATTGCGGACCGGACACGGCCACGTCTCGCGGCTGACGCGCGACGGCGCCACACTCGGCACCTACGACTACATGGCCCCCGAGCAACGCGGAGACGCCGCCGAGGCCGGGCCCGCGGCCGATCTCTACGCCCTGGGCGTGATACTGTTCGAGATGCTCACCGGCCGGCTGCCTCACGGAGCGGAGGCCCCTGGCCCGAGCGTCCCCGGATTGCCGGCCGAGCTGGATCGACTCGTGGGCCGGATGCTCGAGCGGGAGCCCGGGCGGCGACCGGCGGGCGCGGGGGAGGTACGCGGGCAGCTCGAGGCGTTGCGCGAGCAGGCTGCTGCCCAGGCGCAGCCCCCCGCGGAACGTGCCGAGCCGCAGTCGCCCGTGATGCCGGCCTTGCCGATGCCACCGGTGCCGCCCGAGCCGCCGTTGCCGGTTCCGGGGCCCGGCGGAGCGCCGCTCCTGCAGGCGGCGCTGTTCGGCTGGTGGAACCGCTCCCCTGCACTTACCGCGCTGGCGGTCTGCATCCTGCTGCTCGGGTTCGGCATCCAGTGGCAACAGACGCGGAAGCCGCCGGAGGTGCCGGCCGAGCAGCCGGTCAATCCTTGGACCCCGGCTCCCCTCGCGGCTCCGGCGTCCACGGCGACCGCCTCTTCGGCCGCCCGGCCCACGGCGACCACCGAGCGGCCAGGCCCGCCGCGCTGGCCCGGACCTCCGCCCGGAGTGCGGCAGCTCCCCTCGCCGACTCAGTCGCTCCCGGATCCCACGCAGGCACCGACGACCGGCAACTTCGCCGTCCGGAAGAAGCCCCCCCTCGACCGCGCGAAGGACGAGGAGATCACGCTGGGCGATCCGAGCATCCAGATGACGGTCCAGACCTACCTCGCCGAGCAGGCGCTCGAGCAGGGCAAGCTGGACGAGGCGATCGGCCACTACGTCTTCCTGCGCAACCGGCAGCCGAGCGTGCCACGCGTTCACAAACGGCTGGCGGAACTCTACCTGAAGGCGAACCGGCCCGACGCCGCGGCGGCCGAGTATCAGGCGGTGCTGCGGTTCGCCCCCGACGATCGCGAGGCCCGTGGTTTCCTGGCCGCGCGGAGACGCGCCGCCGAGCGCCGTTAGAGGAACCGGTCGAAGACGACGGCGACCCGAGCCTCGGCCGCGGGGTGACGCGAAAGCCCGCCCTTCCCATAGTGCTCGAGGAACTCGCGTGGCGTGGCGAGCAGCTCGTGGCGGGCTCCGAAGAGCACCTGCGCCAGGAGGTGCGGATGCTCCGGCACGATCCGCCCGGCCAGCTCGGGATGCTCGGCGGCGAGGGCCACCACATGATGCGCGTCGGAGCCGTAGCACATCGCCAGGAACCGGGCGCTGGTCGCGTCGAGCCCCGCGCCGGCCGCCAGAGAATCGGCCAGTGAGCCGAACGGCACATCCTCCAGGAGCGGTTCCTCGGCCGTCGTGCAGCTCCGGGGCGCTGTCAGCGCGCCGCTCTTCAACACCTCGTCGAGCGTGTCCTCGGCCATCCGGCGGGCGGTGGTCAGCTTGCCTCCGGTCAGGGTGAACAGGCCGGGGGCGTCCTGGGTGAGGCTGTAGCGGCGCGAGAGATCCGAGGGGACGGTCGAGGTCTCATCCGCCACCAGAGGGCGCAGGCCCGAGAACGACCCGAGCACGTCGCGCTGGGTCAGCGCGAGCGCCGGGAAGGCGTGGTTGGCCGTCTCGAGCAGATAGGCCAGGTCGTCAGGCGTCGCGGCCGCCTCGGCGGGATCTCCGTCGTAGTCGGTGTCGGTGGTGCCCAGGAGGGTATAGGTCAGCCAGGGGAGAAGGAACACGACGCGGCCGTCCCGCTTGCCTCGCATCGTGATCGCCCGGGTGATGGGAACGCGACCGACCTCGAAGACGGCGTGCGTGCCCTTGGTGGGCGTGAGCAGCGGCGCGGCGCCGGGCACCGCGAGTCGGCGGGCCGCGTCGACCCAGGGGCCGGCCGTGTTGACGAAGGCCTTGGCCCGCACCGCGTGGAGCTGACCGGTAAGGCGATCCTCCAGCGTCGCGGAGGTAACCCGTTCATCCTCCAGAGTGAGGGCCGTAACGCGGGCGG
>CAZSVK010000024.1:0-24526 GCA_964610245.1 uncultured bacterium
TCCCGAGAGACAAGTCGAAGTTCTCCCTGCTTTCCCACGAACCGCGCGCGCACCCAAAGCCGTCGGGAGCATGTCATGCGGGGGGGCCCCCGGGGCAAGGCCCCGTACCCCGTCGGGGCCAGGCCCCAGGACTGAGATTCGGAGTGGGCTACAGACCACAGGCCTCAGGAGGGCCCACTTGTGCGACATGCATCCAATTCTCCGCGGAGCCTGTGCTACGCTTCGGGGCGGCACGCCGGGGAACGAGCAGCACCCCATCTCTCCGGCCGGCACGTGACCGGCCGGAAAATTCCCGGGGCCCAGACGACGCGTCATGTCCACCATCGAGGCCCGCGTAGGCGACGAACTGTGCCGGCTGCAGAAGCGAACCCGCCGGGCCCTTGGCATGACCCTGGCAGCGCTCCTGGTGCTGCTGGCGGGACTGGCGCCCCTGACGTGGCTGGTGACGCAGAACCTGTTGCTGCTGCCGGTCTCGGCAACCTCCTTCCTCCCCCGGGCGCTCTCGGGCGAGGTGCAGCTCCAGCAGACGGTGCGGGCCGGCACCGGGGAGTTTCGCTGCTTCTTCACGGTCACGGCGCGCGACGGCACCCTCGTTCGTAGTCTCGATCGCTCGGCCCTCGAGGTCTTCACCGACGAGGTCGGGCTGGTCTCTGCCTTCGAGCTGAATTCGGCCGCGGCCGAGCCGCTCACGATCTTCGTGGCGCTCGACACCAGCCAGGCGATGGCCACGGGCAACCGGCTCGGACTGGCGCGCGAGGCGCTCGATCGCTGGGTCAAGACGCTGGCCCCGCGTCAGATGGCGCTGATCGCCTTCAACAACAATCCGCGCCTCGAGCTGCCTCCCTCGCCCGACGCCGCGCAGTTTTCCCGGGCGCTGGCACAACTCTCGGCCAGCGGCCAGACCGCCCTGTACGACGCGGTGGTGTTCGCCGCCGACCGGGCGTTCGACGTCGAGGGCCGAAAGCTGTTGCTGCTGTTCAGCGACGGCGACGACAGCGCCAGCAAGCTGCGTCTCTCCGACGCCACCTCTCGCGCGCGGCAGGCGGCCCTCCCGGTCTTCGCCGTGGCGCTCGGCAGCCCCGCCGGCCGGGCCGGGCTCGAGAAGCTGGCGCGTGACACCGGCGGCCGGACGTTCGCCGCAGCCGAGCCGGCCGCGATGTCCGGGGCGCTGAGCGAGCTGGCCGACCTGCTGCAGTCGCAGTTTCAGGTGCGGATCGCCTCGCAGTTGCCCCGTCCCAACTCCGAACTCCTGCCGGCCGGCCTGGCGACGCTCGTCTCGGCCGTCCTCCTGGCGCTGTACGTGGTCTTCCGGCGATGGTTCCTGGCCCCGCGCCTGGTCATCCTGGGCGGCCCCAAGCACGGTCTGGCGATCCCGATCACCGGCGAGATCCTCGTCTGCGGTAGCGACCCGGGCTGTCACGTGCAGGTCCCGGGCGATCTGCGCACCACCGCCGGCCGCCGATTTGCCATCGAGCGCCGCGGGGCGTCGATCTCGTTCCACCGGCTCGATCCCAGCGGGGCCACCACGATCAACAGGGCCGCCATCGAGACCCGGGATCTGGTCTCAGGCGATGTCATCCGGGCCGGTCTCGCCCGGTTCCTGTTCTATCGCTACGACTCGAAGAAGGACTGGGCCGCCGACCTCGGTTCGCTGGTGGGCCAGCCCTCGGCCCGGCTCAAGGATCCCTTCTGGCTGATCTCGGAGGAGGGAGGGCCCGCCTTCCACATCGACGGCGAACGGGTGAGGGTCGGCCGCGAGCCCGACAACAACGTGGTCATCGAGGATCCCTCCGTCAGCCGGCGCCATGCCGAGTTCGTCCGCACCTCCGAGGGCTGGATGCTCGCCGACCTCGGCAGCCGGAACGGGACCTACCTCTCGGCCTCTCGGCTGGCCGCGGAGGCGCCGGTCTTCGAGGGGATGCGGGTGCGGTTCGGCCGCATCAAGTGCAGCTTGAGCGTGATGGCCCCCGGCGACGAGTTCGGCGACATCGAGTCGATCGTCAACGAGCCGGAGCCGGAGGCCGCGCCCCCCGTGGCGCCGCCCGCCGCCCCTCCGCCCGCGCCTCCGGCCGCGAGCCAGCCCGTTGCTCCCCCGCCCGCGCCTCCGGCCGCGAGCCGGCCCGCCGCCCCTTCGCCCGCTCCGGCGGCAACTCCCGAGCCGGGGCCTGTCGCCGAGTTCTCGGCGGCTGCCGCAGCGGCTGTCGCAGCCGCCCGGACGGCTCAATCGCCGGCAGCTCCGGCCGACCAGCCGCCACCCCACGCGATCCCCATCGCATCCCAGGACGACAAGCCAGGCCAGGAAAGAGCCTGTCCCCTCTGCGCTCACAGCAACCGTCCCGGCGCTCGCTACTGTACGCAGTGCGGGGACAAGCTCGAAGCGGGAGGGCCCGCGTGAAACATGCCCCGCCATCCCCGCCGGCCGTCATGCCGATAGAACTCATGAAGGAGCAGACACACCCATGAGGATCTGTGCGACCTGCAATTGCGAGAACGAGGAGCCGAGCCGGTTTTGCGAGCAGTGTGGGGCTGTGCTGGAGCCTGAAGCCAGCCAGCCCACCGAAGCCGTGACCGCCGCCGCGGTGCCGGCCCAGAGGCCCTGTCCGGCCTGCAACTGGGCCATGAGCGCCTTCACCCGATTCTGCACGCACTGCGGTCAGCGGATGCCCCCGCCGGGACCGTCGGCGGGGCGCGCCTGCCCGGGCTGTTCCAGCTCGATCGCCGAGACCGACTTCTTCTGTGGATTCTGCGGGATGAAACTCTCGCCGGCCGACGAGAGCGCGGTGACCGACCCTCTGGGCTCGATGCCGCTGAAGACCTCGGAGACCGCCCGCCTGCTCGTGCTGGCCGGCCGCGAGAAGGACAAGGTCTACTTCCTGGGCGCCAGCGGCGTGCGCGTCGGCCGTGCCCGCGACAACGACATCAGCCTGGAGACCGACGGCTACGTCTCGAGCACCCACGTCCGCATCTACGTCCAGGGCGGCGATTACTACATCGAGGACGCCGGTAGCGTGAACGGGACTTTCATGAAGCTGCGGGGGCCGTGGCGGCTCCAGAGCGGCGACGAGGTCAAGGTTGGCCAGTCGGTGTTCCGGTTCGAACCGGGCTCGAAGCAAAGTTGAACCGGCTGTGATATCAGTTTAAGCAATCTCGCCGGGCGCCTACTTGCCCGGATTGCGCGAAGCGTCAGAACCCACATGCTGCTCGAATCCCGGACCGACATCGGCATCCAGAGAGACCACAACGAGGACGGGATCCTCGTCACCTCCTTCTCGTTCAAGGAGGTCGACAAGGCCCAGCAGTACTTCCTGGCCGTGCTCTCCGACGGCATGGGGGGCGCCGCCGCCGGCGAGGTGGCCAGCGCGCTGGCCATCGACACCATCGTGCGCGAGGTCTACCTCTCGATCCTCGAGGCGCACATGAACCGGGACCAGAACTTCGTGAACCTGCGCCGGATCCTCTACCACGCCGTGGAGAGGGCCAACGAGCGGGTCTACGGGGCGGCCCGCGAGAACCAGAGCTACTACGGGATGGGAGCGACCGTCATTGCCTCGATCGCCTGCGAGGGCCGCATCTACTTCGGCCACGTCGGCGATTCCCGCGCCTACCGATTCCGCGAGGGCGAGCTGCGCCAGCTCACGGAAGACCACTCCTTCGTCAACGAGCTGATGAAAGAGGGGCGCATCACCGCCGAGGAAGCGCGCAACCATCCGCGAAAGAACGTCATCACCAGGGCCATCGGCTCGCGCCAGCGCGTGAAGGTCGACAGCCTCTGCGGCCTGCTCCACGCCGGCGATATCTACCTGCTGTGCTCCGACGGCCTCTCCGGCATGATCGAGGATCACGAGATCTGCGAGGTGCTGGCCAAGTACCCGGCTCAGGTCCCCGACCTGCGCGACATCTCCCGCGAGCTGATCGAGCGGGCCAATCAGGCCGGCGGTGCGGACAACATCAGCGTCGAGTTGATGGCGGCCGGCCCCGAGGATATCCCCGATCCGCTGATGGATCAGGTGCCGCTCGATCGCTCCAAGGTCCTCACCTGGGACGAGGCGGCGCAGCTCGGCATCGCCGACCTGGGCTTCGTCGAGGTCGCCGAGGGATAGGCCAGGGGCCTCGCTCCCGTCGAGCCCGGCCGTCTCGTCGAGGCCCGTTTCCCCCACGCCCGCCGGCGGTCGCCGTCAGGGCGTCGCGTAGTATCATTCGACCAGAGGTAGCGCTTCGAGGCCCACCCGCGAGACCGGGAATGAGCCCTTGTTCCGGGCTCTTCTCTTGGATAGCATCACGGGATACCAGCAGATGTGGCGCGGCAAGAGATGGGTGCTCCTTGGTTTGTTCGGACTTGCAGCCTGCGCCCTGGTCAGGCAGGCGCATCGCGGTCCTGTCCTACGGGTGCACCTGGACTTCGAAGCCCGGGCCGGGTTGCGTGACATCCTGGATGCCGGCCAGCTCGGAGCGGCCGCGGCCCGCAAACTCGGCGTGGGCCTGCGGCTGGTTGAACTCGCAAATGACGCCTCGACGACGCTGGACGGCTTGCGCGGTCCGCTGAGTTTCGGAATCACCCGGCTGCGGAGCGTCGCGCTCGCCTCGAGGCGGCGGCCCTATCGCGCGCTCTACGCGTTGCCCAACGCCAAGTCCCGCGAGCTGCTCGTCCTCGCCGATCGCTCGCGTCCGGTGGCCTGGGCTCGAGCGCTGACCACCCCCAGCCTGCAGCGCATGGCCGAGTTCCTTCTCTCCACGCTCGGCCGGGAATCGGTCCGGTTGACCGTGCGGGACGTGGTCCACGAGCCTCCTCCGCCGCCGTTCCCCGGCGACACTCGTGCGTTCCGCTGGATGGAGCCGTTGCTCCAGGATTTGCTGGACGGGAAGACCGACGTCGTCCTCGCCGAGGCAGGCCGCGTGAGCCAGGAGGCCCTACCCGCCCAGCTCGCCCGGTTGCGGGTGCTCGCCCGCTTACGGACGCTCTCCCCGTTCATGCTCGTCGTGCCGCAAGAGGCCAGCCCCGCGCTTCTCGCCGCGCTCGAACAGACCGTTCCACCCGAGCTTGCCCGGCTGCGATTGGAGGTTGCGGCTGGCGCCGAGATCCGGCCGGCGCTGGAGGCACTCGCCGCGCTGCAGCTCGAGCGCACCGACGAGCCGTTCCAGCCGTGAGGCGCCAGGCCTCAACGGGGCGGAGGGCTCGACACCGGACCCCGGGAAGGGGCCTCATTTCCGGGGTCGACGCCTGACCGGCCGAGAGGTGCTGCTCCGGGCATGACGCGGGCGGCGCGCTCGCGATCGCCGGCCCTGCGCAGGGCCCTGAGCAAGGCGCGGCGGCCCGACGGCTGGGCGACGGACGCGATCAGGAGATCGGCGAGGCGATTGGCCTCGGCCCCGCCGCCGGTTCGGCTGAGGCACTCGTAGAGCCCGAGTCTCGCCGCGAAGAGCTCCTCCGGCCTGAGCGAGTCGGCGAGCACCTTCCGGTCGAGCGCGATCGCCTCCTCGAACCGGCCGATCCGGAGCAAGAGGCCCGCCTTCATCACCGCGTACCACTCGCTACCCGAGCCGGAGGCCATCGCCCGATCGAACTCGGGCAACACGGCCGCTGGGCCGTTCAGTTCGGCCAGAAGGCTCAGCCGCCTGGCGTCGATGCGAGGCTGCAGGCCGAGGTTGCCGGCGGCCCATTCGGCCACTTCGATCGCCTCGCGGATGCGTCTCGTGCCTTGCAGGTATCCCATGAGGTTCATGAGTTCCGACTCCCACATGCGGCGCGCGTTGAGTCGGTACATGCTGTGGGCGAAGATCTCGTGCTCGATGAGCAGCGCTTGCCGAGCTTGCGCCACCAGCTCCCGGAACCGCTCGGGATGGCCCAACCGATCCTCGGCGATGGCCAGCCGGAAGAGCGGCGCCTGGCCCGACGGCCTGTTCGTGGGCATGCGATCCACCGCGAGGACGAGGCAGTCGCGGGTCTCGTCGAGCATCCCGACCTGCTCGAGAGCGTTGGCCAGCAGGAGCCAGCAGAGGCCCCAGTGGGGATAGTCCCGGGTCATCTTCCGGTAGATCTCGAGCGCCGGTCCGAGCTGGCCCAGCAGGAAGCGGCTGTTCCCCTCGCGAACGAAGTGATCGGCGAGGTGGCCGACGGTGGCGGCCCGGCGCCGGTTCACGGTCAGAAACGACTGCATGAACTCCTGCTCGTCCACGAAGCCGCCGTGGTCGAGATCGCGCGGCGCGTTGGCCGGGTCCCGCGCGGCGCGCTCCAGCTCGCGAGGGGTCAGGCGCCCGTCATGGTCGGCGTCGAGCAAGCCGAACATCCGGAGCACCGCCGGAGAGCGGCGCCGGGCGATCCGGTAGCTCGCGAGCGGCTCGGTCGTGGCGGCGGAGTTGGTCGTGGAAACGGCCCCGGACGCCGAAGTCGAGGGCGAACCGGCTGCGGCGGAGGGAGCGGCCGACCCGGACAGGTTCGTCGTGGCGGCAGCGGACGCCTGGGCAGGGACCGGGAGCTGCGCGGGAGCGGGAAGACTCGCGAGCACGACGGCGGCAACGAACCCGGCGAGGAGCCGCGGGCGGCTCACCAGTAGCCTCCCTGCTGGAGGATCTCTCGCAGCGAGGCGTCGCCCTGTTCGACGCCATTGGTCGGCTTTCGATAGGTCCGCTCGAGCCAGTCCATCAGCTGGCCGTCGAGCCAGTTCACCACCCCGGGCTGGGCCTCGAGAAGGTTCGTCTGTTCGTCGGGATCCGAGGCCAGATCGTAGAGGAAGCGTTTGCCGGGGGTCTCCCGGATGTAATGCCAGCGTGAACTCCTGGCGGAGACGCTGGTAGTCAGCGAGCTGAAGCCGATGCGCTCGGGGCCTTCGGCGGGAGCGGGCGGAGTCGAGGAGAGGTAGGGCGCCAGCGAGCGTCCCTGGAAGGTGCGGCAGGGCGCGAGCGAACACAGTTCCAGGATCGTGGGGGCGAGATCGATCTGCTCGACCAGCTCCTTGACGCGGCGGCCGGCGGCGACTCCCGGGCCGGCGATGACCAGGGGGACGTGGATCATCGAGTCGTAGAGATCGAAGCGATGGTGGTAGTAGCCGTGCTCTCCCAGCCCCTCACCATGGTCGCCGCCGAACAGGACGATCGTGTTCCCGGCGAAACCGCGCGCCTCCAACTCCTCGAGAAAGTAGCCGAGCCAGGTGTCGGCATAAGTCAACGCTCCGTCGTAATGACTCGCCATGTGAGCCCGGTCGGCGGCCGAGAGCGGCGCGCTCACCCAGGCGCTGCGCGGCGCCGAGCGGGCGCTGGCGGGAAGGGTCACTCCGGTCGGGCTGTTGGGCGTGGTGCCGGAACTGCGGAAGACGTTGCCGGCGATCTTCGGGATGTTCTCGTAGCAGAGCAGAGACTGGTCGTGGACCAAGCCCTGATAGTCCTGGTCGTAGAGGTCGGCGAACCCGAGCGGCACGTCGTAGGGCTGGTGCGCGTCATAGCCCTGGACCATCAGCAGGAAGGGCTTCTCGCGGCCATGGCGGTCGAGCCAGGCCAGGGCGGCCGGCACCTTGTCGAAGAGCGACGCGAAGTTGGGTTCGTCCTCGTAGCTCTGGAACCCGTTGTCCATGCCGAAGATGTGGGTGAGCTGGGCCCCTCCGACGAAGGCGGCCGTGGCATAGCCATTCGCGGCCATCACGCCCGCCAGGGTCGTGAAGGAGCGATCGATCACCGCGTGCAGGTCGCTCGCGCCGTGCGTGGGAGGCGGGAGCGAGGTGAAGATGGAGCCGTAACAGGGCAGACTCCAGGACGAAGCCGCGATGTGGGTCTCGAAGAGCGTGCCGCGGGCAGCCAGGCTGTCCAGACTCGGCGTGGTCTCTCGCCGGTATCCGTAGCAGTGGGCGTGATCGGCGCGAAACGTGTCGATGTAGAACAGGACGACATTGGGCCGGACCGCCGAGAGCCCGGCCGCGTCCGCTCGAACTGCGGCCAGGCTCAGCAGCAGGCCGAGCCCCAGCAAGATCCATGGTCTCATCCCGCCCAGTATACGCACTCGGGCGGACGCCCTGGGTCGGACCGCCGAGGCCCCGTGCTAGAGTGGCGCCTGCCGCCGGCCGCCAGCCCGCGCGGAGGTAACGTCCGGGTAACAATGGTCAGACCATGAAGTCGCGAAGGCGCCGTCTCCTCGGGCTCCTGGCGCTGACGTGCGCCGCGGTCACGAGCTACTGCGCGGGCTCGAAGCTCGTGGCCGTCGCGGCCGGCACGACGTCGCTCGTCGGGATGTGCCTCGTGGCCGATCAACTCCGGCAGCCGCTCTCGAACCCCTCGGGTTCTCGGACCTCGGCCGCCGAGCGCCCGGCCGTCAGGCTCGCGTTGATCCTCGGAGGGCTGGGCCTGGGCTGCCTCATCCTCGAGCTGGGGCTGATCGCGCTGACCCTCGCCGGAGAGGCCGGCGGCGGCCGGGCCCCCCGCTGGCTCACCGACCTGGCCTGTCCCGACGAATGGATGATGCGTCCAGCGCAGGTCCCGGGTGCCGCCGCGGCCTTCTACTGGCAGGGACAGCTTCATGTGCAGAACGCCGCGGGGTACCGCGCGACCGGCGACTACACCCTGGAGCCGGAGGCCTTCAGGATCGCGGCGCTCGGAGACTCCTTCACCTACGGCTACGGCGTCGCCCGGGAGGAAGCCTATCCGGCCGTGCTCGAGACGCGGTTGAGCGCGCGGGGGAAGGTGCGTGTCTACAATCTGGGCGTCCCAACCTTCAACAGTTCCGATGTGCTCGAAGTCGCCCACCGGGAGTTGCCGCGGCTGAGGCCCCATCTGGTCATCTACGGGATCTGTCTGAACGACTTCCTGCCTTCCCGCTCGCGCCACGTGGACGACATGCGCTGGCAGGTCGCGCTGCCCGCTCCCCTGGTCGCGCCTTTCACGGATCGCACCTACGTGGGCCGGCTGCTGACATGTCTGTATGACGAGGTTCTCCGCGACGCTCGCATCAGGGACAACTTCGTGTCGAGCGCGCTCAAGGACTTCAACGCGCGGCTGGCGCGATTTCGAGCAGAGCTGAAGGAACTCAACCGAATCTGCGTCGAGGCGACCGGTCAGCCGGTGCTGGCCATGCCGTTCAACGAGCGGCCGGGGCCTTTCGACGGGGCCCGTTCGCGACTGGCGCGCGTTGCCCAGATGGCGGCGCGGGACGCTCAGATGGACGTGATCTCGCCCGAGTCGTTCCGGAGGGCGAACCCGGACAGCGTCCGCGAGCTGCGAGTCAGTCGATGGGAGGCCCACCCCAGCGCGCTGACGCACCGGCTCTGGGCCGAGAGCTTCGCCGCCGCCGTGGAGTCCCATCCGGCCTTCTGCCGGCGTTTCGGAGGCGAGCCTGGACCCGGCCTACCCGGCGGGGGCCTCAACCGCCAAGAGGACGAACCCTGACGACGGGCCAGGGCGTCGTCTCGCCGTGGCCGGTCGCCGCGGAACCGTTCCCGGACGCGCCTTGGTCAGAACGCTAGCTTTTATAGTCGCGTTCCGGAGGACGCGCCTGGGGCGACGATTCGAAGAAGAACCCAGCCGTTCAGGAAATGGCCTGAGCGCTGCTATAGTCAGGGATTGTGAATCTGGCCCCGGACTCCACGCGGGGAACCCCGCCGGCCGCGGCCGGCGAGGCTGCGGCGTCGACCCGGCTGCTGGCGGCCCTGTGCCTGCTGCAAGTGCCGATTGCCTGCATCTGGCGATACAACCGGTTGCCGGCGGAGCACCCTTTCACCGCGCTGTTCCTTCAGGTGGCGCTCGTCAGCGCCGCCGCGGGCGTGGGGCTCGCGGTCTACGCCGGGCGGCGGCCGCGGCGTGCCGCGAGGCTGTTCTATCCGCTCCTGACGCTACTGTTTCTGGCCAACGTCGCCCTGCCGAGCGGTCTGCTGATCGGCGGCCGCCACGCGCTGGGACCGCCGTACATGGCCCATGACGGGCTGGTCCAGACCGAGGATGCCCTCGACCTGCTGAGCCGGCACACGAATCCGTACGGCGCCAACTACCTGGAACTCGAGTACGGGAAGATGAATGTCGGCGACGGGTACAAGGCCGCGAAGCACCTGCCCTACTGGCCGGGGTTGCTGGCGGCGGCGATGCCGGCTCGCTGCCTCGCCCTGGCCACCCTCGGCTGGTTCGACATGAGGTTCGTCTACTGGGTGGCGTTCCTCCTGATGGGCTGGCTTGCAGCCGGGTGGGCCAGCCATCCCGAGCGCCGCCGTCTGGTGGTGCTGGCGGCGTTCTTCAACCCGGCGTTCAACATCTTCTTCATCGAGGGGCGAAACGACGTCTACTGGCTCTGCTTCTTCTTCCTTGGCCTGGAGGCCTTGCGGCGAGGCAGGCTCGGGTGGGCCGCCGCCGCCTTCGGCTGGACGCTGGGCAGCAAGCTCACCGCGCTCTACTTGCTGCCGCTGGTGGGTGTGCATGCCTGGAAGGGCCGGTCGAACGCGGAGATTCGACGCTGCATCGCGATCGGCACGGCGGTTCTGCTCGCGCTCATCGGGCCGTTCTTGATCTGGGACGCCCAAGCGTTCTTCGACGACAGCTTCGGCTGGAGCCTGGGGTTCGTCAAGACCGCCTTCCCGTACACGGGGGCAACGGTCCAGTGCTTCCTCGTGAAGAGCGGCCTGGTGAGCCAGGTGCCCCCCGGGCTGGCCTTGGCCGTGCAGCTGCTGGTGGCGGTCCCGTTGTTTCTGGTGCTGGCAGCTTGCCAGTTGCGGCGGAACGACGTCGGTCACCTGCTGCTCCACTCCGCGCTCTTCTCGGCGGTGCTATTCGTCCTCGGCCGCTTCTTCGTGGACAACCACATCGCGTACCATGTGTCGCTGCTGTTGCTGTCCTACGGCCTGAGCTTCCCACGCGAGGGGGCGTGAGGGGCGGGGAGAGGCGATACGTTGGGCGGCGCCGGCCGCTCACCTCTTCCTCGAGCAGCGCGGACGGGGGAGTCGTGTGAGCTTCGCCATGTCGGGCCAGGGCATCGGACAGCATCGGGAAGTGCCTCCTTGGGCGACGTGACGGGACGGGGTCGGAGGAGTATCCGCGAGATCCCAGGGCCTCCATCCTGCCGAGTCCGATGATACGCAGGCGCACGCCGTCGGGTGCGGCACGGCCAGGGGTCGGCCCCAATTGCATTTAAATCGTGATGAAAAGGGGTACTTGAGCACCTGTTGAGGGCTCTGCCCTCAAACTCCCGCCAAAGGGTCCAGACCCTTTGGAATCCCATTTGACTGTCCGCGTTCTCTCGAGTTCGATGGCTAAGGGGCCATTCGGGCAACAGGAGCCGAGTTTCGCTCGGTTTGCATGACGATTTAGTGCCATTGGGTCGGCCCCCAGCCTACAGCCTGAAGCTCAGCAGCTCTTCCTTGAGCCTCGCCATCCGCTGCCGCAGCGTCGCTTCGCCGTAGCCGATCACCTCGGCCAGCACCGGCAGCAGCACGAAGCTGGTCACCAGCGAGGTGACCAGGCCGACCACGAGGATCCAGCCCAGGCTCGAGAGGCCCCGGTTGCCGGCCACCATCAGGCTCCCGAACCCAACCACCGAGGTCGCGCACGAGAGCAGGATGCTCTTGCCCGTGCCGCGCACCGCGCCCACGGGACCGGCCTCGGGCTCCTGCTTCAGCCGGTGCAGCAGATAGACGCCGTAGGCCATCCCGAGCCCGATCGTCACCGGCAGCGAGACGAAGTTGGCCGGGTTGTACTTGATACCCGCGAATCGCATCATCCCCGTCGTCACCGCCAGGCTGACTCCCAGCGGCGTCAGCGCCAGCAGGGTCTCGCGAAGGCTGCGGAAGTCGAGCAGCACGAGGAACACCACGACCAACAGGCTGTAGACCGTCGCCTGCCGGAAGCCGGTTCGCAGCAACTGCATGACCTTGTCGACCAGGATCGGGACGCCCGTCGCTTCGGGGTCCACCGACGCGACCTGGTGGATGAACAGCTTGGCCTGGTTCTCCAGGCGCACGTCGACCGCCGGCGACACGAACAGCGCGAATCGCCCGCTCTTGCCCCGGTAGCGAGCGCTCAAGGAGTACGGCAGCTCGTCGATGCTGAAAGGCTGGGCCGCCAGCATCGCCCGGAAATCCTCCCAGCCCTCGGAGAGATCCCCGAACTGCTCCTTCTCGTAGGCCCTCAGGCGCTCCAGCCAGCGGTCCTCGGGCACGCGGCTCACCGCCGTCGCCGCGTCGTGCGCGGCCGCCTGCGCCTGGCTGGCCGCCAGCACGAGGTCGGGATTGCCCGAGACCAGCAGCGGCAGCTTCGTGTCTCGCAGCTCCTTGGCCAGGTCGTCCAGGTTCATGGCGAGCGGGCCGCGCTCGACCGGCGCCACCGGGCCGAACTTCAAGTCGCGCAGGTAGGTGCCAAGGGCCTGGAACAGCTTCTGCTTCTGCGGCGCGTGCTCGGGGACGTAGTTGGTGAGGCTGTCGACATCGCCGACCGACGAGAGCTTCTCGAGCAGGTGCCGCTTGCGGAAGGCCTCTTCCATCGTGCCGGCCAGCACCATCAGCGTGTCGGGCGTGATCTCGAAGTCGCGCTGCATCACGCCCTCGTAGACGACCGCCTCCGTTCGCTCCGGCTCCATGTTGAGCAGGTTGTAGTCGAAGTCGATGCCGAGCCCCTCGACGCCCAGCACCAGAGAGAGCACGCCGAAGCCGAGCAACACCAGCGCCTTGTTCCGCGAGGCGGCCGTCGCGATTCGCTCCAGGATCCGTTCGACGCCGCCCGAGCTGCCGGTGCCGAGCGAGCGCACCCTCGAACCCACGAGCGAGAGCAGCGACGGCAGCACCAGGAGCATCACGGCGACGCAGAGCACCAGCCCCATCCCGGCGATCTGGCCCAGTTCTCGGAACCCGGTGAAGTCGGTCATCATCAGCGCCAGGAAGCCGACGGCCGAGGTGATCCCGCCCGTCAGGATGCCCGGCCCCGCGAGTCGGATGGCGGCCGCGATCGAGTCGGCCGCCGAGAGACCGGCCCGGCGCCGCTCGGCGAACTGGCTGGCGACGTAGATGCCGTAGTCGATGCCCAGCCCCATCAGCATCGATACAAACGCCGTCATTATGAGGTTCAGGTGGCCGGGCGAGAAGAAGATGAGGCCGAAGGTCCAGGAGATCGCCAGCACCAGGCAACCCATCGCCAGCAGCGGCAGTCCGACGCCCTTGAAGCCCAGGACGCAGACGAGCGAGACCCCCACGAGCGAGAGCAGCGAGGTCCGCCGCAGATCCTGCCCGACCACGTCCTGCTGCGAGTAGGCCATTGCCGGCTGGCCGGTGAGGCCGATCTCCAGCTCGGGGTACTTCTTCTTCAGCTCGTCGATCGCGGCGCGGCAGGTCTCGTAGAACGGCACGATGAATTCGAACTCGTCGCTGCCGCTGGCGGGGGTGACCGCGATGAGGATGGCGTTCTTCTGGAGCGAGAGCTTCCAGCCCCCTTCGGCGAAGGGGTCGCTCTGGTCCTCCGATTCGGCCATCCCGAAGAAGCCCCGCCAGGACATGTCCGGCGCGCGCTGGCCCTCCACCGTCGTGCGGAGGCGCGCGCAGGTGTCGCGGATGAAGCGGAAGAAGCCCCGGATTTGCTCGGGCTCGACGTCGGTGTCGCGCCGCAGCTCATCGAGGAAGACGGAGGTGAGCCCCACGAACCCCGAGGAACGCGAGAGTTGCTCGAGCGCGGGGCGCTGCTCGCGCACGTCGACGATCATCTGGCGCAGGTCGGCGAGCGGGAGGAAGTACAGCTCCTGGTGCTTGTAGAGCGCCGGGTCGAGCCGGTAGGCGGTCTGGCGGACGACCTGGGGATGCTTGGCGAGCGAGGCCTCGAGGTCGCGGGCGAACGCCTTGGCGCGGTCCAGGTCTCGCCCTCCGCGCACGACCACGAACAGGTCGGCGAGGACGTCGAAATCCTCGGTGAAGTCGATCCATCGCCGCACGATCGGATCGTGCTTCGGGATCATGTCGAGCTGGCTCGAGCGCAGCTCCACCCGGCTCGCCGGAGGATAGGCCGCCAGCGTGAGCGCCAGGGCCACCACGATCACCAGGGCGGGCAGCTTCCGGACCGTCCAGACGATGCAGTCGAGTAGCTTGTCCCTCATCAACCGTCGCGGCGGGGGAACGTGCCGCTCTCCAGCCAGCTCAGCATACGCCACCGGTACTCGTCCCGGCACTGCGACGGGCCGGCCAGGTGGCCCACGCGGGGCATCAGCCAGCTCTCCCCGGTGCCGGGAAACGCGGCCATCACCGCCTGGCGGTGGCCCTCGTTGATCAGCGAGTCCTTCGTGCCGTAGGCGAAGAGGATCCGGCGGTCGAGGAGGGCCCGCAGCGGTTCGGCGAGGTCGGGGAAGCGCAAGCGCTCGCGGCTCTCGGCGGCGAGCACCACCAGATGCGCCAGCACGCGCCAGCCCGGCCCGGGGATGCAGGCCAGCAGCCAGGCCGGCACGTAGATCCTGGCCCAGCGGCGCATGTGCCAGTAGACCGACTCGAGCGTGCTCGACACGCCCTCGCAGGCCATCGTCCGCAGCCAGGGACAGCCCACCGCGGCCATCATCATCGCCGCCCCTCCGCGCGACGCTCCGAAGCCGGCCACCTCCCAGCCCTCCGCGAGCGCCCGCGCCCGCACGACGTCGAGCGCCGCGGCGGCGTCCGCGACCTCGCCCGCGGTGACCCACTTGTGCGCGCGATGGCCGTCGGGCGCCTGGCTGCCCCCCGAGCCCCTGAAATCGAACGTGAAGAGGTGCCAGCCCGCCGCCGGCAGGAACCACAGGTACCTGCGCCAGGCGGTGGCATCGGCGCCGAATTCGTGGAAGAAGATCGCGACGCGCCGGGAGCGCCGTCGAGAGAGGATGAAACGGCCTCGCAGCCTCACGCCGTCGCGACTCGGGAAGTCGAACTCCGGCTCGGGCTCGCCGGCCTCGTCCGGCTCGGCCGGAGCCTCCGGCTCGTCGAGCGCCAGGGTGACGATGGGATGGTCGAGGAAGAGCCCGACCATGAAGAGCGTGAGCCAGCGGGCGAAGTAGAACGCGGCGGCCAGCGCGGCGGCCAGGGCGACCGCGGGCAGGACCTGCATCACGTCAGCCGGCGGACCACCAGGGCCACGTTCTGACCGCCGAAACCGAAACTATTGGAGAGCACCGCATCGACTCGCGCCTCGCGGGCCACGTTCGGCACGCAGTCGAGGTCGCACTCCGCATCGGGGGTCTCATAGTTGATGGTCGGCGGGATGATGCCACGCACGATGGTGAGGCAAGAGATGGCCAGCTCCACCGCGCCGGCGGCGGCGATGAGATGGCCGGTGCAGGACTTCGTGCTGCTGACCGGCACCCGGGCGGCGTGCTCGCCGAAGACCGCCTTGATGGCCATCGTCTCGATCTTGTCGTTGCTCTGGGTCGAGGTGCCGTGGGCGTTGATGTAGCCGATCTCGGACGGCTGCATCCGCGCGTCGTCGAGGGCCCTCTCGATGGCGAGGATGCCGCCCACCGCCTCGGGGTGAGGGTCGGTGGCGCGGAAGGCGTCCGACGACGGGCCGTAGCCCGCCAGTTCGGCGTAGACGCGGGCACCGCGCCGGCGGGCGTGCTCCAGTTCCTCGAGCACGAGGATGCCCGCGCCCTCCGCCAGGATGAAGCCGTCGCGCTCGCGGTCGAAGGGACGGCTGGCCTTCTCGGGCTCGTCGTTGCGGGTCGACAGCGCGTTGAGCAGCGAGAAGCCGATCAGCCCGAGCGGCGTGATCATCGAGTGGCTGCCCCCGCAGAGGGCCACGTCGGCCGTGCCGTACTGGATGGCCCGCAGCGCCTCGCCGATCGCCTGGCTGCTCGCGGCGCACGACGTGAGACAGGTCGAGAACGGGCCCTCGGCGCCGTACATCGTCGCCAGCAGGACGGCCGCCCGGGAAGGCTCGGCCTCCATCTCGACGGTGGGGGGCATCAGTTCGCGCGCCGCCTGCCAGAATCGCGGCAGCGAGACCTGCCTGTCAGGCTCCAGGCTGCGCATCAAGAGCGGCACCAGATGGTGCAGGTCGCTCAGGCCGGTGCCCTTGCCCGCGCCCAGGAAGACGCCGAGCCGTTCGCGCTCGGGCGGGCGCTCGGCGAGGCCGGCGTCGTCCCAGGCCATGCGCGCCGCCGTGACGGCGAAGCGGGTGTGCTTCTGCGCGGCCTCGGGAAGGCGTTCGCCCGGCGGCAGGTAGGGGATCGGATCGTAGTCGGGAACCTCGCCCGCGATCTGGGTGGCGAACTTCCCGGCGTCGAACGAGCGGATGCGGCGGATGCCCGAGCGGCCGGCCAGCAGCGCCTGCCAGTTCTGCTCGGTCCCCAGGCCAAGGGGGGTGACCAGGCCCAGGCCGGTGACGACCGCCCTCCGCGCGCCGGATGTCACGCGACTCCTCCGGCCGGCGGTTCGTTCCACCGGCGCAGAACGAGGACGGCGTTCTGGCCGCCGAAACCGAAGCTGTTCGAGAGGGCGGTGGTGAGCTGGATACGCCTGGGCTCGTGGGCCACCGTGTCGAGGTCGCACTCGGGGTCGGGCACCTCGTAGTTGATGGTGGCCGGGATGATGCCCTCCTGCAGCATCCGGACGGTGGCGGCGAACTGCACCGCGCCCGAGGCGGCGCCGAGGTGGCCGATCATCGACTTGATGGCGCTGACCGGCACGGTGCGGGCCGCGGCGCCGAAGACCTGCTTGATGGCCAGCGTCTCGACCCGGTCGTTCTGCGGGGTCGAGGTGCCGTGGGCGGCAATCACGTCGATGCTGGCCGGCTCGAGCCCGGCGTCGGCGAGCGCCACCTTCATCGCGCGGGTGCAGCCGCGGCCGTCGGGGTGCAGGTCGGTCACGCGGAAGGCGTCGGCCGAGCAGCCGTAGCCGAGCACCTCGGCATGGATGCGGGCGCTCCGCGCGCGCGCATGCTCGAGCGATTCGAGCACCGCCACGCCGGCCCCCTCGCCCATCACGAAACCGTCGCGTTCCTTGTCGAAGGGACGGCTCGCCCGGGTGGGGTCGTCGTTGCGGGTCGAGAGGGCGCCGAGCAGGCAGTAGCCGGTCAGGCCCAGCGGCTCGATGCGCGAGTCGGAGCCGCCCGAGAGGATGACCTCCGCGTCGCCGCGGGCGATGGCGCGGAAGGCCTCGCCGAGCGCCTGCGTCCCCGAGGCGCAGGCGGTGGTGATGGTATTGGAGGTGCCCTGGCAGTTGTGCAGGATGCTGATGTGGCCGGCCACCATGTTGGGCAGGTGCTTGAGCAGCGAGAGGGGGAAGAGCTGGTCCTTGCCCTCCACGGCGAAGCGGCCCAGGTCGAATTGACCCGAATCATCCAGCGAGTGGGTGATGGCGGTGGCCAGCTCGAAGAGGTTCGAGTTGACGATGCCCGCTCCCATCACGACGCCCAGGCGCGAGGGGTCTTCCTTCTCGAGAGCCAGCCCGGAATCGTCGACCGCCATCCGCGCCGCCCCGAGGCCGAACTGGATGTTCTTTCCCATGAGCTTGAGCGCCTTGGGCTTGTCGACGTAGCGCCGGCCGTCGAAGCCTTTCACCTCGGCGGCGAACCGCGTCGGGAAGGAGGAGGCGTCGAATGACTTGATCGTGTCGACGCCGGACTGCCCTTCGAGCAGGGCCTTCCAGAAGTCGGCCATCCCCAGGCCCACCGGCGTCACGACGCCGAGTCCGGTCACCACGACCCTGCGGCTCGCTGGTCTGTCCACGGTCACGATCCTCCCTCGGCCTCGGGGCCCCGGGCCTCGCGGGCCCTATCCAGCAGTTCCCGGACGCCCAGGCACTTGAGCGCGCTCTCGCGGGCGCGGGCGAATTCGGGGGTGTCGAAAGCGTGGCCCTCGTTCTTGTCCAGTTCGAGCGCGGTGAAGAGGCCGGTCATCCGGCCCACCGTTCGCTCGCCCACCGACGAGGTCACCTGCATCCGGCAATGCCCCCCGAGCCGTTCGAGAAAACCGGCCTGCACCTGGATGCTGTCGCCGGGCAACGCGGACGACGGAAATTCGGCGGTCTCGATCTTGGCGAGCACGGTCTTGCGCTGGAAGTCGAACGTCACGGCGATCAGCATGCCGGCCGCCTGGGCCATCGTCTCCATCAGCAGGGACGGCGGATAGGCAGGCTCGAGACAGGGGGCGGCATGGTAATCCTCGCCCAGTGGGACGTTCTTCACGGCGGTCGCGTGCTCGCCGGGGACGAGTTCGAGGTATCTGTCGACCAGTACGTACTTCATGAGTCGGGAGTCGGGAGTCGGGAGGAGGCTTGAGGCTTGAGGAGGCGAGGGCCTTCAGATGTTCGACGCCAGGCCGAGGCCTCCGTCGACGGCGAAGACCTGGCCGGTGATGTAGGAGGCCATCTCGGAGGCGAGGAAGGCGACGAGGTTGGCCACGTCCTGTGGCTCGCCGAAACGTCCGAGCGGGATCTTCTGCATGTACTGCTCGCCGTGGCGCTGCCGCAGATCCTCGGTCAGGTCGGTCACGATCATCCCCGGGGCGATGGCGTTGACGGTGATGCCCTTGGGGGCCAGCTCGATGGCGCAGGCCCGCGTGAACCCCTCGATGGCCGCCTTCGAGGCGACGTAGTTGGCCTTGCCCTTGCCGCCGCGCTGGCCGACGATCGAGCTGAGGTTGATGATGCGTCCCTTGCGGGCCATCATCATGCCCGGCACGACCGCCTTGGTGCAGTTGAAGCAGCCGCCCACGTTGACCGCCATCACGCGGTCGAGAGACTGTCGGCTCATCGAGACCACCAACCCGTCCTGGTGGATGCCGGCGTTGTTCACGAGCAGCTCGACCGGGCCCAGGTCGTGGGTCACCATCTCGATCATCTGCTGGACCTGGGCCTCGTCGGACACATCGGCGCGCACCGGGAAGGCCCGGCAGCCGGCTTCCCGGATCGCCTCGACCACCGCGTCGGCCGCTTCCTCGCCCTGGGTGTAGTTGACCGCGACGTCCGCGCCCCGCGCGGCCAGCTCCAGGCACACGGCCCTGCCGATGCCCCGGGAGCCCCCCGTCACGAGAGCGACCTTGCCCGCCAGTTTCATCTAGTGCTCCCTCCCTCCGGCGCCCAGCAGCGCGGGGCCGCCCAGGCGATCGAAGGTCTCTTCCAGCCGGTCCATTCCACGGCGCACCGCCAGTCGCGAGCCGTCCAGGTCGTGACGTTCCAGCTCGAAGCGGGCCGACGCCGCCTTCTTGCCGGCGACGAGGATCGTGCCGCGATAGGCCAGCGGAGCCGACTGCTCGACGTCGATCTCCATGACGGAGCCCGGCCTGACATAGTCGCTGAAGACCGCGCGCTCGAGTTTCTTCACGCGGAAATCGGCCGACGGGAAGCCCGTGCTCGCCCGCGCCAGCCACTGGGCGCTCTGGACCATCGCTTCGATCATCAAGGCGCCGGGCACGATGGGAAAGCCGGCGAAGTGATCCTCGAAGAGTTGTTCGCCGTAGCTGGGCGCCCGGACGGCCCTCACGCGGGAGGAGGGAACCAGCTCGGTGAGCCTGTCGACGAGATGGAGGATGGCGGACACGTTGGATTGCGTGGAACCCGAGGACAACAAAAAACGCCCGGGACCGGGCCAGGGATTCTAGCAAGCAGCCGCCTCGGGCTCAAGTGGTTTCACACGGCGCGGCAATCGGTCTCGGGGCGCGGCTTCTACCCGGGAAATCGGGGCTCCCGGGATTGCTCGGGCTAACGCGACGCGTCAGCCGGACCGCGATTCGCCGGACGCCGGCGAGTCTCCGTTCATGTTTCGCGTGCTGGACGCACCGGAAGATTCTGCAAACCTTCCGGTTGTCGGGCGCGTCGGATACGCTTGAGACTCGGATGGGTGCGAGCCTGTTCCCGACGGAGGCTCCGGGAGCCGACTCTCGCCCCCCGGGCGGACCCGGGCGGAGTCCGCCGCAACAACAGCGAGGAGGAAGAGAATGCGTTGGTCCACAACTCTGGCAGTCGTACTGGTCGTTCTCCAGGTGATGTGCATGGCGCCGGCGGCAACCGCCTGGACTCTGCCCGACACGTTCGTTCACCCGCCGCTCCCTGCCGAGCCCCAGGAGCTGAAGGTCTGGTGCCGAGACAACCCGTACGTCGGAGAGCTGAAGGTGGCCAAGGAGCAGCGCTCGAACAGCCTGAGGAACTTCCTGGCGGTCGAGAAGAACAAGCTGGCCGGCGACTTCGCGAAGCGGCACGCGTACGATGCCTTCATCGAGGCGCACAACCGGTACGCCAAGCTCGTCGAGACCGCCATCGTGTGGGACAGGACGCACCAGTCGTACGAAGGCAGGGTGCTGGCGAAAGCCCTGATCAAGCTCGAGGCGGTAGGAGGGGCTGTGATGGTCCTGGAATCGACCGGACCCAAGATCGCCATCTATCCGCCTCCGCCCTCCCGGAGCTACAGGACCACCACGCTCAAGGACGGTTCGTTCTTCTTCTCGAAGATCGAGGCCGATTCCTACAAGCTCACGATCGAGAAGGACGGTTACGCTCCGTTCACGCGGAACATCGGCATCATCAAGGGAGGCCACCCGAAGACGGCCCTCTACCTGGTGAAGCTCCTCGTGCCTCTGGCCAGTTTCAACGGCCAGGTCCTCGCGGGAAACGGCGACCGGCAGGCCCCGGTCATGCGGGCCGACGTCGCGCTGATCCCTCGAGACACGATTTCCTCTCCAGGCACCCCGACGGCCGCAAGCTACAAGACCTCCACGTTGAAGGATGGCACCTTCGCGCTGGAGAGGCTGCCGCTGGGCAGCTACGAGGTGACCGTCAACAAGACCGGCTACTATCCGTACCGGAGCAAGCTGGTCCTCAAGGCGGGCCAGAATCCGGCGAGGCCCTACTACCTGACCCAGATGGGGACTCTGTCCGGCACCGTCCTCGCCATCCCGAAGTCGGAATGGGCCATCCGGCGTCTGGTCAGTCCCACGCCCGGGACCAAGTGCTCGGTGCTGATGGAAGACTTCGACGCCACCTACACCGGAAAGCCTGAGCCGCTCGCCGGCGCGCGGGTCGTCCTCGCGGTCGAGAACTCCCGGCTCGTCGCCGTCACCGACAAGGAAGGCCACTACAAGATCTCCGGGGTGCCCAAGGGCACCGGGGAATTCACCGTGAGCAGCCCGGGTCTCTGCCCCTTCCGTGGCAAGCTCGACCTGTCGGGACAGGACCAGAAGCAGGATGTCGTGCTGCTCTGGCCCTACCTGAAGACCTGCCGGCCAACCCCCACGGGGGATACCAAGCAGGCCGAACCGATCGCGGCGCCCAGCGGAAGCGACGTCAACCGGCCGTTCGAGCCCTGACAGGGCGGTTCCTGCTGTCGATGGCCCCGGTGCCGGCCGGGTCCCAGCAATGGCTGGGGCCTGGCTGGCGCCGGGGTGTTCGGCGCCGGTCCGCCGAGCCGCGCATGCCCCGGAAAACAACAAACTCGCCCATCGAGGACGAGTTCGCTGTTGCGGCTGGCCAGGAGTCTTCGTAAGACTTCCTGCGGGTTATTGGTCTGGGCAATCACGACACCGTCGATGATCACCCGTCCATCCCGATAGACCTGGATTTTCATGACCTTCCCTTCGGGACCTATGTTGTCGGGGGCACCTTGCACTCATCTTATCGGCATCCGACGCCGCAACCTGAGTGGTTTTCCTCCTCTCGGAGGTTGTGCGGATCGCACCCAGTCGGGAGTCGGTTCTCCCAGCGAAGGAAGACCTGGCATGTTGTCAAGCAAGTCTCCCACCAGCCATCGGGGGGTGCAGGGGTGAACTTCACCCCTGCCGGGGGGGCGGGGGCGGAGCTCCCGACTGGCTTCTCGACTTCTTCACAACCTCTCAGGCTTCCCGGTACAGGCTCAGCGTCGTGTCGCCGTAGCGCCGCGTCTCCTCGAGCGCCAGGCGACCCGCCGCCGCGGGCGCCGTCTGCCGGGTCGTGTGCTCCAGGATCAGCAAGCCGTCAGGGGCGAGCAAGGGATGGCCGCCCAGCGCCGCCATCACGTCTTCCACCGGAAGTTCGTACGGAGGGTCGGCATAAACCACGTCGAAAAGGCCGCTCTCGGTCGCCACGAAGCTCTCGGCCCGGGCCTGCACGAGGCGGCCCTCGTTTCCGATCTCCAGCTCGCGGATGTTCTGCCGGATCGTCCAGCACGACGAGCCGTGGGCCTCGACCCACACCACCTGGCCTGCGCCGCGGCTGAGCGCCTCGATGCCCACGGCCCCGCTGCCGGCGTAGAGGTCGGCGAAGGCCACGTCGGGGCCGAGCGGCCCCAGCAGGTTGAACAGCGCCTCGCGCACGCGGTCGGCGGTCGGCCGGAACTTCCCCCCGCGGGGACCGTTCAGCCTGCGGCTCCGATACTTGCCGGCGATGATGCGCATCGTCGCCGAGGATACCGGATGCGTGGCGGCGGGCCAAGGGTCAGTGCCGTCGCTCGACGAAGCCGCCGTGGCGTCGGAACAGCTCGACCCGCGTGGCGTCCAGCTCGGGTGCCGTGAGTCCGGGGTCGCGCGCGACCAGGGCGAACGCCTCCCGGCGCGCCTGCTCGAGCAGGGCCAGATCGCGCGGCAGCGAGGCGACCCGGAGACTCTCCAGCCCCGACTGGCGCGTCCCGAAGAACTCGCCCGGGCCTCGCATCCGGAGATCCTTCTCGGCCACCACGAAACCGTCCGAGGTGCCCTCCAGTACCGCCATGCGCTCGCGTGCGGCTCGCGACCTGGTTCGAACCACCGGGTGGAAGATCGACGGCTGACTGCCGCGGCCGATGCGCCCGCGTAGCTGGTGCAACTGGGCCAGGCCGAAGCGCTCCGCGTCGAGCACGATCATCACCGTCGCGTCCGGCAGGTCGACGCCCACCTCCACGACGGTCGTGGCCACCAGCACGTCGGCCTCGCGGTTGCGCATCAGCTCCATCACGCGGGCCTTCTCGGCGCCCGGCATCCGGCCGTGCAGCAGGTGCACGCGCAGGCCCGGTAGCCAGCGCTCTCGCACCTCCGAGAAGGTGCGCTCGGCCGCCTCCGCCTCCAGCGTTTCCGACTCTTCGACCAGCGGGCAGACCACGTAGCCCTGCCGCCCCAGCGAGACCTCCTGGCGCAGCCGCTCGTAGGCCCGCTCGACACGCTCCATCGGCAGACTGCGCGTGACGATCGGCTGGCGGCCCGGCGGCATCTCGTCGAGCACCGACACGTCCAGGTCTCCGTACAGCGTCAACGCCAGGGTCCGGGGGATGGGCGTCGCGGTCATCACCAGCAGATTGGGGTTGTCGCCCTTGGCGCGCAAGTTCGCCCGCTGGCTGACGCCGAACCGGTGCTGCTCGTCGACGATCGCCAGCCCCAGCCGAGCGAACTCGACCGCGCCCTCGATCAGCGCGTGCGTCCCGACGGCGATGGCGCTCCGGCCGCTCGAGATCGCTTCCAGCGCTTCCCGCCGTTCACGCGTGCGCTGGCTCCCCACGAGCAGCTCCACGCCCACGCCCAGCTCCGCGCACAGCCGGCGGATCGCCAGGTAGTGCTGGCCGGCCAGGATCTCGGTCGGCGCCATCAGCGCCCCCTGCCACCCCGCGCCGGCCGCCGCCATGAGCGCCGCCAGCGCCACCGCGGTCTTGCCCGAACCCACGTCGCCCTGCACCAGCCGGGCCATCGCCCGCGGCCTGGCCAGGTCCTCGAGGATCTGCGCGACGGCCCGCTCCTGCGCTCCGGTCAGCGAGAACGGCAGGCTACGTTTCAAACGGTCCACCAGACCCGATGAGTCTGTTATGGTCACGCCCGGGCGAGCCTCGGTAAAGAGATGTCGCTTCACCGCCACCGCCAGCTCCAGGAAGAACAGCTCCTCGAATCGCAGCCGGTCCAGCGCTCGCTGAAGGCCGGCCGGCCCGTCGGGCCGGTGCGCCTCGGCCAGCGCCTCGGCGGCGCCCGGCAGGTCGAGCCTCTCCAGCAGCTCGGCCGGCAGGTTCTCGACCAGGCAGGGTGCCGCCAGCTCCAGCGCCTCGCCGACCATGCGGGCGAGCGTGCGCCGGTGCAGCCCCGCCGTCAGCGGGTAGACCGGCACCAGCTGCCCCGCCCCGGACACGCTCGGCCCGGTCGCCTCCGGCAGTCGCGAAAGCTCGGGCGAGGACAGCTCGACCCGCCCCGCATGCTCCCGCACCGTCCCGTGGAACAGCGCCTCGAGACCCGGCACGATCGCTCGCGCCAGCCATGGCTGATTGAACCAGACCGCCTCGATGCTGCCGGTCCCGTCGACGAGCAGGGCCTCGAACCGCTCCCGGCGCCGTCCGAGCGGCCCTCGAGTCACGCGCTCCACCCGCGCCCTGATCGTGGCTGTCACGCCCGGCGCCAGCGCCGCGAGCGGCGTGAGCTGGCTGCGATCCTCGTGCCGCACCGGCAACAGGTGCACCAGGTCGCGGACGGTGCGCACCCCGAGGCGGCCCAGCAGCTCCGCGCGCTGCTCCTTGACGCCCCTCAGGCAGGTGACCGGGCTGTCGAGGGAGGGGCGGGAGGCGCGGGGCGTGGGTGACCGGGGAAGACCAGAACCGGGAGATGCGTCGGGGGCGCTGGCCGGGGCGCGAGCTGCCGGGGACGCCGTCCCCGGACCCCTGCCGGGGGCGCTGCCCCCGGACCCCTGCCAGGAGGGGTGCCCCCCCCTGGACCCGG
>CAZSVK010000025.1:0-20420 GCA_964610245.1 uncultured bacterium
CGCCGGTCTCTTCGCCCTCTTGTGACCCACTCTAGCACGGGGTGTTCCCGAGGCCCGGGGTGGTCATGACAGACCGGGCGCCGGCGAGATGCCGGCGCCCGGTCGAGGGTCTTGTCGGAGGGGAACGGGCCTCAGATGATGGGCCGCAAGAAGCTCAGCAACTGGGCCTTGTTGACGGCGTCCAGAGCCGAGGCCTTCACGTGATCGGAGGGGCCGACGACCTGCTCCGGCTCGCCGTTGGCGCCGAGGCGGATCTTGTACTCGACGGCGTTCTTGGCGTCGTTCTCGATTCGCAAGCGGTTCTGAGTGCCGAAGGCGGTGGAGGTGACGACCGCGACGCACTCGCTGTTGATCTGCTCGCTCATCGGGTCCATGTTGTAGGTGCCGATGATGGTGATCTGATCGTCGATGCTCATCACCTTGGCGTGAACCTTCGCCGGCCCTCGGTAGGCGAAGATGCGCATCGTCGGCATCGACTTGAGGATGTTCTTCCAGTCCTTCACGAACATGGCCTGGGTCAGCAAGCTATCGCTGCTGTCGGGGCTGTTGGTGAGCAGATAGATCGGCACTCCGCGGGCAGCGGCTCGCTGCAGAGCTTCCCTGGCCTGGCCGGTGAGAACCACGTATGGGTTCTGGATGACGATCTTCTTCTGAGCGGCGTCGAAGAAACGGATGATGGCCGGTGTGATCTCGTTCTTGTCGCCGGTCAGCGAGGACTTGTCGAGCAGCTTGGTCGGATACATCCGCTCGCCGCCGAAGGGCTTGTAGGCCGCGAAACCTACGAGGCCGGGGTACTGCGCCAGCTCCGTGTTGAGCTCCTTCAGCAGATCGCCGTGGTCGGTCAGCTTGGACGGGTCGGTCAGTCCGTTGCCGAGCAGGTGCTGCTCCATCGCGCGCCGGGCGAGTTCCAGCTCGACGTTGCGGCTGTCGAAGTTGAACCAGTCCTTGTTGATCTCGGTGTTCGGCAGGTAGTTGAACTCCAGCTCGAAGGCCTGCCGAGCGGCGGTGGCGATATTCACGCCGTGGATGATGATGTCGGTGTCGCGGTAGGCCTTGGGCAGGTCTTTCCAGGCAGCGAAGTAGTTCTTCGAGATGTTGCGTCCGCCGGTGATGACCCACTGGCCGTCGCAGATGACCAGCTTGTCGTGGTTGGAGGCAATCGGCGTGCGGATGTCCTGCGGGATCGCCAGCAGCGCCTTGTGAATCGGGTTGTAGACCTTGATGGCCACGCCCTTCTGCTGCATCAGTTCCTGCAGGTAGTCTTGCCCGAGGAAGGTGCGGGCCAGGCCCTTGGTGCCGCGGGCGTCGACCATCAACCGGATCTGCACGCCCTCCTTCGCCTTCTTGAGCAGCAGCCCCACGAACGACTTGCCGAAAACGTCGTTCTCGACGATGAAGTAGGTCGTGTCGATCGTCTGCTTCGCGTTGCTGATGATGTACCAGCGCGCGTACCAGGCCTCGACGTTCTCCGTGATCACCCGGACGTAGGAGTTGCCTTCCTTGCCCGGCGTGTCGAGCGTGTTGAACACATGGTTGACGTCAGCCAGCACGGGCGCCAGGGCGGCAACCGTCAACAGCAAGATGGCGGTGAGCGTGGAAATCGACAGTCTTCGAATCATGATGCTCCTCTTGGGCCGTCCCGAACCCGGGGACATGACCAGCCGGACGGGGTGAACCGTCTGCCTTCCGCATGACACTACCGCCGTTCGACCCCGAAGGTTGCCGCGGGTCACCGATTTTTCGCAACTCCCCTCCGGCTCGCTTCTGGTCTAGAATAGCCGCCGAGATTCCATGAGTATCTTCTTCTTCTTCGACTTCATCAGCCCCTATTCCTACCTGGCCAGCGAACTCCTCCTCCGCGACGAGCCGCTCGACCTCCAGCTCGACTACTCGCCGGTCGTCTTCGGCACCTTCCTCGCCCGGCGCAACGCCCGCGGGCCCGGTGAGGACCCGCGTCAGCGCGAGATCAACCTCCAGGACATCCTGATGCGGGCCCACTACCTGGGTATCCCTTTCGAAGGCCCCCCGGCCCACCCCTTCAACCCGGTGATGGCTTTGCGATCGGTCTGCGCCCTGCAGGACGGGGCCGATCGCCGCCGCCTGACGCACGCCTACTTCCGCGCCGGCTGGAAAGACGGGCAGCCGCTGGACGAGCCGGCCACCCTCCGCCGCGTCCTGGCCTCGCTCGGTATCGACCAGGATCCGGAGGAGACGCTCTGCAGCTCGCCTGCCCGGCAGAAGCTCAAGAAGAACACCGAGTTTGCCCTCGAACGCGGAGCCACCGGCGTGCCGACCTTTCTCGTCGACGACGTCGTCTTCTTCGGCGGCGACCGCATCGACCTGCTGAAGGCCTATCTCGCGGGGACCGTCACGCTCGACCGGGAAAAGTTGCGCCAGATCTTGACTCGGCCCGGGATCACGCGGGTCGTCTGACTGGCCCCCTCGGGGGCTCGAAGCTCGAGGCATGAGGCTCGAGGGAAGACCGAGCGGACGGTTGCGAGCGGAAGCTCACATCCCCTCGCGCAGCCGATCCCGCTCGAGCACGGCCGCCAGGCCCCCTCGCTCGAAACACTCCAGCGCCTGCCGAGCCGGCTGTCGCCCGCTGTCGGCCCACTGCTCGGCCGGCTCCAGGTAGCGCTCCTCGTCCAGCCCTCGCGCCTTCAAGCCCGCCCTCGCCAGGGCGACCAGCTCGAGCGCCAGGTCTCGCAGGCAGGTCGACGGCCCTGCCGGGGCCTGCAGCCCGTCACGGCAGGCCGCCCGTTGCAAGGTATGCCAGTCGCCGGCGAACGGAGCCAGCAGCTCCAGCGTGCCCGCCAGGGAGGCGGGATGGTAGAGCAGCCCCGTCCAGAAGGCCGGCCCTGCCATCTGGGTGCCGGGGGGCGTCGAGTCGCAGCACCGGATCTCGATCACCTGCTTGAGCCGCACCGCCGTGAAGATGGCCGAGAGCTGCAGCTCCCAGTCGGCCAGGATCGGCCGCCGGCCGCGAATCCCCGCGGACATCAGCTCGGCGAAAGTCGCCTCCGGGGCGGGAGCCACGCCACCATCTTCGTCTCGCACGAACACCGAGGGAATGGCGGCCGCCCAGCGCGCGTACCGCTCGAACGACCAGTCGCCGTCGAGCGCGGGCGGCACCAGGCCGGTGCGGGCCAGATCGGTCTCGCGCCAGACGGCGCCGCGGCCGCAGAGCAGACCGCACGGCCGGCCCTCCTCGAAAGGCGAGTTGGCGAAGAGCGCCGTCGCCACGGGTGCCGCCAGCAGTGCTGCGCGCAGCTTGCGGCCGGCGTCGGCCTCATCCTCGTAGTCGAAGTTGAGCTGGATCGAGCCGGTCCGCATCATCATGTCGAGGTAACGCCGGCCGCCGTGACGGGCCAGCTGCTCGGCCAGGATGCGGTACCGCCGCTTCGGCACCATCCCGATCTCGGAAGCCTGCGTCACGGGCTGGGCCCCGTGGCTCAGGAAGATGAACCCCTGCTGCGCGGCGCTTGCGGCGAAGTCGGCCGCCATCCGACGCAATTCGTCCGCTGCCAGGTGCAGGTCCTCCACCGGCGAACCGGTCAGCTCGAACTGCCCGCCCGGCTCGAGGTTCACCGCGGCCGAGCCGTGCAGGAGCATCGTGGGCCGGCCGTCCCCAGCAGCGACCGAGTAGCCGGGCCGCTCCAGCAACCCGAGAAAGGCCGCCTCCACGGTGCCGGCCCCGCGGCCCTCCTGCCCCACGAACGGCCGGGCCCGCCCGGTGAGCGGCTCGACCGGCAGCACCTCGTACTCGAGACCGAGCAGCGGCTTGCCGGCCCCCCTCCGGCGCCTGGACCGCGACGCGGCCGCGAAGTAGTCGACCAGGTCGGCCCAGTCGATCTCCCGCCCCGCGTGGCCGCCCGAGTCGGAACTCATACCCCGAAGCTACTCGCGTGTGTCGCCAGCGTCAACCGGAAGGCCCTTCCTCGAGCCTCGAGCCTCGAGCCTCACCGCCCCCACTGGCCCTGCAGCCGTTGCAGCCGCTCGATGTCGGCCAGCGCCTGATCGATCTGCGGGTGCAACTCGACGGGAGCGCCCAGCCGCATCGCGGCTTCCAGGTGCTGGTAGGCGTCGGTGGGCCGGCCGTGCCGGTAGAGCCGGATGAGGCCACAGCGGACGTGCACGGCGGCGGCGCCCGGGTCCCGCGGGTGCGTTGCGAGGAACTGCTGGAACAGCGTGAGCGCGACGTCGGGCCGGTTCTGCTCCAGCAGCCAGTCGCCCATCGCCAGGACCTGGGCCGAGGAGAGCCTGGCCCGTTCGCGGCCGTGCAGCTCGAAGTAGCCGCGAACCGCAAGCTCGGGACGACCCTGGCGCAGCGCGCGGTGTACCCGGCTCGAGCGGGCGGCCTCGCCCTGCTCGCCCTCCTCGTCGAGGGGCCGCTCGTCCTCGAGAGGCTCGGCGCCGGGCCGCTCCGGTTCGCGGCGTCGCGCGACGAGGTTGACGGCGTGGGCCAGCGCCACGCCCGCGACGAAGCCGCCGATGTGGGCGCTGTAGGCGACGCTGCCGACGCCCCCGCCGAGCAGGAAGGGGAGCAGGTTCTCGACCAGCAGATAGAAACCGAGGACCCAGCGAGCTGGCACCAGGAACACGTCGACATACCAGTAGAGGAAGAGGAACATCCGCACCCGGTTCTCCGGGAACCAGACGAAGTACAGCCCGAGGACTCCCGAGATGGCCCCGGAGGCGCCGATCATCGGAAGCGGCGAGCCCCACTGGAGCAGGGCGTGGAAGAGCGTCGCCACCGCCCCGGTGCCGAGATAGCTCAGCAGGTATCCCAGGCGGCCCAGCCGGGCCTCGACGTTGTCGCCGAAGATCCAGAGGAACAGCATGTTCCCCAGCAGGTGCATCCAGCCGGCGTGCAGGAACATCGAGAAGAAGAGAGCCTGCAGGCTGGGCGCCTCCGGCCGGAAACCGTGCTGGTAGACGTAGAGGTCGTAGGCCGAGAGCTGCTCGAGCAACGCTGCGACGTACTCTCCGGTCGAGTGAGAGATCGTCCAGACGTAGTCGACCGCCCCGGGCACGTTGGGGTCGATGGCCTGCGAGCCAAGGGGGACGGTGACCAGCAGGAACAGCAGGACGTTGAAGAGGATCAGCGTGCCGTTGACCACCGCTGTCCCGCGTGGATTGGGCTGGTCACCGATGGGCAGGAGCATCTGAGACCATTATCCCACCCCACGAGCAGCGGTCGCACGGGCGCTGGACGGGCAGACTGAGGTGAGAGGCTCCGCGAGAGTCGAACTCAGTAACCTGCCGGGGACGCTGTCCCCCGGCCATCTTGCACGTGCACGCTGGCGCGTGCGCAAGATGGCGTTCGCCCTCGGCACTGCTGCCGGGGCTCACTGCCAGGGTGGGAGCCCCACCCTGGACCCGGCATTGAGAAGAGCGATTGAGGCCTGTGCGACACTCTCGATGACTCCTGGCTGGGAACGTGGGCAAGACTCACTCCAGTCATCGGGGGGGCCAGGGGCGAGGGGGTCTGGGGTGGCAACCCCAGCTTCGACTTCCGGGGCTGCCCGCTTGGCGGAGCAGCCCCACGGCGAGGTCTGGAGCGGAGCTCCAGGAGGTTGCTTTCCTCTGTTCCAATCAGGCCTTTCACGATCTGTCCATAACTCAGGGCAGAGCCCCCGAGACAGGCCACTACTCCCAGCTCTTGATCTCGGCGACCAGCCGTTCGAGCTTCTCGCGGTACTGGCGCCCGATGGCGGCCGAGGAGAGGCCGACGGCGCCGATGACGAAGAAGATCAGCATCCCGCTGGTGGAGAAGTCGATCCGGTGGACGAGCTGGCTTACCAGGGCGATGAACGTGAACAGCAGGCCGAAGACGAAGAAGTTGCGGAGCTGGTAGAGCATGCCGATGAGGAAGCCGGCCAGCCCCATCGAGAACAGCACCCAGAACTCGGCGGGGTCGGCGGTGCGCAGGCACTTGGCGGCGGGCGCGACGTAGAGACAGAGCAAGCCGAGCAGGCGCAGATTGTCCCACTGGGCGGCGGTCAGCTCCTTGCGAATGGCCGCGGCGAAGCCCAGGATGCTGGCGCCGATCGGGATGGTGTAAAAGTCGATGTTCTCGAGCTGCAGGTGGTTCCGGAAGACCATCGCGAGCGAGACGTTGGCGAACCCCATCGACAGCAGGGCCTGGGCACGGCTGCTCTCCCAGCGGCCCGAGATGCCGTAGAAGGCGGCGACCATCGCCATGAGCGCGGCGCGATCCAGTTCGCGGCCCATCAGGGTCGAGCTGACGTCGTCGTAGAGGAAGAGGGCCCGGATTGCCAGCCAGATCGGGAGCGCCATCGCGGTGTTGCGGAGAGGCTCCACGAACACCTCCGAGCGAGCGCGCTTGGCGATCGACGCGGCCTCGAGCAGGGCGAAGCTGACCACCACGATGCCCACCTGCCCGAAGAAGGTGACCCCGATGACGTGCGTCAAGCGCAGGTAGGCGTAGATGAGCCCCAGCACCGCCTCGCCGGCGTAGACGCGCCAGGCCTCCTGGCGGCGGGCTGCGGTCACGAAGAAGAAGACGCAGAGGTTGATGAGCGCGAAGCAGCCCGAGATGACCGTCAGCAGGCCGCCCGGGACGACCGCGAACTGGCCGACCGCGACCTCGCGGAACGGGGCCAGGGTGCCCGCCAGCGGGAGCAGCGAAGCCAGCGCCATCCACAGGGCCAGCTTGCGCACGGGGGGGCGGCCCAGCAACCGGGCGGCCCAGGGGGGCGGCGACTCGTAGACGAAGGCGAGCCCGACGGCCAGCACCGCCTGCAGCGCCAGGATCTCGAGGTCGAGCCAGCCGAGCCCGCGAAGCAGCGCTCCCAGCGCGCGGAAGGCGGTGGCGGCCAGGGCGATCCCGAAGCCGAACGAGGCGGCGTCCCAGCTCTTCCACAGGTCGAGCGACGCCTGGACGGCGGCGGCGACGGCCAGCCAGGCCCACGCCCAGGCCAGCGAACGCGGATCGCCGAACACGGCCAGCGTGGCGATCCAGGCGGCTGCGAAACTGCCGGCCGAGAGGATGCCCTCGACGCCGCCCGCCGTGACGGGCTCCAGGCCCGGCGGCAAGGCTCGACCGGCCTCGGCCCGCTTCCGGAGGGTCTCCCACAGCCGGGCCAGCAGGAGCGCCGTCACGGCCAGGGTGGCCACGAACTCTCCGTAACTGGCGAGCCCTCCCGGCTCGACCATCCCCGCGCGGCTAACGGCCCAGAGCGAGGCATAGAGAGCCGTGGCCGAGGTGGTCACGGCCGCGATCCGGGTAACTTCGGCATTACGCAAGAGAGGAATGGCCAGGGCGTGCAGCAACGCGGCGCCGGCCAGGCATCCGAGGGGCTGCAGGCCCAGCGACTGGAACAGGGCGGCACCGAGGGCCAGGCCGGTGCCGACGAGCGAGAGCCGCACCCCGGCGGTCTGCAGTTCGAGCGCCGGCACCCTGCTCCGGAACAGCGTGGCGGCGGCGAGGCCGACGGCGCAGGGCAGCAGCAGCATCCAGCAGACCGAGACCGGTCCGACGGGGCAGAAGCCCGCCAGGACGAGGCCCTGCCAGAGCTTGCCGGAGATGGCCAGGAGCGGCGCGTAGGCGGCCCAGGAGGCTGCCGGCCGCAGCCCGTCGGCGGCGAGCCCGAAGTAGACCGCGGTCGAGAGCCAGAGCGGGGCGGTGGCGAGCGCGGCCTTGGCCGGCTCCCAGCCGGGGGAGGAGAGGACGAGGGCGATTGGCCAGGCGGCAAGGCCGAAGGCGGCGAACCGCAGGTTGCGGACGAGGTTGGGATCGCCGGCCAGCCTGGCGAGCGCCCAGGCGGCCCCGGCCAGCGCCGCGAAGGCCAGGATGTAGAGTTCTCGAGGCAGGAACCAGTCGACCAGCGCGAGCACGCCGGCGAGGCCCACGGCGGTCTGCACCCCCCGGATGGAGAGGGAACTGCTGCTGGCCATCACGAAGAGCCGGAGGAACGCCACCGCCACGAAGGGCAGGGCCCGGTCTTCCCAGGCCAGGGCGGAGGGGAGGCCGAGCCCCAGCAGGTGGGGCAACGCCGGTACGTAGTGGGCCAGGGCAGGGAGAAGGCTGCCTCCCAGGAGCAGCGCGAGGCCGACGTCGGCCACCGGGCTCCGGCCGGCTTCCACGATCGACGAACCGGTGTCCGGCTCCATCTGCCGCGCGAACCAGCCGCGGAGCGCCCAGGCGGCGAGACCACAGGCGAGCGCCAGGCCCGAGACGGCGAGCGCGTGCCGTGGACCGGCCAGTCCGGCCAACCCCGCGGCCAGGTAGAGGCCGTCGACGAACAGGAGCGCCGTCACGTAGAGCACCGCCGCGCGGCCCCACGCGCGGTTGACCCAGTGCATCGTGAACGCCAGCGTGAAGGGGATGAGCGCCGGGGTCACTTCCAGCGGCTGGGACGCGGTGGCGAGGAAGGGCGCGATGGCGAACAGCAGCGCGACGTCAGCCCAGACCGAGCCGGTGAACAGGCCTTCCCGGGCCGCATCCGCGGAGCGCCGGGTCCAGCCCGCGACCAGGGCCAGCGCCGCGGACATCAGGGCCAGCACCTCGAGCACCTGGAACCACGGCGGCAACGACAGCCACAGCGACTCCACGAAGCCGAAGCGCATCGTCTGGGTGGCCGGCAGGATCCTGAGGATCGCCGCGGTGGCGCCGGCCGCCAGGAAGAGGAGAACCGGGTACTCCATCGAACGCTGTCCGAGCAACCGGCGAGTCAGTTCCCAGGCGGCGGCCATGCCCGCGGCCACGAGAGGGAAGGGACCCATTGGAGCCGGAGCATCCATCGGATAGAGCGGCCCCGCGTGAAAGGCCCCGGCCTGGGGAGCAGGGCCGGCCAGGATGAAAGGCAACAGCGGGATCGCCAGGATCAGCAGCACCGCGGCCAGGGTTGCCAGCGGATGCTCGCCGGTCAGGTTCGCCCGCGGGGCCCGCCAGTCGAGCGACGCCTCTCCCGGGCGCTCCTGGGCATCTTCCAACACGTCGCCGGTCCAGGAGACGTTCGTCGCCACCGTGGCCGACCAGCCGCGCAAGGCGTGGGCGAGCGCGGCGTAGGCCAGGGCGATCCCGGTCAGGGTCATCCCGGCCGTCCGGAAGAACCCTGCGTCGGCGCTCCCGGGGTAGAGCGCGAGCAGCGTCGCCACCGTGGCCAGCGAGCCGGCGCAGAACACCAGCTCTCGCAGGGGCCAGCGCACCGCGGCCGCCGCGGCCGCCGCCGCGGAGATCGCCAGGCTGAACCGGCCGTGCTGGGGTCTGGCGACACCCTCGGCCAGGATGTAGCCCCCGAACGCGCCGGCGGCGGTGAAGAGCGGCCAGGCCATCTCCGCGCCCTCCGTCGCGCGCAACCAGGCGCCCGCTCTCGCCATCAGCGCGACGAACGGCAGGTAGTAGAGGCCATTCGAGCCGTTTTCCGGCGCCACGAGCTGGATCAGGCTCACATAGGCCACCGAGGCCGCCAGCGTGGCCACCCAGACCGCCACCGCCTGACGCGTCCGCCAGGCCTGCACGGCCATGCACGGAATCGCCAGCGCGGCAGCCGCGAGCAGGTATGGATTGCCCTGCAGCCCCCCACCCGCCGCCGCGAGCATGCCGATGACCGCCGCGGTTGCCGCCCCGATGAGCGCCATGGCCCGGCGTTCCTGGCTGCTCTCGAGCCGCAGCGTCCAGACGGCGAGGTAGGCGCCGGCCAGCTCGACGTAGACGCCGACCACGCCTCCGGGCACGCCCTCCGCGCCCGAAAAGCCGTGATAGGCCGGCAGCGCCGCCAGGGACGAGTAGAGATAGACCAGCGCCAGCGGCAGCGCCTGGGCCTCGGTCACGGAGCGCAGCACCGTATCGAAGCAGATCAGCGTGAAGAGCAGATGCAGATAGCCGCCGCCCTCGGGCCAGGCGAAGGCGCTGGCGAAGGCCGCGGCCACGTAGGTCCAGGCGAAGACCGGACCGTCATGCCCCAGGGCGATACGCGCGGCCGGCCGGGCCAGCACGCCGGCCCACGCGACGGAGAGCGCCGTCAGCGGCCAGAAGAACCAGCTGTCTCCGAGCAACGCGCGCGCCCCCACCCCGACGATGGGCAGCGACAGCAAGCCGAGTGTCGCCAGCGCGATTCCGGTGCCCGCCAAGCCGGCGCGGCTCGACGCCAGCGGCGCCAGGGCCAGCAGCGTGACGCTCACGCCCGCCCCGAGCATGAACTTGGCGAACGGAGGAATGGACTCCCACTGCTGGGCCAGCACCGAGACGCCGATGGCCATCGCGATCAGGATGCAGAGACCGCTCACGACCTCGATCCAGCGCAGGTTCGTCTCTCGCAGGAAGGTCGCGAGCACGCTCTCGCGCGGCGGCCCTTCCTCGGCCTCCGCGGGCTCCGGCGCCAGCTCCTCGGGCAGGTCGGCCTCCAGGACGGCCCGGTCCTCGTCGATGGCCGACTTCTCCTCGAGAATCAGGATCTCCTGATCTTCCGCGGACTCTTCGTCCTCGGTCTCGGCCCCCCGGATTCCCGTGGCGGTGCGGGTGAGCGGCTGGATGCCGCCCGCGGCGGCCGGCTCGACGCCGGCAAGCTCCCGCCGCAACGCGTTTACCGACTCGGGCGACAGCTCAGGCACCGCGTCAGGCGGCGGCGGCGGGACCACCGGCGCGGGTGGTATCACCGGCGTCGCCTCACGCTCTTGCCGGGCGGCCCTGGGCATCGCCCCGACCGAGCCGCGAATCGCTTCCTCGTCGAGCAGCCGCTGCAGATGTCGGTAGTCGTCCAGCAGCAACCGGCCGCCGGCGTAGAGTTCGCTGAGCAGGTCCCGCATGACCTCGTTCTTGCGCGACGAGGCCAGCAGGTTCGAGTCCTCCATCGCAAGCACTCGCGTGTAGAGAGCACGGCGCCGTCCCGCCAGCGCTCCCTCCAGCCGGCTAGCCGTCGACTCGGGCATCTGCTCGGCCGTCGCCAGCGAACGCACCTTCTCGCGGAGCAGATCCAGCCCGTGCAACTCGCGGAAGAGCATGCGCAGGAGCTGGCCCTCGTTGTCTCCTCCGGCGCGGGTGGGCTGGGCAGAGGCTCCGCCGGGCCCCCTGATGAAGAAGAGGATGGTCCGCCGGACGGCCTCGCCGATGGCCCAGAAGAAGCCAACCACCAACGTGCTACCAAACAGGAACGTGAGCAGGCCATCCATGTGGAAGGGACCTCCTGGTCGACGACTCCCGTGAACCGTTGCAGCCCGGGATGAATCCGGCGGGGACGGGGGCCGGAGGAAGGCTCGCAGCCAGGGAGCGAAGCTCTCGCCTTTCCATCCGTCTACGATCCACAGCCTACAGCCTCGGAGAGTGCATTGCGACCCGGCCGGGCCGCCGACAGAGCCGGCCGGCCGCCTCACACCGACCTTGCCGCTCGGTCGCCCGCCCTTCCCGCCCGCCCCGGGGAGCGACCGGCGGACCACCCGGGAGCGATGGTATCTTGGACCCGTCCCGCCCTCCGCCGCACTCAACATGACGGCTCCCTCCCAGCCTCCCCGCACCGGCGCTCCCGACGGTCTCGAGGCCCTGTTCCACTCGAGCTTCCGGCAGCACATCCTCGCCGACCCGGATCGCGCGCGGTCCGAGTTCGAGTCGATGGTGTGCCGCCTGACCGCCCGGCGCGTGTTCTACGGGGGCAAGGTGCTCAAGACCTTCCTGCACCCGTACGTGCTCGGGCGGCCGGCGCTCGAGGCGATGGCCCGGATCACCGAGGCGCTGACGGCGCTGCTCGAGAAGGTGGCCCGGCTCTATCTGGAGCACGCCGAGGTGCGGCGCCAGTTCCCGGTCGACCCGCGGGTCGAGTCGCTGATTCTCCAGGCGGGCCCGCAGCCCAGCGCGGTGCCGGTGCTGCGGTTCGACTCGTTCCACGACGGCGAGCGGTTCCGCATCCTGGAGGTCAACACCGACGGGTCGAGCGGCATGAACGACACCAACGAGCTGGAGGCCCGGTTCCTCGAGCTGCCGCTCGTGAAGGAGTTCGCCGGACGGTTCCCGCTCACTCCGATGCCGATGCTGGAACCGCTGAGGCAGGCCCTGCTCGAGCTGTTCCGGAGGAGTGGACGCGCGCCTCACGCGGCGGGCGGGCCGGCGATCGCGATCGTCGACTGGCCGGGCGTGAAGACCGAGACGGAGTTCTTCGCGCTGCAGGAACACTTCGAGTCGGCCGGGACCCGCACGCTCATCGTCGATCCGCGCGAGCTGCGACTCGAGGGCGAGCGGCTGATGGCCGGTGACACCGCCATCGACGTGGTGTACAAGCGGGTGCTCACCGCCGAGCTGCTGGAGCGCTGGGACCAGGTGCAGCCTCTCATCGAGGGCTACCGGCGCGGCCTCTACTGCCAGGCGGGCCCCTATCTCGGCGAGGTGATCTACGACAAGGGCGTGCTGGCGTTCCTGTCGGAGCCCGCCAATGCGGGGCACTTCACCGGCGGCGAGCGAGAGCTGATCGACCGGCACGTGCCCTGGTCTCGCAGGCTGCGTCCGGGCGAGACCACCTGGAAGGGGCGGCGGCTGCAGCTGTTCGAACTGCTGCGGCGGGAGCGCGCGTCGTTCATCGTGAAGCCCGCCACGGCCTACGGCGGCGTGGGCGTCAAGCTCGGGTGTGAGTGCTCGGAGCGGGAGTGGGAAGAGGCGTTGTCGGTCTGGGAGCAGGTTCCGACGATCGCCCAGGAGTTCGTCGAGATCCCGACCCAGGAGTTCGTGCAGGTCGAATCGGGCACCGTCTCGTCGAAGAAGATCAACCTGGGACAGTTCCTGTTCTCCGGCCGGTTCGCGGGCCTGTACTGCAGGGTCTCCGACGCTTCGATCATCAACGTCAGCGCCGGTGGCGCGACCTTGCCCTGCTTCGTCGTGGACCGGGCCTGAACCTCGCACCTGTTGCCTCCGGAGAGAGCGACAGAGCCTCTCTTGTGGTATCTCATGTGCGGCGGCGGCGCCTGTCCTTGCCTGCCGCTCGATTCGGAGATCTGCTCGTCCAGTGACCATCAAGCTGAGGATCCTGCTCCTGGTGATGTTCGTGGCGGTCGCCGCCACTTCGTCGATCGGCACGCTGGCCTTCAGCCGCAGCCGCCAGGCGCTGGAGCGATTCATCGGCGCGGCCCTGGCGAACGCGGCCACCGAGACGCTCGACAAGATCGATCGCAAGCTGCGCGAACACCTGGAGGACGCCCGGCACTGGGCGCGCAACGACCTGGTCGTCCGCGCGGCCCTGGGAGAGGTCGACACCGATCTCAAGGTGCTCTCGACGCTCGACGAGATCCGCAAGACTTACGGCGGCATCCCCGACGTGTTGGTGGTCTCGGCCGATGGCAAGGTGCAGGCCGCCACCGATGCCCGGCTGATGGGCAAGCCGCTGCCCCCTGAGCTGGTGAAGCTGCGCGCCGAATTGCCCCAGCACTCCTCGTTCGCGGGCCCTCGCTGGCTCGCGCAGTCCAACTCCCGGTGCCTGATGATGGTGCTGCCGATCGAGCTGGCCGAGGCCGAGGTCGCCATCGGAGAAGTGCTGGTGCTGCTCGACTTCGCCGACATCTACGCCATCATCGACGCCGTGAAGGTGACGGCTGAGACGCAGCCCTGGTTCCTCCTGCTGGACAAGTCAGGCCAGGCCATCGGATTGCCCGTGGCACTACGGACCGAGTGGGCCGATCGCCGGCCGACTCCCAAGGAGATCGATCTCTCGACCGACCTGGCCTCTCTGGGCAAGCCGGGCGGCTCCAGGTTGCTGCCCGACGAGGTCTCGGGCGACTCCGACCTGGTGGGTTGGGCCCACAGCAAGGGCTACCGGGACTTCGCCGGACTGGGCTGGACGTTGCTCTACCGGGTGGCGGGCCGGGACGCCTTCGAACCGGTGACGCAGCTCCGGGCCGAGGTCTTCAGGGTCGGGCTGGCCCTGACGATCGTCGTGACGTTCCTCGGCCTGCTGATGGCCCTGCAGGTCGTGCGGCCGCTGGCCGTCATCACCGACGCGATGCACAAGGTCCGGGACGGCGACTTCGAAGTGAAGCTCCAGGCCGTGGCCTCGGGCGAGGTGGGCCGGCTCGTCGAGTCGTTCAACTTCATGCTGCAAGGGTTGAAAGACCGGGAGTTCATGCGCGACGTCTTCTCGAAGCACGTCTCGCCGGCGGTGGCACGGAAGATCCTGTCGGAGCGCGACGCGCTGCAGCTCGGCGGCGAGCGGCGCCGGGCCTGCATCCTCTTCACCGATATCCGAAACTTCACGACGTTGTCCGAGCAGCTTCCGGCGCCGGAGGTGGTGGCGCTGCTCAACGAGTACTTCACCGGCATGGTCGCCATCGTCTTCAGGCACGAAGGCATGATCAACAAGTTCATCGGCGACGCGCTGATGGCGGTCTGGGGCGTGCCCTTCGACGTGCCGCACGCCACCGCCAGGGCGGCCTTTGCCGCGCTGGAGATGCAGCAGTGCATCCGGTCGATCTCGGAGAGACGGGCCGCCGCCGGCCTCCCGGCCGTGAAGATGGGCATCGGCTTCACCACCGGTGACGTGGTGGCCGGCAACATCGGCTCACCGGAGAGGCTCGAGTACACCGTGATCGGCGACGAGGTGAACATCGCCAGCCGCATCGAGGGCCTGACGAAGCAGTTTGGCGCCGAGGTGATCATGAGCGAGACCTCGTATCTGGAGATTCGCGAACTTTGCGAAGCCCAGAACCTCGGCGAAGTTAAGGTAAAGGGGCGGGAGCAGCCGATAGCTGTGTACAGGTTGGATTCCATGAAGATCCGGCCCGAAGACCTCGAGGGCCCCGCGTCGAGTTGACCGGCAGCGCCCTCGTCTGGAGGGCGTGTGGCACCTGGCACCGGCGATCGGCGGAGCAGGCTCTGGGCGGTCCTGCTTCTGGCAGGGTTGCTGTCGCCCGGCGCGAGTCCGGCCGACGAGGCGGGGCGCGAGCAGGGCTGGCGCGAGCTGCAGGGCGACGTCCGGGCGCTGAAGGCCATGATTCAACCCGGTTTCGGCGCGCCTCCCGAGAGGCTGAGGAATTCGGCCCCCGCACGGCGAGCCGTGTCGCAGCCGGTGGCTCCCGGGCGCAAGGCAGAGACCTACGTCTCCGTGGTGGAGCCGGTGGCGGCTCCGAACGACACCCGGGCAGCGGGTCCAGCGTCGGTCTCGGCCGTGGCCGGGCCTGTTTCCCAGCCGGCCCCCGATGCCGCGACGCGGGTCGCGGAACTCGCCGCCAGGGTCGAGCAGCTCGAAGCGGCCCAGAAGGCCCAGGATGAGCTGGCGTCGACCTCGCGCGACGAGGTGCCCAAGCTCCACGTGACGAGCTGGCTCGATCTCGACTTCACCTGGGACGACCGCAAGGGGTCTTTCGGCACCTTCGACAACGAGCACGCCTACTTCATCTTCAGCGGTCAAGTGAACCCGGAGTGGAAGGCCTACGCCGAGGTGGAGTTCGAGAGGGGCGCCGAGCTGAGCGAGTTCGGCGGCACCGGCGACATCCTCATCGAACAGGCCTGGGCCGACTATCGCCGCAGCCAGTACCTGTCGTTCCGGCTGGGCAAACTGCTGACGCCCGCCGGCATCTGGAATCGCAACCACTGGGATCCGATCACCGAGACCAGCACCTCGCCGTTCCTCTTCAAGAATGGGATGGTGCCGATCAATCAGACCGGCGTCTCGGCTTCCGGAAGCGTCGTCCGGGGCCGCTACGAAACCAACTACGCCGCCTACGTCGTCAACGGCCGCGGCAAAACCGAGCACTGGTCGGACGACAACGGGAACAAGGGCGTCGGCCTCGATCTCTCGACCGGCCCGGATCGCCGGTGGCGGCTGGGGCTGTCGGCCTACTCCGACAAGGACGGCACCGACCTCGATCGCCGCGAGAACCTGGGCATCTTCTACGGCAACTGGGAGCACGGCCCGTGGCACGCCCAGTTCGAGTGGCTACGCCAGGGCGGCGCGCACTCGCGAGACTCGTTCTACCTGCAACCTTCCTACCGGCTCGACAAGAACTGGAAGCTGGTCATGCGCTACGACACCTGGAACCCTGACCGGGACAGCTCTCTGGCCACCCGGCAGGTCGAGTTGCTGGCCGGTGTGAATCGTCGGTTCGCCGACAGCGTGCTCGGGAAGCTGGAGTTCGTGCGTCACGAGGACGATTCGGCGGGCGGGATGGACTACAACCGCGTCGCCTCGTCTCTTTCGATCTTGTTCTGATGATGCGGTCGCTGCTAGCCATATCGCTCGCCTGCCTTCTGGCGCCGGCCTGGAGCTGGGCCGCCGATGGGCTGGCCGTGGTGGCCCATCCCGGGTTTCCCGTGACCGGCATCGCCAGCGATGAACTCTCGCGCATCTTCCTGGGGAAGACGCAGAGGTTGGCCGGGATCGCCCTGAACCCGGTGAACAAGGAATCGGGCAGCCCCGAGCGCTCGGCCTTCGACCAGCGCATCCACCGCATGGACGAAGAGGCCATGAAGCAGTTCTGGCTCGCCGCTCGGATCAAGGGTGAGGGCCATCCACCCCGCTCGCTGCAATCGGATGCGGCCGTCCTGCGTTACGTGGCCAGTGTCCCCGGCGCCATCGGCTACGTGAAGTTCCCGCCCGCGGGAGCCCAGGTGCGCAGCCTCGCCGTCGACGGCGTGGCGGTCAGCGACGACACGCTCGGCAACGGCAGTTACCCGCTGCGCTTGCCTTGAGAGCCTCGAAGACCGGGCCCCGGTGGTATCATCGAGCCTGCGACAGACCGCTCTCGGCGGTTCCAGGAGGCTTTCGATGTCCAGTGACGTTCCCCCCCTCATCCAGGCCATTCTCGGCGGCATTCTCGGCACGGCGCTTGCCGACGGCCAGCTCCAGCCGCAGGAACGGGCCCTGCTGAGGGCGCTCGTCTCCGAGTTCGACCTCGAGGACGGCGACCTCGTGGCGAGCTTCGAGGAGCTGGCGCCGCCGAGGCTTGCGCCCGAGGGGCCGCTTTCCGACATCGAGCGGCTGTCGATCATGCGCTACGCCGTGCTGGCGGCCCAGGCCGACGGGAGCATCGCGCGCACCGAGCTGGGCTTCCTCAAAAAGCTCGGAGCGCAGCTCGGGCTGACCGCCGACGAGTGGCTGGAACTGGAGGAGTTCTCGGCGGAACTCTACGAGGTGACGCGCGGCGGCAAGCTCGACGAGAAGGCGCTGCGGTCGGTGCTGAAGAAGTACTTGAGATAGGGGTAAGGGGTTGGGGGTTAGGGGTTAGGCACGCCACAACTCCCGACCGAGTGGGGCGTCGAAGCCGAGCGCGGCTCACGATGAGGGAGCCCGGTCACCCGGCGCGGAGGCATGCGTCAACACAGGAGCGCCCGGCACGGCGAAACCGACATCACGGCGCGGGCCGTGCATGGCTCCTAACCCCCAACCCCCAACCCCTTACCCCTACAAAGAACTCGACAGGTCCATGTACCAGCGGCCGTCGATGCGCTTCCAGTACCAGATGATGTCGAGGTTGCGCACGTCTTCCTTGCCGTCGCGGAGCTGCTCGGAGTTGAGGTGCTTCATCGTGGTGCGGGTCAACGCCTTGGCGCGGTCGCCGCTCGAGGAGATGTCGATGCGGAGCACCTCGTAGGCGCGGATGTCGAGGAACTCGGGCTTCGTGAGGAATTTCTCCTCGATGAGCTGGCCTATGTTCTTCTTCTTGCGGTCCTCATCCGTGTGGAACGTGGCGGCGTGAGGGAAGTCCTTGAACTTCACGTCTTCCAGGAAGCGCGTGGTGGCGTCCAGCACCTTCTGCCGATCCTGAGAGAACGCCAGCGTGAACTCGCCCAGGCGGATGCCGTAGCCGGTGTTGCCGAAATAGGCGACGGCCCCGGCGAGCAACACGGCGAAGAAGACGAACTGTTTCATCGGATCACTCCTGCATCCACAGGATCAACATCGCGCCGAAGAAGAGGCCCGCCGCGAACAGCGCGAGCACGCCGGCATCCTGGAAGCACTCTTTCCAGGCCGGCTCGCGGGCGAAGTCGGCGATGCGCTCGTAGAGATCCAGCGTCCAGTGCAGCGGGTTCAACCGCTCCAACCACTGCACGCTGCCGGTGGCGGTGCCGCCCGGCAGGATCATCTTCGTGAAGATGATCTGGGGGATCATGGCGATGGGCACCATCCCCACCGCCTGGTCTGAGGTGGAGACGACGGCCGAGATGCAGAGCCCGAGCATCGTGCCCGCCAGCGAGCCCAGCCACAGCGCCAGGAACAGGAACAGCTTCGAGCCGGGAAGCCCCACCCCGTAGGTGACCATGCCCAGTAGCAGGGCGCACTGGATGCCGTCGAAGAGCGCGAGCACCTGGGCCTTCGAGACGATGTAGGCCGGGATCTCGAGGTTCACCATCCGCTCGCGTTGATAAAGCGAACGTTCTTTCACCAGCTCCCGGCAGGCGTTCACGCAGCCCAGCCAGACCGCGGCCAGGCAGAGGCAGAAATAGAGTTTCGGATCGGGGGTGGCCTCGCGCCAGGACAGGCAAACGAAGCCGCCGATCACCGGCACCTGCGCGACCAGGAGCAGCGTCGTGGCCAGCTCGCCCCACATCACGGAGACGTAGCGCTCGGCCAGGATGTCGGCCTGCCGCCAGTTCACCAGGCCCCTCACCGGCGCTTCTCCATCTCGATCTCGCGCTCGAGCTGGGCCAGCAGCTCGTCGGCGGTCTGACCCGAACGGCCCGGGCGTGTCCCGGAGGCTGGCGTGGCGGGTGTGGCCGTCACGGGCCCTGCCTGCCTGGGGGCCGGCGTCGGTTCCGGAGGCTCCTCGACGGGGCCTCGGCGACCGAACTCGGCGGCCCAGTGATCGGCACCCGCCGCCGCGAGCTTGCCGTAGATGTCGACGAACGCCGTCACCCCGAAGAACTTCTGCGCCTCCGCCGGAGCGCCCGCGAAGACCAGCTTCCCCGAGCACAGCAGCAGCACCCGATCGACCTGGTCGAGCGACTCGGTCACGTGGGTCGTCAAGAACACCGTACGGTTGTCGCGGGCCAGGCGCCGGAACAGCACCATCATCTTCTCTTCCAGGGCCGGATCCAGCCCCGAGGTCGGCTCGTCGAGGAACAGCACGGGCGGGCCGGTCATCAACTCGACGCCCAGGTTCACGCGCTTGCGCTGGCCGCCCGAGAGCCGCCGGACCCTCACGCCCGCCCGGTCGGTCAACTCCACCTGCTCCAGGACCTCCGCGACCCGGCGCTCGACCTCCTCCTCGGCGGTCTGCTCGGGCATCCTCAAGCGGCCCGCGTAGTAGAGCACCTCGCGGGCCGTCAGGGCGTCGTGCAGGATGTCGTCCTGGGGCACGTAGCCGATGCGCGTGCGGTAGGTGTCGTAGGCCGCGTAGAGTTCCTCGCCCCCGTAGAGCACTTGCCCGCCGTTGGGCGGCTGCGAGCCGTTGAGCGCCCGGAAGAGCGTCGACTTACCCGCGCCGCTCGGACCCAGGATGGCGGTGAGCTGGCCCGGCCGGGCCCGGAAGGAGATCGACGAGAGGATCGTCTTGAACCCCGCGCTGACGCTGACCTTCCGGGCCTCGACCGCGATCGGCATCTCAGCCTCCGCTTCCTTCGTCATGCTCCGCCGCCGGCCGGAGCAGGCCCCCGCCGGGCAGGTCCCCGCCGGGCAGGTCCGAGGGTTCGGAACTCGACCGACCCAGCGGCACCTTTCGCTCGTCGTCGGCCAGGTCGGTGATCGGCAGCTCCATCCGCTTCCCGGGGAAGGCGTAGTCGGTGAACTTCTGGTGAGAACGCCGGAACCGCAGCCGTGCCTTGGCCTTCAACGGACCTTTCGAGTCGGAGGGCACGGCGAACGAGTAGGCCACCACGTCCGACTTGCCGGGGCCGATCAGGTTCACCTCGGTCACCCGGTGGGTGTACCACAGATCCCGCCGGAAGAGATGCTCGCCGTAGACGTTCATCGGATAGGTCCGATAGAAGTGGGCCTTCGGATCGACCTGCAACGTGGCCGGCGCCACCAGGCCGCTCGAAAGGAGTCGCCGCCCCGAACCGTCGGAGACGAGCACCTCGTGCCAGCAGTCGACCATGTCGGTCGTGCCGCCGGGGAACGAGTGGCCCACGTTGACGTTGGTGACCACGACCTGGAGCGTCGCGGTGGTCCCGGGGGTCGCTCCGGGAGGCACCTTCAGGCTCAGGAAGCAGGCCTGCTGCAGGAACTCTTCGGTCCGGGCCAGGTGCTCGCGATCGCCGACCTGGAACGGCCGGGCCGTGTTCGCCCCGACGAACCGGTGGCTGTGCACCTTGCCGTCCTTGGCTGCCGGGTCGTCGGCCTTCACCAACGGCATGTGGCAATCCTGACAGGTCCGCGTCTTCGGATGGCCGGGCCCTCGGTTGTAGGCGCTCGCCTTCCACGTGTCGTAGTCGTTCTGCACCTGGAAGAGCTTGCCATAGAGTGTCTTGAAGAACACCTGGTGACAGGTCGCGCAGAGATCCGACTTCTCCATCAGGGGGCGCATGAGACCGGCGGCGTGGGCCT
>CAZSVK010000025.1:20430-24256 GCA_964610245.1 uncultured bacterium
GTGGGCCTCCGGTTTGCCCAGGAGCAGCGCTCGGCCCACCCAGGCCGCCGCCGGCGACGGCGACGTCTGAAACAGGTAAGGCTGCAGTGCCGCATGCACGTAGCTGCCGTTTCCGATGGTGTCCCGCGCCGCCACCGCCCGGTGGCACGCCACGCAGGTCACGCCCTGATCGCGGTTGTCCGGATAGTCCGGGCCCAGCCCGTGGTCGTCCAGGTTGCCCGAGAGCGTCACGATCGGCTCGTGGCAGGTGCCGCAGAACCGCGCGCCGGCGAATCCCCGGGCGTCGGCGGTGTCCATCCGGAGCTTGAGTTGCGCCGAGTACCACTTCGAGACGGTCGAATTGCGGTGCGAGCTGGACATCCACTGATCGTGGATCGCCCGATGGCACTCGCCGCACTGGTGGCCCGTCGCCAGCGCTTCCACCTTCACCGCCCCGCCGTGGGCCGTCTTCGCCCGCCCCGGCAAGAACGGCGCGTCCTTGCGGAAGTACTTCTCCGGAAACGGCATCTCCATCGACTCCAGCGGCCAGAGCCAGGCCGTCACGACCGCAACCCCGCAGGGGACCAGGAAGGCCGCCGCCGCCCGCCCCCGCCCGGCGCAACCGCGCCCCATGGAGATCGCGGCCAGCCACAGCAGCAGCACCGCGGCCGCGCAAGCGAGGTGAGCATCCCGTCCCGCCGACGGCCCCGCCGTCGAGCCTCTCAGGCAGAGCCACGCGCCGGTGCCCGCCGCCAGGATGGCCGAGAAGGCCAGCAGCCACTGCGCCGTTCCGCGCCCGGCCCCACGCGCGCCCGACGGCGGCCGGCGCAGGAGCGCCCACAGCGCGGGGCCCAGCACCAGGAGCCCGAACACCGCGTGGGCCAGGTAGACATGCTGGGCGCGCGTCCCGACGTCGAACGCCCAGCGCGTGCATGCCCCGCTGATCAGGAGAAACCCCGTCCACCCGGCCAGCATGCCGGGCAAGGCATGCCCTTCCTCGCTTCTCGTCGCCTCCAGAGCCATGAAGCTCCTCCTTTTCGAGTATAGCAGCGTCCGCCGCCGACCCCGGCCCGCTCGCACCCGGAGCGGAACGCGTTGAGCGAACATATTATTGGTGACTACGGTCACAAGAACGCCACCCTGACCGCGCCGCCGGCTGACCCCCGCCGGGCAGGCCCGCGCGGCGCCATGAGGTTCGCTCGATGCCCAGACTGCTCATCTCGCTCCTGCTCGTCACCCTGGCTGGCGCCGCCTCCCTCCGGGCGGGTACCTACTGGCAACCCGGCCGATTCTACGAGCCTGCGCGTTTCCCGGATCCGGCCCGGACCGTCTCGGTCTACTGGCCCAGCCTGGATGACGCCACGGCGAGGAAGCCGCCCCTGATGCACGCGCTGGGACAGGCCGACGGGCGGTTCAAGACCGACTTCGGACCGGATCGCCAGGGCGAGAAGCCGATCCAGTACGAGGCCGACCCCGGCAATCCGGGAAAGACCAAGATGCAGGCGGCGGAATCGCAGGAGGGGCTCAGCGGCACCCAGGCCCCGCAGGGTCTCAAGAACTGGGAGACCGCTATCCCGGTCAAGTCCCGGGTCTACACCATCCCGGCGCCGGTCGACGCGGCGCTCTACGAGGACGGCGTCAACGACATCGTTTCGGAGTTCACTCCCGGCCCGAACGCCGCCAAGCAGCTCAAGGTCGGCTACGAGTGGGCGGTGACCAACCGGGCCACCAGTCCCTCGGATCGGCTGGGTCTGTTCGAGTTCGAATCGACTCGCAAGGACCTGCTGATGGCGGATCAACTGGGCGAACTCGACGGCAAGAAGCTGTCATCGCCGCAGGTGCTGGGAGGCTCGGCCTGGCTGCCGTTCCAGGATGCCGACGGCGCCGCCCAGCCGGCGCCCTTCGGAGGTCGCCCGCTGAAGGGGACGCTATCCGGCAACGACGATCGCATCCCGCCCTTCTCGTACACGGCCAACACGCCGGGCGAGTACGACGTGCACTTCAAGCTGACGATCGTGCGCAACAACAACACCTCGGCCGGAGCGGTCGAGGAGGCCGAGAGCGGCGAGGTCACGAAGCACGTCGAGATCGCCAATCTCACCCCGCCGATGCTGATGACCGGCGCGGCGCCCGGGCCGGTCTTCGCGACCACCGGCGATCCTCTCGATGATGAGCAGGGCCGGCGGACCCCCCAGTTCGCCCAGGACGACCTCTACACGGTGATCTGGGTCATGTCCAATGCCCACTCCGGCGCCCAGGTGTCGCCCGATTCGGCCGACCATGTGAAGTCGATCCAGGTCAACTACCCCCGCTTCGAGCAGCCGGAGGGCAAGGCGATCGCCACCATGCCTGCGGCCGATCACGACCTGCAGGTGAACCCGATCACCGGCGACATCTCCGGCTCGAACATCTACAACGGCGGCGATAGCTTCGGCCTGGCCTCCCAGGGCTCCAACCAGAGCGCCGCGGCCGGCACTCCGCCGCTGCAGGGAAATTCCCAGCCGACCGTCGAGGTCAACCGCGCCAGCATGGGGGTCAGCGACCAGTTCTGTCCCAAGATGTCGGAGGCCTCCTCCAAGGCCAAGTCGATGCAGGAGTTCGCCTCGGGCACCTTCCAGGATCCCAAGCTCACCAAGGAGATCCTGGCCGCCACGCCCGGGAAGGACGGTCTGGTCGGTTCGATCCAGCTTCCGGCCAGCTTCCCCATGCCGGAGTGTCAGCTGGCCATGTTGAGCTGCTTCAAGGTCAAGGTGCCGATCGAGCGTGCCCCGGTCAACTTCGAGGGCAAGGTCCCCTTGAGCGTCGTGGCCATGACCGACTCGGGCCCCGCGGGCCAGATGGACGGCGCCCTTTCGGTCATCGACAACAAGCCGCCGGACGTCACGGTCGCCGTGACCAACCCGAAGAGTTCGTCGACCCGGATCGTGCAGGTCGGCAACACGGCCGGCTCCGACCGCACTCTGGGGACCGAGCCGTTCGCCATCCGCAAGGCCGAGCTGTCGGTCAGCGACAGTCCCGTCGCCCCCTCCGGCGAGTCCCAGGAACTCTCGCCCACGGCGCCCGCCCCGGGCACGCCGGTCGAGCCCACGCAGGACCAGCAGCCGTTTCCGGCGGCGGATGCGCTGCGGCAGAAGGGCATCGTGAAGCCGGACGGTTCCTCGGACGTGGTCGAGCTGCCCGACAACTACGCGAGCTTGAAGGGGGCCGTGATCGAGTCGCTAGAACTGCCGAAAGACACCTTCCCGGCCGACGAGGACGTGCGCCTGCAGGTGGCCCTGTTCCCCACCGACAACGTCTCGACCTGGGACGAGATGTACGTGAAGATCTTCTCGGAAGAGAGCCTGTCCGCCGGAGAGGCCGACACCGCCAAGCCGGATTTCGAGGGAACGATGGCCCGCTTCAAGAGCGAGCAGGGCGGCCGGTTCGTCTCCAACGCGCGCACCACGACCGAGAACCACCAGAGCCGGATGCGGGCCGAACTCTACGACTTCGACCCCAAGCTGGTGCCGTACAAGGGCCCGTCGTTCAACCCCAAGGAGCAGGGCAAGGACACCATCCGTCTGTTCGCCAACTGCCGCCGCGTCATCATCCCCGTGGCGCGCGGCGGCGTCTCGATGGAACTCAAGCAGATCCAGTCTGAGCGCCAGCGCGTCGACAACTGAGATAGGGGTGACAAGGAGAGACGAGGAGTCGGTCCAGTCGGGGACGCTGTCCCCGAACCCCTGCCAGGGTGGGAGCCCCACCCTGGACCCGGCAATGAGAAGAGCTGGCGAGGCTCGAGCGGCAATCTCATGGACTCTTGCCTGCAAGCGGAGGCAAGAGTCTCTTCAGTCATCAGGGGGTCCAG
>CAZSVK010000026.1:0-24207 GCA_964610245.1 uncultured bacterium
CCGGGGCGAACTTCGCCCCGGGTGAGGGTTCGGGAGCAAAGCTCCCGAGAGGCAAGTCGAGATCCTCCCAGTTTCCCCACGAACCGCGCGCGCACCCGAGCCGGGGGAGATTCGAGTGGTATGATGCTTGTTGGCAGGCGGGCCCTGCAAACCGGAGGTGCATCGTGATCGTCGCATTCGTCGTCTCGATCCTGGTCAACGGAGTCGCATTCCTTGCAGTGTCGAAGCTGCTGCCCGGCTTCAAGATCGGCAAGCCCGAGACGGCTTTCATCGCGGCCTCCGTTTACGGCCTGCTGAACTTCCTGGCGCTCAAGTTCCTCGGTGGAGCCATGCTCGTCGCCTTCCTGGCGTTACTGGCGGTCGTGCCCATCCTCGCGATCCTGGCGGCAATGGCGGCCCCGCTCTCGCTTTTCGTGATCGGATTCGCGATTGCCGTGGGCTCGCTGGTCCTCACCGACCACTTCCTCGAGGACTTCGAGATGGACTGCATGGCCACCGCGGTGATCGGGGCGTTCCTGCTCTCGGTCATCTCGACGATCCTGCGGCTCTTCCTGCCGATCTGACCTACTGCTTCCGACTATCATCGCGCGCTGCGACGATTTCGGACGAGGTTGACCAATCATGGAGACCCAGAGGCCCAGAGACACGGAGGGGAAGTTGATGGAAGGCGGGTCGGACATCACTCCGTGCCTCCGTGATACCCGTCCTGGTTTGCGGGCGACTGCCCGCGCTGTGCTGCGAGCGCAGGCAAGACTCTCTCCAGTCATCGGGGGGTCAAGGAGCGCCCCCTTCGACACGTCCGCTTCGCGGACTGCCCACGACATGCTTCGCCCCTTGCGAGGGTTCGGGGGCGGCGCTCCCGAGAGACAAATCAAGGCCCCCCCGTTCCCCCCATGAGCTGCGACTGCACCCTCGAAGCTCCTCGAGCTTGAGCAGGAAGCGCTCGGGCGGGGGAGCCTCCAGGCGCAGACGTTCGCCGGGCCGGAACGGGTGCGGGGCGTCCAGGCAGCCCGCGTGCAGCGCCAGCCAGTGTTCCAGGTCGCGGCCCAGGTTGACCACGCGGTTCTCGAAATAGTCGACGTCGAGGTCGGGGCCGTACAGCAGGTCTCCGTGGATCGGGTGCCCCAGATGGGCCAGGTGCACCCGAATCTGGTGCTTGCGCCCCGTTCGCGGCTCTACCTCGACGAGCGTGTGCCCGGCGAGACGCTCGATCACCCGCACGCAGGTCACGCAGGCGTCGCCGTCGGGCCTGACGCGGTTGCGAATGTGGACGGGCGACTGCAGGTCCGGGCCGATCGGCTCCTCGCACAGGGCGCTGTCGGCCTCCATCCGGCCCGTCACGAGTGCCAGGTAGCGCTTGCTCACCGCCCCGGAGATGAAGGCGGCCTGCATCTTCCGGGCGGCGTCGGCGTGCTTGGCGAGCAGCACGATGCCGGAGGTCAGCTTGTCGAGCCGATGGCAAGGGCTGATGAGCCCTTCCTGCGCCACATCGTCGTCGGCCTCGACGGCGCGGCGGCGCAGGAAGCCGATCACCGTGTCTCGGGTCATCATCCGCACCGGGTGCACCAGGATGCCCGAATCCTTGCAGACGGCCACCAGGTCGCGGTCTTCGTAGATGACGCTGATGCCGCCGGGCGGGGGCTCGGGGCCGGCGGTGTCGGGGTGCAGCAGCATCAAGTCGCCTGGCTGCATCCGGCGAGAGGGGTTGACGCGGTGTCCGTTGACGAGCACGTTCCCCTGCAGGACCTGCCGGGCCCAGCGTGTACGCGAGAAGGGCCGGAACCGCGCGCGCAGATACAGGTCCAGGCGGGCGCCGGGCGGTCCCTCATAGGGATGATGGAACCATCCGTGCGTGTCGGGCAGGGTCGTCACGCTGCCAGAGTACCGCCTTCACCGGCGCGTGTCAGCGTGGGTCAGTCCGCGTCAGCGCAGGTCAGCCCGCCTTGCGGCCCCGGGGCGCTAGCCTTTGCCGCGTGAAAGTCCTGACAGCGATCCTCGACCCCGGCCGGCGGCCGGCGCGGGCCAGACCGGCCGAGCGCCTCTTCGACCTGCTGCCGGAGGCCCTGACCGAGCGGGAGCTGCTGGGATTCGTGCTGGCTGAGGGGCCGTCCCGGGCCGCGCTGGAGCAGGCGATCCGCCGGCTGCTGGATGCCGGGGCGGAGCGGCTCCTGCACGCCCGGCCCGCGCGGCTGCGAAGGTGGGCGGGCCTGACCGAGGCGCAGGCAGTGAGACTGTGCGCGGCGGTGGAACTGGGCCGGCGGCTGGCCGCCTCGCAGGCGCTGGCCGGCGAGCCGGTGGCCGGCCCCGGTGACGCGGCCCGGATCCTGACGCCTTCCCTGCGTCATCAGCGGCGCGAGGTGTTCGCGATCCTGCCTCTGGACGCGAAAGGCAGGGGCCGCCGGCCCAGGGTGGTGAGCGTAGGCAGTCTCTCGGCCAGCATCGTGCATCCTCGCGAGGTGTTCCACGAGGCGATCGCCGAGGCGGCAGCCTCGATCGTGCTGGCTCACAACCACCCCTCGGGGGATCCGTCACCCAGCCCCGAGGATGTGGCCGTGACGCGGAAGCTGGTGCTGGCCGGGGAGATCCTGGGGATCCCGGTGGTGGATCACCTGATCGTGGGCGCGAAGGGGGTGAGCAGCCTCAAGGAGCTGGGCTTGATGGGAGAAGCGAGTGCGCGGTAGGCGCAGCGGGGAGGTGTCGGCGGGTTCACCGGGGCTGCGAGCCCTGGCCCTCGACGAGCCGCCAGCCACGAGCCAACAGCCCCGAGCCACCAGCCTCACCCGAGCAGATTGCGGCTGATGACGTGGCGCTGGATCTCGGAGGTGCCCTCGCCGATCTCGAGCAGCTTGGCGTCGCGGAAGTAGCGTTCCACCGGGTAGTCGATGGTGAAGCCGTATCCGCCGTGGATCTGGATGGCGGTGTTGGCCGCCCGCACCGAAGCCTCCGACGCGAAGAGCTTGCACATCGCGGCGGGGGTGGTGAAGGGGAGGCCGGCGTCCTTGGCCCGGGCGGCGTGCAGGACGAGCAGGCGGGCGGCCTCCAGTTCCGTGGCCATCGTGGCGATCATGTGGGCGATCGCCTGCTGGGCGGCGATCGGCTTGCCGAACTGGATGCGTTCCTTGGAGTACTTGATGCTGGCGTCGAGCGAGGCCTGGCAGATGCCGACCCCCATCGCGGCGATGCCGATGCGGCCGCCGTCGAGCGTCTTCATGAAGTTCTTGAAGCCCTCGCCCTCCTTGCCCAGGAGGTTCTCGGCCGGAAGCTCGAGATCTTCGAAGAGGATCTCGACGGTGTTGGAGCCGCGCATGCCGAGCTTGTTCTTCTCGGTCGTGCCGACGACGAAACCGGGGAGAGAGGTATCGGCGATGAAGCTGCTGATTCCGTGGGTGCCGACACCGGGCGTGGTGACGGCCGTGAGGACCGCCGTCTTCGCGAGGCCGCCGCTCGTGATGTAGATCTTGCGGCCGTTGATGACGTAGCGATCGCCCTTCTTGACCGCGGTCGTCTGGGTGCCGCCGGCGTCGCTGCCGGCCTCAGGCTCGGTGAGGCAGAAGCAGCCCAGATGCTCGCCGCGGGCCAGCGCGGGCAGGTAGCGGCGCTTCTGCTCGTCGGTGCCGAACATGGCGATGGGGGCCACGACCAGGCCGTTGTGGGCGGCCATCGTGAGGCCGATGGAGGCGGAGGCGCGGGTGACTTCCTCGACGGCCAGGCAATAGGTGACTGTGTCCACACCTGCGCCGCCCAGATCCTCGGGGGCGCAGAGTCCGAAGAGGTTGAGTTCGCCCATCTTGGCGATGAGATCCATGGGGACCTGTTCGCTGCGATCGATGGCGCTGGCACGCGGGGCGATCTCGGCTTCGGCGAACTCGCGAACCGAGTCGCGCATCATCACTTGCTCTTCGGACAGACCGTACAGGTCGGACATCAGTGTGACTCCTCTCACAAACGGTGAGCGAAGTTATAAGCGATCGCGCGCGGTTCGGCAATCGAAAACGAGGCGGTAACGCGGGGAGAGCGCACACCCGAATCCGGTGTCTCTTGCATGGCATCGGGCGTGATGCTAGGATGCCGTCCTGTTTCCCCGGCTGCCAACCGTATCGCCCGGGGCCGCCACGCAGGAGCAGGGGCGTTGCCCGGGCACCTACCTCGAGAGGACGTCTGGGTCATGGAGATCAAGGGTAATCGAGTACTGGTGCTAGGCGGATGGGGCGAAGTCGGCTCGGCCGTCTGCCGCGAGTTCATGGAGAAGGGGCCGGCGCAGATCGTCGTCTGTTCGCTCTTCCAGTGGCAAGCGGAGGATGCGATCGCGCAACTGAAGCTCGAGTTCCCCAAGAGCGCGACCGACCTCGCCGCGGAGTGGGGAGACGTCCAGGCCCGCTACGAACTCAAGGACACGCCGCATGGCCAGTTGCTGGCCGATCCGGCGCAGCGTCGCGCGGTCATCAACGACCTGTTCGAGGATCTGACGCCCGAGAACATCCATGCCACCTTCATCCACAGGGTGCTGGCCCGTTACCGGCCTCACATCGTGGTGGATTGCATCAACCTGGCCACGATCGTCGCCTACCAGGACGTCTGGAAGACCGGACGCCAGGTGCTGCGCGCGCTGGACGAAGCCAGTAGCGCCGGCGACGTCGAGGAGCTCCGCGAGTCGGTCGAGCGTCACCTGGCCAACTCGTACATCCCGAAGCTCATCCGGCACGTGCAGGTGCTGTACTCGTCGATGCTGGAGTGCGGCAGCCGGTTCTACGTGAAGATCGGCACCAGCGGCACCGGCGGGATGGGGCTGAACATCCCGTACACCCACAGCGAGGAGAAGCCGTCGCGGGTGCTGCTGTCGAAGTCGGCCATGGCCGGTGCCCATACGCTCTTGCTGTTCCTGATGGCGCGCACGCCCAATGGGCCTCTCATCAAGGAGGTCAAGCCGACGGCGGCCATCGCCTGGAAGGCGATCTCGTACGGCCCGGTGATGAAGGGCGGCAAGCCCGTTCAGGTCTATCCGCTGGAGCTGGGTGACGCCATCAAGTTGACCGAGACCTTCTGCCCGGAGGCCTCGGCCGAGCTGCAGGAGAAGCTCTCCGCGGCGCAGCCCAAGAAGCTGGAATCGGTCTTCATCGACACGGGCGAGAACGGCGTCTTCAGCCGTGGCGAGTTCGAGGCGATCACCGCGATCGGCCAGATGGAATACGTGACGCCCGAGGAGATCGCGCACAACGTGATCTTCGAGATCCAGGGCGGCAACACCGGCCACGACGTCATCAACGCGCTCGACCAGGCCTGCATGGGGCCGACCTACAGGGCCGGCGCGCTGCGCGAGGCCGCGCTCGACACGATGCGGAAGCTCGAGGCCCAGCACGAGGTCGACAGCGTCGCCTTCGAGAACCTGGGACCGCCAAAGCTCTCCAAGATCCTGTTCGAGGCGTACCTGCTCAAGCGTACCTACGGCACGATGGAGGCGGTTCGCCAGGCCACGGCCGAAGAGATCCAGGTGAAGGTGTGCGAGTTGCTGGAGAAGGACGCGGACCTGCGTTCGCGCATCGTGTCGATCGGCATTCCGATCCTGATGCCCGATGGCGAGAGCCTGCTGCGCGCGAGTTTCGTCAAGATTCCGGCGGTCGATCGCCCGGTGAAGATGACGCCGCAGAAGCTGGAGTCCTGGGCAGCCGACGGCTGGGTCGATCTGCGCCTGGCGAGCTTCAAGCACTGGAAGGCGCGGTTCGACGACATCAAGACCGAACTCGACTCCATTCCTTTCAATGACACCAGTTCGCGCTACGAGCGAAACCGCGAGTACTGGCTGACCGATCCCACGATCCAGCCTGGCAAGCTCGCGAGCTGGCTGCTCATCAACGAAGAGAAGGGCTTGAGGATGAAGGCCTGATCACTGTCGGCCTCAGGTGATCTTTTCAGGGGCGGACCGGATGGTCCGCCCCGTATCCTGTAGGGCAATCCTTCTTTCGCCGTCGCCGAGACCGGCGAGCGCTCCCCGGAAAGGGCCTGACCCAGGCCAGGTGTCCCGATGATCATCGTCTTCCGACCCGACGCCACAGAAGAGCAGATCCAGTCCGTCGTCAAGCGGATCACGGAGCTGGGCATGGCTCCCCACCTGTCGAAGGGGGTGGCGCGGACCCTGCTGGGCGCCATCGGCGACGAGAAGATCCTCAACGCCCATCCGGTCAACGCGATGCCGGGCGTCGAGCGCTGCATCCCGGTGATGAAGCCCTATCGGCTGGCCTCTCGCGAGTTCAAGCGCGAGAACACGGTGATCGACCTGGGCGACGGCGTCACCATCGGCGGCGAGAAGCTGGCCGTCATGGCCGGTCCGTGCGCCGTGGAGAGCGAGGAGCAGACGCTGTCGATCGCCGAGAAGCTCGCGGTGCTCGGCGTCCGGATCCTCAGGGGAGGGGCCTTCAAGCCGCGCACCTCGCCCTACGCGTTCCAGGGCCTGGGCAAGGCGGGTCTCGAGATCCTGCAGAAGGCCCGCGAGCGGTTCGGGATGAAGGTCGTCACGGAGGTCCTCGACGCCGACGACGGGCCGCTGGTGGCCGACCACGCCGACATCCTGCAGATCGGCGCCCGTAACATGGCCAACTTCACGATGCTCTCGCGCATCGCCCGGCTACACAAGCCGGTGCTGCTCAAGCGCGGCATGTCGAGTTCCTGCCAGGAGCTGTTGCTCGCCGCCGAGTACATGCTCAAGGAGGGCAACACCGACATCATCCTCTGCGAGCGTGGAATTCGAACCTTCGAGCCCTCGACGCGCAACACCTTCGATATCTCGGCCATCCCCTGGCTGAAGAACGAGAGCCACCTGCCGGTGATCGGCGACCCCTCTCACGCCACGGGTGCCGCCTCGCTCGTCCCCCCGGTGGGCCTCGCCGCCGTCGCCGCCGGCGCCGACGGCCTGATGGTCGAGGTGCACTTCCATCCCGACGAGGCGCTCTGCGACGGCCCGGAGACCGTCACGCCGGCCGTGTTCGAACGGCTCTACGAACGCCTGAGAAGCCTCGCCCCGGTCGTCGATCGGACGTTCTGACGGGCGGTGCGCGGATGGTGGGCCGCCGGCGGCTCACCGGGGCCATTCGCGTCCCGGAGTTCGCACCTGGCCTCCGCGAACCGCGTGGCAGTTACGGGGAGCTGGCCCGCAGTGCTAGAGTCGTGACGTGAGGCACTGCCGTCAGCCGGCGGCGGGCCCTCGCCAGGCGGCCGTCGCTCCAAGGGCCGCAGAGGTGTTGCCGTGCGAAGAATCGCAGTCTGTCTCGGTCTCCTGGCCCTGTGCGGGGCGGTCGGTTGCGGCGTCGGCGGAGGCGACGGAGGCGATGGCGGCTCGGCCGGTCCCGTCGTGAGCGGCGCGGCGGCCAAGGGCCGGTTCCTTTCCGGCTTCGCGCGGGCCTACCGCGTCGATCTGGCCACGTCCAATCCGTCGAGGCCTCGCGGCGCGGCGCTGACCGAGCGTGTGCCGCTCTCCGTGACGGCCAACGACTCGCGTTTCTCGCTGCCCTTGCCGGCCGGGACCGAGGGCCCGATCCTGGTCGACGTCGACGGCGTCTACCTCGACGAGGTTCGCGGCGTCACCGCGACCATCCCCGAGACCAACCCGCTGCGGGGGGCCGGCGTGGTCTCGGGCACCAGTGTCGTGGTCAACGTCACGGCGCTGAACCATCTGGCCGCGGCCGAGGCTGCCCGCACCGCCGGCAGCACCGGCGCCTTCGCGAGCGCCCTCGACGGTGCTAACGCTCGCGTTGCCAGACAGTTCGGACTCCGGGCCGAAGACCTGCTCTCTCCCGATCCGATGCGGGTCGCCGACCGGGCCTTGCGCGCCATCGCCGCCGCGGGCCGCGATGCGAGCAACGGCGTCGACAGCGCCTTCCGGGCGGTCCAGCAGCTCTCCCTCGGCTTCAACGGCCAGCCGCCGTCGCCGGGTGGCGTCGCGTCGCCCTTCAGCACGACCCGTCTCTACGAAGACATCGGCAGCCTGCTCTCGCCCTGGCTCAAGGCCGTTGTCCAGGTGTGCGGCGTGCAGGTCGAACCCGGGAACGCGGGACAGGGTGGAACGGTGGACATCCAGGTCCAGGTGGCGAACTTCGGCGGCGCCTCGGCTTCGTTGACGGCGCTCAGCATGGCCTCGGACCCGCCGATGGTGGCGATTTCCATGACTTCGCCGCTGACCGCGGGGCCGCTGATCCTGGCGCCTTTCGACACCCCCCGGGTGTTCACCTTCCGCGGCAACGTCGTGCCGGATGCCGCCGGTGGAACGGTCGAGCTGAGCGTGGCCTTCACCGCGCATGCCACCGACGGCTTCGATCTCTCCGGCGAGCAGCGCTGGGCGGGCTCCGTGAACGTCATCCCCGTTCCCCAGCACGCGCTCCCGGTGCTCTCTTTCGGGGCGATCGTTCCCAGCACCGACCTGGTGCGCGCGGGCGGTAACGCCGACGTTCGCGTGGAGCTGACCAACTCCGGCAATGCGCCGGTCGACATCACCTCCTGCAGCGTACAGGTCGTGGGCCTGGTGCGCGGCGGCAACGACGCCCCCACGGTGTCGGCCGAGTTGCGGGCCAACCTGCACCAGACTCTGAATCTCGGGCCCGGCGAGACCGGACAGGCGCAGGTAGAGCTGGCCATCCCGGCCACGGCGCGCGGCTTCGGCCTCGGCAGCATCGCCATCACCTTCGACGCTCGGGACGCCGCCTCCGGGGTTTCGCTGCGGTTCACGACCCCCTATCAGTTCTTCCGCATCATGCCGGTGCCGGCCGCGATGAGCATCACCGCGGCCCGCTTGAGCACGGCGACCGTCGAGTCGCCCGGGAAGCTCTCGCTCGAGCTGGAGATCGCCTCGACCGGCGGCTCCGCCATCGAGGGCGTGCACACGGTTGTCACGGCGGATCGCGATGGGCTCGAGACGGTTCCTCTCTGGTGGCCGACCATCATCGGCATCCCCGGCGCGACGGGCGGCGGCGCGGGCACGACCGTGATGGTCTCGACCGGCGCCTCGGCCGGCTCCGACGGGCAGACCTCGCCCGGATCCGGCGGCAACCTGGCCGGCTACGTCGACCGGCTCGACACGCAGCCGCGCGTGAGCACCACGGAGCTTTCGATCAACCCGAACACCGCTCCAGGTCCGATGCACCTGTCGGTCGTGGTCGAAGGCCTCGACGAGTTCAGCGGCGAGCCGGTGCGGGCGACGCTTGCGACCTCGCCGACCGTCACTGTGATTCCCTCGCGGCCCAGGGCCCTGCTCGAGGTCGCCCAGGTGATTCCTCCGCCCGCTCAGGTGGCGCCGGGCACTCAGGCCAGCGTTCGCATCAAGCTTTCCAACGAGGGTCCCAACGCGGCCGATTCGGTGCAACTGTCGGCCCAGGTCTTCGCGGTTCCGATGCAGCCGGGCGGCGACCAGGGCCAGCCGTCCGAGTCGACCGTTGCCTCGACCCTTGGCGGAATCCCTGGGCTCGCCGGCGGCTCCGACTTGCCGATGGGAGTGGAGTTCACGCAGTACCCCGGGCGGATGTTGACCGCGCGACCGGCGGTCTCCAACTCCTCCACGCTCTCGCCGCGCTCGAGCGACGTGCTGGAGCTTCTCGTGGAGCTGCCCGCCGACCTGGGTCAGGCGCTGGTGGTCGTGCTACCGGCCGTGACCTACCACGACGGCGTCGAGACGCAGAGCTTGCCTCGCGAGCTGACGGGCCGGCTGGGTGACCCGTTGCCGGCCTGGCTGCTGCCCAACCCGGCGCAGACGAGCTTCCGGGTGAACCCGCGCGCGGGAGAGCCGGCGGCGCGTCTGTCGGTGCGTTCGATGACGCTCTCGACCGGCACGTTGATCAGCGGCGTCACGGCCGTCACGGCCCGGGTCACCTTGCGCAACGACGGCGGACAGGATGCCCTCGTGTTGCGGCCCGAGACGAATCCCCCGTTCTACCCTCTGTTCGGAGGGACCCGGCCGGCCGCCACGATTCCGGCCGGACAGGAATCGGCGATCGAGATCGCCGTCCAGGCCTGGGGACTGCAGCAGACTCCCTCGATGACCCTGACCGTCGGCGTCTACTACGACGACGGCGTCAGCAACGACGAAGTCTTCGCGGGAAGCGCGAGCGCGCCGGTCAGGCTGATTGAAGGACCGGGGAGCTGGGTCCCGGTGTGGGGCAAGCGGAACCCATCGAAAGCCGGCGCTTGGCCTCGGCGGTAGGAGAAAGTCGGGAGTCGCGAGTCGCGAGTCGGGAGTCGGGAGTCGGGAGACGGTAGACCGGAGGCGCGCCCTGCCGACGCCGCCGGCTTCGACCCGGGTCGAGCGCGTTCCCTCCCGAGGGCCCCGTTCCCCGTTGCCCTAACCCCCAACCCCCAACCCCCAACCCCTAACCCCTCCCCAACCCCCAACCCCCAACCCCTTGCAAAAGCTGAACGCTCGCCCCTCATTCTGTCGATAGATGAGGTATGCGATGGCTCGCGCCCGCATTACTTCTGCTCTGTCCGATGCTCCTCTGGGGGCAGACGGACTTGCCCCGCTGGGGCCTGCCCGGCAACGGTCAGGTGGCCGCGCTGCTCGATCCTGTCCGGAATCTGGAGGAGGCCCGGAAGTCGCTGGCGTCCGGCAACTCGGGTGCGGCGCTCGGCCCCCTGGGCGTCGCCCTGGAGCTGGCCCGCGTCGACAGCCCGACCTGGGCCGCCGCGATGCTCCTCGCCTTCAAGGAGCAGCCCTCGCTCGCGATGGCGATGCTCACCCGCGGGCAGGACGCCGAGGTCCCTCTCACCCTGATGCCGGAACCGGTGGAGACTCCGGCCGGCCCCCCGTTCACCCCGCCCGCCTCGTACGTGAAACTGGAGTTCCTGCCTCCGAACAAGCGGCGGCTCGTCGACCACCTGCAGAAGGTCGGCCAGGAAGCGGAGGCTACCCGCGTCCTGGAGCAGACGATCGAGGAGGAGGGGGCCAAGCCCGCGCTCCTGCTGTACCTCGCGACCCTGTACGAGCGGATGGGCGAGCTGCCTCTCGCGATGCAGCGCTACAAGGAAGCCCACGACCTGATCTCCCTCGACGAGGACCGCTTCGCAGTCCTCTACTCGATGATGCGGGTGCTCTATCGCCAGCAGCGGATGATCGAGGCCGAGGCGGTGCTCAAGACCTACACGGCGCTGGCCCGAGCCCAGGTGACGCAGTTCGTCGACCGCATCCGCTCGTCGCCGGGCAGCCGCGCCGAGCTGCTCGGACAGCTCCTCGCCAGCCGCCGCCATCTGGTCGAGGTGCTCAACCTGCAGGGCGTCCTCAAGCTCCGCAAGGGCGAGGAACGTAACGCCCAGTTTCTGTTCGGCCAGGCGCAACTCCTGGCGCCCGGGCGTCTGAGCGTGGCCCTCAACTACAACCACTGCCTCGAACTGGGCGGCCACTACGAGACCGCCACCGGCAATCTGGTCCGCATCCGCCAGGTGCTGACCGCGGTCTCCGCGGAGCTGCAGCGCCTGATCGATCAGACCGTGGGCGGAGGTCTGGGGGGCGCGGCCGAGTCGTACCAGCGGGGCCAGGCCCTGCTGCAGACCTGGCTGGGAACCGTCACGTCGCGTCAGGGCATCCTGCTGTATCACCTGCGAAAGCTCGACGCCGCGGCGCGGGTGCTGGCGGAGGCCTCCGGATACGCGGCCGAGGAGCCGCTTCCGTACTACATCCTCGGGATGCTCCAGTTCGAGCAGAACCGTCTGCCCGAGGCGCAGGTCAGCTTCAGCAAGGCGCTCACGCATGCGGGCGACCGCGAAGAACTGGCGCAGCTGGCCAAGGCCAAGGTCGACAAGATCCTGGAAGAACAGACCGATCAGCTCCTGGCCGCCCGTTCGCCCGAGGACCGGGCCCGCGAGCTGGCCGGCTCGGAGCTGGACGTCAAGAAACTCAAGCCGCTCGAGGAAGGGCTGCAGCTCGGCCTGAAGCTCTACCGCGAACGCCGGTATGCCGAGGCGGCCCCGCTCTTCGAGAAGCTGGGCGTGGAGTTCCCCCACAGCGCCGATCCTCCCTACTACCTCGGCCTGATCCGCCAGCAGGTCTGCGACTCGGAGGGCGCCCGGAAGCACTTCCAGAAGTCTCTGGAGATCGTGCCCGACTATGTCCCGGCGCTCTCTCAGCTGGCGTTCGTGATGGCCGACGAGGGCTACGACGCCCGGGATTCGCTCAAGCTGGCCGAGCGAGCCAGCGTGCTGGCGCCCGCCGACCCGGGAGTGCTCGCCAACCTCGGCTGGGTCCGGTTCTACGCGGGCGACAGCCGCGGCGCGATCGAGTCGCTCAAGCAGGCGATCGACTTGTCGCCGAAGGTGCCCGACTATCACATGCGGCTGGGGCTGGTCTTCTACCGGGCGAGCCTGCACCAGCTGGCGCTGTCGAAGTTCCAGGATGTGCTGGGGCTGGAGCCCGCGAACTCCCGCGCCTCACTGTTCGCGGGACTGTCGATGGCCAGACTCGGCCGCGCGCGCGAGGCCCTCGCCGTGCTGGCCCAGTCGCTGCCGAAGTTCCCGCCACCCGGCGAGATGAACAAGGTGCTGGTCAGTACGATGGCCTCGCTCAGGGCGGGTCTCGCGGCCCGCGGCGAGGATGCCTCGGCCGGCACGACGGCGCCGCTAGGGATGTCGGCCAAGGTGGCCAGTCCCGTGACCCTCAGGCTGATCGCCCCCGCGCTCACGCCCGAGGAGGCCCGCCGGAACGCGACCGCCGCGAGCGAGGTGAGTGCCGCGCTGGACCTCGTGAAGGCCGGGCGGCGCGACGAGGCCCGGGGCCGCCTGGAGGCCGCCGTGAAGGAGTTCCCGGGTGACGCGGTCGTGGCCTACCCGCTGGCCATCCTGAATCTGGAGGACGGCGAACTCGACCGCGCCCGCGCCCTGCTCGACTCGATCCTGGACGTGAACCCGCTCGACCTGGCGGCCGGACATAGTATCGGTGACGTTTACTTCCGCCAGGGCCGCCTGGTGGAGTACAAGGACGTGCTCGATCGGACCGGCGCGCTGGCCCAGGGCCTTCGATTCGACCCGTTCCTCGATGCGCTCGCCGCTCGCTGGCAGCAGCTCCAGGCCGCCGGCGCGCCCGAGCCGATGGCCTACGAGCGGCTGGGGCTGCTGCGCTTCCACCAGTGTCGTTTCAAGGAGGCCGAGGAGGCCCTGACCAAGGCCCCAGGGGGGCCCCTCACCAGCCTGCTGCTGGCGCAGCTCCGCCTGCACGAGTATCACCGCACGCGCAACGAGATCCAGTTCCAGACGGCCCGAGACCTCCTGTCGAAGAGCGGCTACGCGTTCATGGACCAGCTCGACCGCCTCTGGACGCTCATCCGCACTCCGCGGCTGGCCGAGGTCACGCGATCCGTAGAGAAGGAGCTGGCCCGCCACAAGAAGGCCGAGCTGTCGGCCAGGGAGTACAGCAAGACGGCCATCGAGCTGGCCTCCCGCCCCCCCATCGACGAGATCGACGTGGCCGATTCCCCGCTGTTCAACCGGCGCTGGTCTCAGATCGACAACGAGATCGATCGCACTCGCGTCGCCAGGACCACCTACCGCGAGCGCCAGCAGCCCGTGCTCGAGGAGATCGGGCTGGATCCGGGCCACCGGTTCCGGCAGCCGGGCGGAACCGGTCGCAAGGCAGGCCCCCTGCCGCGCAAGGCGATGGGCGCCACGGCCGGGCTGCCGTCCGAGCCGCCCGATGGCGGGATGGCCCCCGTCTCCGGTGCACCTGCCACGGCAACCGCCACCGGACCCGCCTCCCTGCCTGCCTTGGCCCCCGCCACGACCCCGGTCTCCGGTCCCGCCGACCTGGCGGTTCCGGCGATGACCAGCCTGCCGGCCAGGCCTGGTCTGGCCGAACGGAAGCTGGCGATGGGCGTCGAGCTGGTCACCCAGGGACGGCTGCTCGAGGCCAAGGACGAGTTTGCCACCGCCATCGCCTTCGACGAGAGGCTGGAGCGGGCGCATGCGGCGCTCGCGCTCACCCACCTCAGCCTGGACGAGCTGGCTCCCGCCCGCCAGGTGCTGGAGCGCGCCGCCCGGCTCTTCAAGCCCGAGCGAATCCGCAACCACGCGCTGGCCTGGGTCAGCTTGCTTTCGGGCGACGCCTCGCGGGCCCTCGCGCTCTGGTCGCCGGCGCCTTCCCTGGAAGACTTCGCCTTCCTGGAAGAGAACGTCCGCATCTGGAACCGCGTGCTCACCGATTCGCCGGGCGATGCCGACGCCGTCTACAACCTGGCACTACTGGCCTATCTGAAGGGCGAGCTGGGCACCGCGCTGGAGCGGCTGGGGACGCTGCGCCAGAGGACGGGCCGGGCCGGGACGCTGATGGCCGCGGTGACGCTGTGTCAGGCGCTGGAAACGCGCGATCGCGCCGCCTTCCAGCGCGGCATCGACATCCTGCGAGTGGCCCCGTTGGGCCCGGACTCCCGGGCTGTCGGCACTCTGGAGGCCTTCGCGCGCACCCACCCCTGGTGAGTGGGGAGCGAAACTGCCCCGCCTTCCGTAGATTGGACCCCGCCGGGCCACTCGGCTTCGTCCTCATCTGTTATCATGCGGGCTCGGTGGTGGTGGATTGAAGGCGCTGGTCCTGGCCATGGCTTTCGGGGCGCTGCTTTCGGGCGGCCCGCTTCCGGCTGCGCCCCTTCCGCCGGCCAAGACGCTTGTCGCGGGCGCGTCACGGCCGGCCGGTCCGCCCAACGTCGTCTACCTCCTGGTGGATACGCTGCGGGCCGATCGCGTGGGCGCCTACGGCAATCCTCGGGCGACCACGCCATCGCTGGATCGCCTTGCGGCCCGAGGCACGCTCTTCCAGCTGGCCATCGCTCAGGTCTGCGTCACGGTCGCCTCCGTCGCCTCGATCTTCACCTCCATGTATCCGCTCAGCCACGGGGTACTGGAGCCCAGCCGCGGGCTCGGGGAAGGGCCGGCCACGCTGGCCGAGATCTTCGCCGCCAACGGCTATGCGACCGCGGCCTTCACCGCCGGCGGTCACCTCACCCCCTCGTTCGGTCTCGGCCGGGGATTCCAGACCTACAAGTCGATGACCTATCCCGGTTCCTTCCGCGTCACCGTGCCGCAGGCGGTCGATTGGCTCGACCGGCGGGCGCCCGGCCCGTTCTTCCTCTTCATCCACGGCTACGATGTCCACTCGCCGTACCGTGTGCCCCTGGGATACCGGGAACTCTTCGACCCCGGCTATCGCGGCCAGGTCGACCGGCTCGCCTTCAATTTCCCGACCTTCATCCACCACATCACCGACGACTCGTTCGACGAGTGCGGCAAGGGGCTGCTGCCAGGGGCGGTCTGCAACGCCTGCGATGTCGGCTCGCTCCGACGCCAGGTCCTGCCGCCGCCGCCGGCGTTTCCGACCGGTCTGCCCCAGAGCCTGCCAGGGGAGACCGAGGGCGTGCAACTGCCGATAGGCCCGGCCGGCATTTCCTATCGGCTGCCCGCGCTCGAGCGCCGGCTATCCGCCGAGGATGCCGCCCACATCGTGGCGCACTACGATGGCGCGCTGGCCTATTCCGACCTGTGGCTCGGGCTGTTCATCGAGGAACTCGACCGGCGCGGGCTCTCCGACAACACCGTCTTCGTCGTGTCCGGCGATCACGGCGAGAGCCTTGGTGAACACGGACGTTACGATCACGGCTACTACCTGTTCGACGTCAACCTGCATGTTCCCCTGATCGTGGCCGGCCCGGGCGTGCCGGCGGGGCAGCGCGTCACGGGTCCCGTCGAACTGATCGACGTCGCTCCCACCCTGCTCGAACTGAGCGGCATCGCTCCCTGCCGCGGGCACCAGGGGCGCTCGTTGACGGCCGAGATCCGCGCGACCCGGGACGGAGCGCCGCTGCCTCCGCGAGAGGCGTTCAGCGTCATCGGGAACGTGGCCTCGCTGCGCACGCCGAGATGGCACTACCTGCGCAAGCAGCAGGGGACCGCCGACCCGGCCCGCTTGGGCGAACTCTACGATCTCGAGCGCGACCCCGGCGAGACCGCGTCCGTGCTCTCCCGCTTTCCGGCGGAGGCCGCCGCCTTCGAGCGCCGGCTGCTCGACCGCGTCGAGGCCGCCGTTCCGAAGGTGCGCGAGCGCGCCACGTCGTTGCGCCGGGAAGACCGCGCCTTCCTGCGGACCTTCGGATACTGGTGAACCGAATGATGACCGTCTCGCGTCCCCTGGGGGTGCTCCTCGCCGGATGGCTGGCATGGTCGGGGCCGGCGCTGGCGGAGGCCCACCGTTCCAAGGCGCCCGGGTCCGGAGATTCCCCGCCGTCGATCGTCCTGAACGGCCGCGTCTTACCTGCTCCGGGCAGCCTGGGCGGTCTCGACCTGCCGCCGCCCCCGTTCCAGCCGGAGGTCTCGCCGTCCGGCGCCGGCCTTCTGATGGGGTTTCCCGAGGCGGTCCCGGAGCTGGATGCGCCGTCGTGGATCCCGCCGGTCGATTCTCCGGTGCTGCGCGAATCGCTCCGAAGATTCGACGCCGACGAAGACGGCAAGCTCACCTTCGACGAGTGGAGCAAGCGGGTCCGGTACGAGAGCCAGGCCCCCCTCGATCTCGACGGGGACGACGCCATCTCGGCTCAGGAGTTCGCGACGTCGCTCGCAAAGGTCTCTCAGAGTCTCCAGGACTGCGATGAGAGCGCGCTCTTCAGCACGATGGCGTACGGGGCCGCCGAGGCTGCCCAGGGCAAGTACTGGGAGGCCGCAACTTGCTACCGCCAGGTGCTCGCCGCAGCCCCGACGAGCCCGACCGCCTATCTCGGGTTGGGCCGGATGCTCGAGTCGGCCGATGAGGCCGGCATGGCACTGGAGGCCTACCGGCAGGACGTTCGGGCCGATCCCAACTTCGCCGACGGATGGCTCGGCCTTGGCTTGCTGGAGCTGAAGCTCGCGAGCACGGGCAGGGGCGTGACCGTCACCGGCACGGCGCCGCTCGTGGAGCCCGCGTCCCAGGGGTGGCGTGAGCACCTCTGGCGCGGCCTGCACCTGCTCGAGCTGTCGGCGCGAGTGGGCGTCCTTGCGGTCGAGCCTGCCGCGGACGGCGGACCGGGACGGCTAGCACGGCTGGAGTGGGGCGAGAGCCAGGAGGCGCTCGAGGATGCCGCGACGGCCCTCGACGTCCTGGATCCGGCCCTGGCCGCGACGGTGAGAATCTGGGGGGCCAAGACGCTCGGTCCGAGACTGAGGCCGGCGCCCGAGCAGCCGAGCTACTGCGAGATGGCCCGGCTGGTGGGCACGGGACGCGCCCCGGCGCTGCTGCACCAGATGGAGAGCCTCCCGGCCGGACCTTCCGCGACCTGGCAAACGGAGGTGGCCCGCTATGGCGCCCTGACTTGCGTGGGCCGCTACGAGCCGGCGGCTCTTTCCCTCGAGAAGGCGGGCCTTCACGGCGGCCCGGACATCCTGCTGCGTACCCTCACGGCGGTGAACTGGCTCGACAGGGGCCAGCGAGAGAAGGCGGTGAAGCTCCTGGATGGGCTCGCAAAGCAAAGGCTGACGCAGCTCCAGGAAGAGGAGCTGGCCTGGCAGCTGGTCTTCCGTCGCGAGTTCGATCTTGCCAGGACCTGGCTGGAGACGGCGAATGAGGTCCGAAACGAGCGGAACATGGCGCTCGTCGTGCTCGCAGAGGAGCAGGCAGGGATGCACGAGCAGGCTCGTCGCGACGCCTCACACCTGGGTGGGCCTCTGTCCGCCGACCCCGCGGCCCGGGTCGTCGAGGCCAGACTCCTGCTGAAGTTCGGGATGCCGGAGAAGGCGAGCCAGCTGACCGACGAGCTGATCCGCGAGCTGCCCGACTGCGTCGACCCGTGGGAACTCATGGCGGAGGTTGCCGCCGCCGAGGGCAGTGCGGCGGGCAGCCTCGCTGCCTACGAGAAGGCGCTGGAGCTTTGTCCGAAGGCGTCGCCCCGGGCCGCCGAGCTGACAGACCGGCTGAAACGCCTACGGCGGAAGTTGACCGCTGACGCCGGCGGCCGGCCCGGCGGGCAGGTGCGCGACCTGGCCACCGAGAAGCCCTCACTCGGCACGACCGAGAAGGCGCGACCGGCCGGACGGACACGAGGGCGAACGTCGGCCCCCCCGCGCAAACGCCCGTCGCGTTGAAACGGGTAGAGGGGGCCTGGCCAGGCTCTCAGCCGCCCGACAGGGTCTCGATCTCCTTGCGGGCCAGGGCGATCGCCTCCGAGAGCGCGGTGCCCGGGACGCCGCCCTGGGCCTGGTGCGGGGCGCCGCCACCCTTGCCGCCGAGTCCCGAGACGACCTTGCGCAGGATGGAACTCATGTCGCCGGGCCAATCGGGCGACCGGGCGAACAAGACCTGGGCCTTGGGCCCGGCCGCGCCGCCGAGGAAGACCACCCCGGGGTGCTTGAGGAGCGCCTCCGCGAGCACCTTCAGCTCCTCCATCCCGTGTCCCTCGGCGAGCTCTCTGACGACCAGAAGGGTGCCGTCCGAGAGGCGCTGGGACTGGGAGAGCATGCTGGCGGCCTCGTGCTTCAGCAGCTCTGAACGGGCCTTCCTGAGCTGCCGGTAGGCCTCGACGTGCTCGTCGTGCATCGCCGCGACGCGGGCGACCAGATCGCGATCCTTGACGCTGAACAGCTCTGACAGGTCACGGATGGAACTGTTCTGAAAGCGGAACTCCTCGAGCGCCCGGCGGCCGCAATGAAAGTAGAGCCGGGTCATCCCCTTGTAGTGCTCCCACCGTCGAACCTTGACCAGGCCGACGCGGCCGGTGGACGGGCAGTGCGTCCCGCAGCACGCCGAGACGTCGAAGTCGGGGACGCGCACCACCCGGATGTCCTCCTCGACCGACGGCATCTTCCGGAAGGTGAGCTGCTTGAGTTCGTCGAGGGTCGGGTAGAAGCAATGGATCGTCCGGTTCTCGCGGATGACGCGATTGGCCAGCTCCTCCGCCTTGTCGGCGTCCTCCTCGAAGAGCTCGGGCCGGTCGAGGTCGATGGTGCTCTCGTGAGCGCTGATGTGGGCCGATACGGTGGGGATCCCCACGCCTTCCAGGAAGGCCGCCGAGAGCAGGTGCTGGCCCGTGTGATGTTCCATGTGATCGAGCCTGCGCTGGGAGTCGACGCAACCTTCGGCCTCGGGGATCTCGATCGGGCCGTCTACCCGGTGCAGCAAGCGCGTGCCCTCTTCCCGGACCCCCAGCGCCTGTCTGCCGCCAAGCTGGCCCGAGTCGGAAGGCTGTCCGCCCGATTCCGGATAGAAGCAGGTGCGATCGAGCTGCACCTCGAAGGCGTCGTCGACGGGCCGGCAGGCCAGGACCTTGGCCGTGAACCGGAACAGGTAGGGGTCTTGGTAGTACAGTCGGACGGTCATCGCGGACTCCCTTCGGCCTCCGCCCCCGGGCGGACACGCCACGGCCACTCATCCTCCAGCCGGGCGGAGTCTACCAGACCGCATGAAGGCCCGGTGCGCACGCCAGCCGGAACCCGTCAGGTGGTGGGACGCGAGGCCGAGGTGGAGTTGCCGGAGGCGGGCGCCGAGCCGGCAGGCCGGAGGCTCTCGCCCCGGGTGTCCCAGCGGTGGCGCTCGCGGCCGTAGCCGCGCCCCTTGTAGGCAAGCCAGGTCCGAGCCGTCTCCTCGAAGTGGAGCCGTGCGGCGGCCCGGTCGGCGGAATCCGGGCAGCCCTTGCGGAAGAGCAGGAAGCCACTCTCGTCCATCAGCAAGCCGTAGCGGTGGTCGGCGAGCAACTCGCGGACGGCCTCGACATAGCGCGGGACCTTCACCTGCAGGGTGTACTCGAGCCAGAACTTCCGATAGTCGGGCCGGCCGCGGTAGGCCTCGGTCAGATCGAGCAGCACGAACTCGACGTCGCCCACGTGGCCGGGGAACTGGTAGAGGGCGGCCCTGTCGGTGAAGTGGCTGGCCAGGTTGAACTGGGCCGAGAGCGAGAGTCCGCGTGGGATCAGGACCCGGAGAAGGCTGACCAGCCGCTCGTGGCTGCCCACCTCGTAGTCGGAGCGGAAGGCGTGAGGCGACAGTGGCGGGTACAGGCCCGGCAGGATGGCCGACTGGGTCTGGCAGTGCCAGTAGAGCCCGTTGGCCGCGAGCAGCGCGCACCAGAAGGCGGCCGCCACGGCGCGGAATCTGCGGCGGAGGAGTTCGAGCAGGGCGGGGGCTGTCTCGATCGCTGCCCAGAACACTCCCGGCAGGATGGAGGCCGCGTGGTAGAAGCCGATGTCGTAGGTGATCGGGACGGAGGACAGTCCGTTGGCCAGGAAGGTGGGCAGCCCCAGGGCCAGTCGCGCGGGTGAGCCGAGAGGGAGGAAGAGGAGTGGGCCGAGCAGGCAGGTGACGTAGTAGAAGTGGCGCGGGGTCAGGAGCAGCGCCACCGTCGCCAGCGGCCGTGAGACCATCGCGCGGAGGACCTCCGGCAGGGTGTTGCCGAGATGGCCGTAGCGCTCGGCGAAGTAGGGGTGGTCGGTGGTGCCGCTGAACGACGGGATGAGCCAGAGGTTCACGGCCAGGAAGACGGCGAGCGAGAGGGCGGCGAGGCTCAGTCCGCGGCGGCGGCCTTCGGGCCGCAGGGCGAGGAAGCAGCCGAGCATGAAGAAGACGAGGCAGACGTGCTCCTTGCAGCCCATCGCGAGCAGCGCGGCGAGCCAGAAGGTGCGCCAGCGGCCCTGTTCGGCGCAGAGGATGGCCCACAGGATGAAGGTGACGCAGCAGGTCTCGGTGTGGATGTCGTAGAGGGTGGCGAACCAGGTGGCCGGATGGGCGAGGTAGAGGAAGCCGAAGAGGAGGCCGGCCGGCTCGCTCCGGAGCCTGCGGCAGGCGAGCGCGAAGACGGGCAGGGCGCCCAGACCGACGAGGAGGGCCTGGAGCGCCAGCAGGGTCCTGGGATCCGGCGCCAGCCAGTAGAGCGGCGCGATGAGGAAATAGATGGGGGTGAAATGATTACCGAAGTAGTAGGCCGAGCGGCCGATCTCGGGATTGATGCTGTTGACGAAGAGGCGGCCCTCGGTCGTGCTCCAGAACGACTGGCCGATGAGGGCGGTGTCGTGGAGGTTGCTCTTGAAGGTCGCGTAGCGGGCGAAGCTGAAGTGAACGGCGAGGAGGCAGAACAGCGCGATCAGCGTCAGGAGCGCGATGCGGGCGCCGGGGGACCTGGGCGGCGGGTCCCGGAGGGGGTTGTCAAAGCCAGCGTTCATGCCAGAGCTGGAACACGAGGAGTGTCCAGAGTTTCTTCCTGTGGTCGGCCAGGCCCTGCTGGTGTTCGGTCATCAGCCGGTCGACGGTGTCGGGGTCGAAGATGCCGTCGCGGGCGATGCGCTCGCGGCCCAGCTTCTCCCGGAAGAGGGGTCGCAGTTCGGCGCGGGCCCAGCGGGCGACGGGAATCCCGAAGCCCTTCTTGGGCCGGTCGAGGACGTCGTCCGGGAGCAGCCCCCGGAGGGCGCGCTTGAGCAGGCTCTTGGTCGTCATGAACTCCAGCTTGAGCCTGGCCGGCAGCCTCGACACGAATTCGACCAGGTCGGTGTCGAGCAGGGGCGCCCGGGCCTCGAGAGAGCAGGCCATGGTGGCGCGGTCGACCTTCACGAGGATGTCGTCCTGCAGGTACATCTTCATGTCCAGGTAGAGGATGCGATCGAGGACGTCCGGGGCCTGACCCGCCGCCCAGGCCGCGGCGGCGACGTCGTGCAGGACGTCCATCTCGACCCGGGGCCGCAAGTCTCGCGAGAGCACATCGAGTTCGTCGGGGGCGAAGCTGCCCAGCCAGAGGCTGTTGCGGAGCGGCAGCTCGGCCCGGGCGCCGGCGACGAACCGCCGGGCCTTGAAGTCGAAGCTTATATTGTCGAGGTTAACAGGCAGGGCGCGCACCAGCGGTTCGATCGCGCCCTCCCGCAGGAACCGCGGCAGCGCCAGGTAGAAGGGCGCCAGGCGGTGCGCCTGGTAGGTCGGATAGCCCGCGAACAGCTCGTCGCCGCCGTCGCCGCCGAGGGCGACGGTGACGTGCCGCCGGGTGAAGCGCGACAGCAGGTAGGTGGGGAGGAGACTCGCGTCTCCCAGCGGCTCGTCGAGCAGCTCGGCCACCCGGGGGACGAGGTCGAGCAGGGACGCGGGCGTCAGGGTCTCTTCCAGGTGCTCGGTGCCCAGGTGCCCGGCCACCTTGCGAGCCCAGGCCGACTCGTCGAAGCTGCGGTCCTCGAAGCGGATGCTGAACGTGCGGACGCGAGCCGAGGCACGGGTCGCGAAGGCCGCCACGGCCGACGAGTCGATGCCGCCGGAGAGGAAGATGCCGAGCGGCACGTCCGACACGAGCCGGCGCCGCACCGCACGGTCGATGAGTCGGGCGACCTCGGCGGCGCAATCCTCGCGGGATGGGAGGGGGGCGCCCTCGACGGGCCGGGGCAGGTCCCAGTAGGGCCGGGTCGTGAGACGGCCGTCCTCGAAGATCGCCACGTGGCCGGGCGGCAGTTTGTGGATGCCGCGGTAGATCGTGTGGGGCGCGGGAACGTATTCGTAGTGGAGGTAACGCGCGAGTGAAGTCGGGTCGAGTTCGCGAGTGACGGCGGGGTGCGCCAGCAGCGACTTCAGCTCCGAGCCGAAGACCAGGAGGCCGTCGTGCAGGCGGTAGTGCAGGGGTTTCTTGCCCATCCGGTCGCGGCCCAGGACCAGGCGGCGCCTGGCCGAGTCCCAGATCGCGAAGGCGAACATGCCGTGGACGTGGCGGGCGAGGTCCTCGCCGTGCTCTTCGTAGAGGTGGACCAGCACCTCCGTGTCGGAGCGGGTGCGGAACGTGTGGCCGCGAGCGAGGAGTTCCTCGCGCACGCGGTCGAAGTCGTAGATCTCGCCGTTGAAGACGACCGTCACCCGGCCGTCCTCGTTGTACATCGGCTGGTGGCCGCCCTCCAGGTCGATGATCTTCAGCCGGCGCATCGCCAGGCCCACGCCGGGACCGAAGTGGAACCCCTCGTCGTCGGGCCCGCGGTGGACGATGGCGTCGTTCATCCGCTGGAGCACGGCCCGCTCGGGCGTGGCCGAGTCGCCGGCGAGGACGAGCCCGCAGATGCCGCACATCGGCGTCAGAGGCCGTTCGCGGCCCCGGGGGCCTCCGGACCGGGGGCGCCGGCGGGCAGCACCGCGCGCAGGGCGTAGGTCGGCTTGCCCTGGGACTCGTGGTAGGTGCGCACCAGCATCTCGGCCAGCAACCCCATCAGGAGTGCCTGCAGCGCGCCGACGACCAGCACCGCGGTCACGAGGATCAACGGGCTCATCCACGCCCCTTCGAACAGGAGCCGCCGGACGACGATGAAGGCGCCGGTGGCCCCGGCGAGCGCCAGCATCAGCGCGGCGAAGCCGCCGAAGACGTACAGCGGCTTGGTCGAGTAGGACTGCAGGAAGGTCATCGTCATCAGGTCGAGGAGGACCTTCAACGTCCGGGAGATGCCGTACTTGCTGCTTCCGGCGATCCTGGCGTGGTGCGCCACCTCCAGTTCGCTCACCCGCGCGCCCGCCCAGTGGGCGTAGGCCGGGATGAAGCGATGCATCTCGCCATACAGCCGGACCTCGTCGAAGACGGCCCGGCGGTAGGCCTTGAGCGTGCACCCGTAGTCGTGCAGCGGCAGACCTGTCACGAGGCTGATGAGCCGGTTGGCGGCGTTCGACGGGATGGTCCGGAGGAAGCGGTTGTCCTGGCGTTGCCTGCGCCAGCCGCTGACCACGTCGAAGCCTTCGTCCAGCCTGGCCAGCAGGCGGGGGATGTCGGCCGGGTCGTTTTGCAGGTCGGCGTCGAGCGTGACGATGATGTCGCCGCGGGCGTGATCGATGCCGGCCGTCAACGCGGCGGTCTGGCCGAAGTTGCGCTTGAAGAACACCGCACGCACGGGCGCCGGCCCACGGGTGAACTCCTCGAGTAGCGTCTGGCTGCCGTCGAGGGAGCCGTCATCGACGAAGAGCAGCTCGAAGGAACGTCCGAGGCCGCCCAGCGCCTGGAGCAAGCGGGCGTGCAGGGTCGGCAGGTTCTCGACCTCGTTGTAGACGGGGACGACGACCGACAGGTAAGGGGCCGGAAGAGCGGCAGGCTGAGGAGTGGGCTGCGACATGGAAGGGAGGCCCGGCGACCGGCGCCGGGCGAGGGCGCAGACACGATAACATCGGCCCGACAGCCCGGCAAGGAGCAGCGAGCCACGGGTGCGCGCTTGGAAGGAGGGGACCCGCTCTGGTTCGAGTTCAGCCAGGGACGCTGTCCCCGCGGCCATCTTGCAGGTGCACGCTGACGCGTGCGCAAGATG
>CAZSVK010000027.1:0-24166 GCA_964610245.1 uncultured bacterium
TCCGGCGGTGTGTAGACCTATGCCGACATGCTGGTCTCGGCGCTATTGCACGCGGACGACCGTGTCACCCTGATCTGTGACGCCCGCCAGCTGCCCGTTCTGCGCGAGCGTCACGGCGACCGCGCCGGCTACTTCGTGATCGGCGCGGGCCCGGCGGCCAGACTAGCGGCGAAGGCCTGGAACCTCGTCCGGCCTTTCCGCGAGCGCCTCCCGGCCGACCGGGCCTTCCTCGAGGCCGACATGACGCGCCGGCCGGACGAGCTCGCGGCCTTCCTCACCTTTTCGCGCCTCGCCGAGGACTTGGGGATCGAACTCCTGCACAGCCCGGTGCAGCTGTTCTCAAGGCTCGACTTCCGAGTGCCGGCGGTGCTCAACCTTCACGACTTGCAGCACCTGCACTACCCCGAGCACTTCAGCGCCGAAGAACTGGACACTCGTCGAAAGCTCTGGACGCTCTCGGCCTCCCGGGCCGACGCCATCATCGTTTCGTCGGAGTTCGTCCGCGGCGACCTGGTGGCGAGATTGGCCCTGCCGGCCACGAAGGTCCACACGGTGCCGATCTCCTGGAACCCGGCGGTCGAGGCGGGCCAGCGCCGCTTCCCGGCCGAGGCGGCGCGGAAGCGCTACGGCTTGCCCGTCCACTACGCGTACTACCCGGCGCAGTTCTGGCCCCACAAGAACCACGTGAGGCTGCTCGAGGCGCTTCGCGGCGTCCGCGAGCAGCGGCCCGGGACGGACTTGAAGCTCGTCCTCACGGGCTACCGGGGCCACGCCGGCTGGCCGCAAGTCGAGCAAGCAATCGCGCGCCTGGGGCTCGCGAACGACGTGCTCTGCCTGGACCACGTGCCGGTCGAGCACGTCGCGGCGCTCTACCAGGCCTCGCTCTTCTGCGTCATCCCGTCCACCTTCGAGGGCTCCAGCCAGCCGGTGATCGAGGCGCAGATGCTGGGCGTCCCGGTGATCTGTTCCAACCTGCCGTCGATCTCGGAGCTGGTCGCGGAACGGACCGGCCTGCTCTTCGACCCGCTCGACTCCCGGGACATCTCCGCGAAGATGCTGCGATGGGTCGACGATGCGGACGACCGGCGCGAGCACGCCGAGCGGGCGAGGTCCCGGGTACGCCGCGAGCGCAGCCTCGGCGCATACGCCCGGCGCATCCTGGACGTCCATCGGAGCGTGGTGGCCCATTGAGCCTGCTCGTGAACCTGGCCAGGAAGGTCGCCGGCTGCGGGCTCGGACGATTCGAGCAGCACCCGCCTCGACCGCTGCGCATACCGGCCCGCTACCACTGCCCGGCCGGCGCGACGGGCCGTCTGCGAGTGTCGATCGTGACGCCGGTGCTCGACCAGGCGCCGTTCATCGAGGCCACGATGCAGAGCGTGCTGTCGCAGGCCTACCCGGCGCTCGAGTACCTTGTCCTCGACGGCGGCTCCATCGACGGCACGAAAGAGATCGTCCAGGCGCGGGCCGCATCCCTGGCCTACCACCACTCGGACCGCGACGGCGGGCAGACCCAGGCGATCAACGCCGGCATGCGGCTCGCCACCGGCGAGGTGCTCGGCTGGCTCAACGGCGACGATCTGCTGCTGCCGGGCGCCGTCGAGTACGTGGCGCACTTCTTCGAGACCCATCCCGAGATCGACGTCGTCTACGGCCACCGGGTCGTGATCGACGGCGCAGGGTGCGAGATCGGCCGCTGGGTGCTGCCCCCGCACGACGCGCGCGTGCTGTCGTGGGCCGACTACGTCCCGCAGGAGACGCTCTTCTGGCGCCGCTCGGCCTGGAGGCGCATCGGCGGGCAGCTCGACGAATCCTTCCGGTTCGCGATGGACTGGGACCTGCTCGTCCGGATGCGGGACGCCGGCTTGCGCTTCCGCAGGCTGCCTCGTTTCCTGGGCGCCTTCCGCTGGCACCCGGCCCAGAAGACCCGAACCGAGATGGATCGAACCGGTCACCCGGAGATGGACCGTATCCGGCTGCGCAGCCTGTCGAGGATCCCCTCCAGGGCCGAACTTCGCCTCAGGGTCGCGCCTTACGTGCTGCGCCACGCCTTCTTCAACCGTCTCAACCAGCTCCTGGACTGGTACTGAAAGATGGCCAAACCTCTCGTCACCGTCGCCGTGCCGTCGCTAAACCAGGGACGCTACCTGGGCGACGGCCTCGAGTCGATCTTCGCACAGGACCTGCCGGTCGAGGTCTTCGTCCTGGACGGCGGCTCGACTGACGAGACCCGGGAGGTCATCCGCGCCTGGGAGCCCCGCCTCGCGGGCTGGCGAAGCGGCGCGGACCGGGGACAGGCAGCGGCGATCAACGAAGGGGTCGCCCGAGGCAGCGCGCCGTTCGTCTGCTGGCTCAACTGCGACGACTGGCTGTTGCCCGGCGGCCTGGCTCTGCTCTCCGGCGCCCTGCGCTCGCGGACCCAGGCGCCCGCCGTCTACGGCCGGTGCTGGAACTTCGACGAGAAGTCGCGGAGCCGGCGGCCGGTGTCGGTGGAGCCGTTCGACGAGCGACGCCTCGCCCTGCGGTGCATCGTCTCGCAGCCGGCGACGTTGATCCGGCGCACGGCCTGGGAGAGCGTGGGCGGTCTCAACGAGGAGCTGCGGATGGCGATGGACTACGACCTGTGGTGGAAGCTCTACCGCCGTTTCGGGCCGCTGGAGTTCGTCGACGGGTTCGCCGCGGTCAACCGCGACCACCCCGCCACGAAGACCCGGACGATGCGCCGACTCCACTACCAGGAAGCGATCGGCGTCGTGCGCGCCCACCACGGGCACGTGCCGCTCAAGTGGTGGCTCTACCAGCCTTACGCCGTCTGGCTTCGCTCGGTCACCGGCTGATCCGATGCACGTCCTCCACTTCTCCAAGCGCGTCTTCCAGGATGCGAAGGGCGGTATCGAGCAGGTGATCGGCCAGCTCGCGCGCGGCTCGAGCAGGTTTGGCGTGACGACCGAGGTCCTCGCTCTGACCGCTCACGGCCCGGCACGCACCGAGGAGATCGACGGCTACCGTACCCACCGCGCACGCCAGGATGTCGAGATCGCCTCGACCGGATTCTCGCTCTCGGCCATCTCGCGGTTCGCCGCCCTCGCGCGCTCGGCCGACGTCGTCCACTACCACTACCCGTGGCCGTTCATGGACCTGGTCCACTTCGCGACCCGGATGGACAAGCCATCGGTGGTCACCTACCACTCCGACATCCTCCGGCAGAAGAAGCTGCTGCACCTCTATCGCCCGCTGCAGCGCCTGTTCCTCGGCAGCGTCGATCGGATCGTGGCGACCTCCGCCAACTACCTGGCCACCAGCGACGTCCTCGGCCGCTTCTCGGAGAAGGTCAGCATCATCCCGATCGGCCTCGACCGGGCGACCTATCCCCCTCCCCGTCCCGAGCGGCTCGACTACTGGCGTTCCCGGCTGGCCGAGAAGTTCTTCCTGTTCGTGGGCGTGTTCCGCTACTACAAGGGGCTGCACATCCTGCTCGACGCGGCCGTTGGTCTCGACTATCCGATCATGATCGTCGGCGCCGGGCCGACGGAGGAGGAGCTGCGAGCGCAGGCCGCGCAGCTCGGCCTCTGTAACGTCCACTTCCTGGGTGAGCTGCCCGACGAGGACAAGATCGCCTTGCTGACGCTCTGCTACGCGGTGGTCTTCCCGTCGCACCTGCGCTCCGAGGCCTTCGGCATCTCGCTGCTGGAGGGGGCGATGTTCGGCAAGCCGATGATCTCGAGCGAGATCGGCACCGGCACGAGCTTCGTCAACGCCGACGGCGAGACCGGCCAGGTCGTGCCGCCGAGCGACCCCGCGGCATTGCGTGAGGCGATGCGAGTTCTCTGGGAGCACCCCGAGATGGCGACGCGGATGGGCCAACGAGCCGCGGAGAGGTACCTCGAGCACTTCACCGGCGAGCAGATGGTGCGGGCCTACATCGACCTGTTCTCGGAACTGGTGGCCCGACGCCGCCAGCCGTCGTCCGCCCGGTAGACGGCCGGCGGGCGAGTCGCGAAAGCCGGTTGCTGGTCCCTGGAACCGACCGGGCTTGCCGGGCCCCCGGCGGGGGCTCAGGCCGGCTTGACTCCGCACACGATCCCCGAACCGCCCGGGCCGCCGAATTCGAGCCGTCTCACCTCTTGCAGCCCGGCGCGCTCCAGCATCTCTTTCAGCTCCGCGGTCGAGAAGGCCTGCCCGTGCGGGGTACAGATCAACATGTTCAACGAGAAGAGGGCGTGATTCTCGGGGCCATCCAGGGTGTCCTCCAGCAGGAACTCGTGGACCAGGAGTCTGCCGCCCGGTTCGAGCGCCGCGGCCGCCTTGGCCAGGATGCGCTGCCCTTCCTCGGGCCCCTCGGCGTGCAACACCTGGGAGATCCAGGCCACGTCGTAGCGACCCTCGATGGGCTGCTGCAGGTAGTTGCCCGCCTGGAACTCGACTCGAGCCCCGACTCCGTACTGGGCGATGGTCTTCTCGGCGTAGGGCCGGGTCTCGGGGAGGTCGAAGACGGTGGCCGTCAGACCGGGGGTGGCCAGACAGAAGTGGATCGCGTAGATGCCCGAGCCGCCTCCCAGATCGAGCAATCGCCGGCTGCCGGCGAGGTCGAGCTGCGCGGTCACGTGGGGAGCGTTGGCCATGCCGACGCCGTGCATGCCCGCCACGAAGGCCTCACGTTCGGACTCGTCCCGCCACATCTCCTGGGCGCGGATCGGCTTGCCGGTCTTGACCGCAGTGTCGGCCTGGGCCCACGACTGCATCAGATGCGCGTGGTGCTGGACGATGAAGCCGACGTAGTGCTCGGACTTCTTCGAGAGGCCGTCGAAGCTGGCCGGGGTGTTGCGGTAGCCCTGTTCCTCGCGACCGAGCAGCGCCACGGAAACCAGCGCGTTGAGCAGCGTCGCGAGGCCCCGCTCGTCGCACTCGGCCTTGGCCGCCAGTTCGGCCGCGGTCAGGACCTTGTCCCCGATCAGCGTGAACAGGTCGAGCTTCACCGCCGCGTGGAGCGCGCAGGTCTTCCAGAATCCGCCCGACGTATCCAGCAAGACCTCTCTCGTCCAGTCGCTTTCCCTCATCGGAGCCCTCCCGCCGCCTGTCGCGGCCGTCATGGTGCTCTCCATCATATCCCGGCAGCCGTACTCCCGGCCGATCTGGCGCGCCCGGGCGCATCAGTGGACCACTTGAACGGGACGCGGCGGCGGGCTAGAGTTGACGGACCCATGAGCAGCACCTCCCGTCGTGACGCACCGGTTGCTCTCGTGAGCTGTCCGCCCCTGGTCGGACAGTACGCCAACATCGCGCTGGGACAGCTCTCGGCAATGCTGCGCGGGCACGGGATCGACACCTGGATCGGCGACCTCAACATCGAGCTCTACAATCTGGTGGAGCCCGGGCAGCGCAAGTTCTGGGAGTGCCCGTGTTCGGCGTTCTGGGCCCATCCCCGGATCGCGCCGGAGAGCATGAGCGCCGAGGCCTACCGGCTGGTCGACGGCTTCGTCGACAGGCTGATGAACATGGAAGGAGACCTCGTCGGCTTCTCGACGCACGGCCCCAATCTGATGTACACCCTGGAGCTGGCGCGGCTGATGCGGGAGCGCGGCTGCCGGAAGGTGTTCATGATCGGCGGGCCTTCCGTCCAGCTGATGCGGGAGGGCGACCCGAGCAGCCTCGGCCTGATGGGGTTCCAGCCGGAGGGCGGCCAGGAGAGGATGGCCCGGGCCGAGCTTGCGCGGCGCCTGGACGACTTCGACGTCTATGCGATCGGCGAGGGCGAGGAGACGTTGCTGGAAATCGCCCGGCGCCACCGCGAGGGGCGGACGCTGGAGGGGACGCCAGGGGCGCTCCTGTGGAATCACGGTAACCCTGGGGTCTATGAACCCCGTCCTCTGACGGAGAATCTGGACACGCTGCCCTTCCCGACCTACGAGGGGTTCGACCTCGAGGCCTACGACATCGACGTGCTCCCGATACTCCTGAGCCGGGGCTGCGTACGGCGCTGCACCATGTGCTACGAGCGCATCCTGTGGCCCTCCTACCGGCATCGCAGCGTTGCCAACGTCATTGCCGAGATGCGGGACCACGTCGAACGCCACGGGATCTCGGCGTTCGCCTGCCATGATCTGGCCATCAACGGCAGCCTTTCCTTCCTGCTCGAACTCTGCGATCGGATCATCGCCGACGGGCTGAAGGTGACGTGGTGGGGTAACGCCGTCGTTCACCGCGGGATGACTCTCGACGACTACAAGAAACTCGCGCGGGCCGGCGTCCACTCGATGGAGTACGGGGTCGAATCGGCCGCGCCGCGCACCCTGGCCAAGATGGGGAAGGGCTTCAGCGCCGAGGATGCCGAGCACTCGCTGCGCATGGGCGAGGCCTCCGGCATCACCAACGTCATCAACCTCATCGTGGGTTTCCCGGGCGAGACCGAGGCGGACCACAAGATGACGCTCGATTTCGTCGAGCGCAATCACGAGCGCATCCAGCGGGTCGGCGTGCTCTCCAAGTGCGTCGTCTACGAGCGCTCGGCGCTCAGCACCGAGACCGAGGACTTCGACATCTTTCCCGAGACGGTCGTCGCCGAGAACCCGTTCAACCCGGCAACGCCCGAGTGGGAGGGCCCCGACGGGATGGGCCCTCCGGTGCGCGATCGGAGATTCAAGGAACTCTTCCAGCTCATCCGCAGCCATGGGATCGACGTCACCGGCATCCCCGACGACGAGAAGCTCACGCCGGGCCTGGTGTGCGAGCTGGCGAAGAACCTCGAGAGCCCGATCCCGCTCGTCCGCGAGGATGCCGTCACGAGGCTGTCCCACAGCCGCGACGCGTCGCTCGTGCCCGCGATGATCGCCCTGCTGGACGACCCGGAGTTCCGCGTCAAGAGCCAGGCGCTCCTCAACCTGAGCAAGCTCGATCTCGACCGGGCGTGGGAAGCGGCGGCCGAGCTTCTCCCGACCGCAACCGGCTTCCTCGGCTATGCCTCGGCGCTCGTGGTCGGCCTGCGGACCGACGATCGGTCGATGGACCTGCTGGAAGGACGCGTCGCGAGCGCGCAGTTCGAGTTTGCCACGCCCAGGACGCGCAGGCGGCTCGCGCCGCACCGGGAACTCTACAAGGCGTTCGAGCAGTTCCAGGCCGAGGTCGAGGCCGGCGAACCGCTGGCCATGCAACGGCTGCTGGCCCATCCTCGAGGCTGGGTCCACCGCCGCGGTCTTCGCTGGATCGTGAAGCAGCGCCCCCCTCACGCGCCCTGCTATGCCCAGGCCGTGGTCCAGGCCCTGCCCGGGCTCGACGGCCCGACGCGCATGGAGGCGCTGGAGTTCCTCGCGCTGCCCGCGATGCTCTACGAGGGCACGTCGATGATCCAGGCCCTCCCGCGGCTCGACGGGCCGGCCCGGACGGTGGCCCTCGAGGTCTTCTGCCAGCAACTGTCGACGATGGAGTTCGACCCGCTCGACCTGGGCGAGGTCTTGCTCGACCCCTATCCCGGCGTCTGGCCGCTGGCGGCCCGGACCTTCTGGGGCCGGCTCTCGGCCATCCTTGGCCTGGCCTGGTTCGGGCGCACCGACGGGCGGCCAGGCTCCGAGTACCTCGGCAAGCTCCAGGAGTTCTGGCTCGAGGCCTGTCGCGCGCACGGCCTGGAGCGGCCCAGTTACTCCGAGGACTCGGCCGCCTTGCTTCAGAACCTGCGAGACGAGTACGAGGCCTTCCTGGAGCGACTCATCCAGCGTCTGCCCGATGGCCATCCGGCGCTTCTGCTGAGCGCGCTGGACTCGCTCGAGCGCTTCCCGGGCCGGGCTTCGATGGAGCCGGGCGGCCCCGAGGAGCGCAATCTGCTCGAGGCCGAGGCGCTCCTGAGGGCTTGCCAGGCCGAGCCCGAACAGGCCTGGCACGAGGCGGCCCGGCTCGCCGGCCCGCTGGATCACCTGCTCTTCGCGGTCTCGCTGGTTCTCGCGCGCCGGCTCGACGACCGCACGATGGGCTTGCTGCGCGACCGGCTCGTTCCCACCGAGTATGCAGTGGCCTCCGAACTCGTTCGCAAGGCCCTTTCGCTGCATCGAGAGTTCCACGCCGACTTCGAGCGATTCCAGGTCGCCTTCGACGCCTCGCCCCCGACCGCCCTCACGCGGATTCTCGCCCATCGGCTGCCCTGGATGCGGCGCTGGGGGCTGCAATGGCTCCACGAGGCCCGTCGAGAGTCGGCGCCCGGGTTGGTCAACTGCCTGCTAGAGGCGCTGCGGCAACCCGAGGCCGGGGCGCGCTACCACGCGCTGCTCGCGCTGGCCTGCCCCGGCGTTGACTTCGAACCGCTCCTGCTCGAACGGCTGCTGGCCGATGAAGACCCGCTCGTGCGCCGGGAGGCGGGGCTCCTCTTCTGGGAGAAGGTCGCGCCGCGCCTCGGAACGACCCGCGGCAGCGGGCAAGGGCTCGGCTGCGACGCGGGCTATCCGCGGCGGCTGTGCGCTGCCTGGGCCCCGGCGGGAGGGCAAGCGCCGGCGCCGGGCGATGCCGGAACGGCGCTCGAGGACACGGCTACACTTACGCGTTACTATCGCGAGTTCGCCCGGCGGTTCGCCGAGGAACTCGCTTCGGACGAGGCCGCCCGGAGGTTGGCGGCCATCCTTGCCCTCGGGAGGCTGGCCGACGAACCCGGCGCGGACGAGCGGCTGCTGCCGCTGATCGAGGACGCCGATGCCGGCGTTGCGGAGGCGGCGGTCGCGGTGCTGAGGCAGTGGCAGAGCCCGCTGCTGGCGCCGTATCTGGCGCAGAGGATCAGCGACCCGGGCCTCGACGGCGCGATCCGGGCGCGAGAACTCGAGACGCTTGGAGGGCTGGAACCCGGGCTGGCCTGGGAGAGGGCCGCTGAGCTGATCCGACGGGAGCAGGGCATCCTCGGTTACACCGCCGCCCTGGTCGTCGCCCTCCGGGATGACGCACCCAGCATGGATCTGCTGGAGGGGCGCCTGCCCCAGACCGAGTACGCCGCCGCCACGGCCGAAGCCCGCGAAGCGCTAGCCCCTCACCGGGAACTCTACGCCGAGTTCGAGCGCTTCCAGACCGCCCTGGACGAGTCCAGCCCTGAGGCCGTCCGCAAGCTGCTGTCCCACCCGAGCTGCTGGGTGCGCCGCCGAGGCCTGCAGTGGATTCACGAGGCCCGCCACCTGCGCGCGGCCGAGCGCAAGGAAGAGCTGCTGGAGGCCCTGGCACAGCCCTTCGCGGAGGTCAGATACCATGCCCTGCGAACGCTGGCGTGCCGCGGAGTCGAGCTGGACCCGCTGCTCCTCGAGGGCGCGCTCCTCGATCCCGACGAGCGGGTCCGCTGGGAGGCCGCGACTCTCTTCTGGGAGAGGCTCCGAGGCACGTCCGGCCTTTACGGAGACCCGGACCGGACCGGCAGGCTCGAGCGCGCGTGGGCCGTCACGCAGGCGGATGGCGGGGAGGGGCCCGACGGTCGAGCCGCCGACCTGACTCGACACTACGAACGCTTCCGTGCCGGTCTCATCGGCCGGCTCGCGAGCCCCGAAACGGGCGTGCGCCGGTCGGCGAGCCTGTCGCTGGGGCGGCTCAAGGACCTGGCCGCCGAACGAGCGCTGTTGCCTCTGATCGACGAGCCGTGCGCCGAGGTCGCCTCGGAGGCGATCGCGGCGCTGGCCCGCATGCAGAGCCCGCTCGTCGTCCGCCACCTGCCGCAGATGTTGGGTAACGATGGCGTTTCTCTCCGCCCCCCGCAGGCCAGGCGCCCTTTCGAGTTCATCGATGCGCTGCAGGCGCGCGTGCGCGAGCTGGAGCCGCTTGCGGTCGAGGGAAGAACGGCGCCGCTCGAGGAGGCATGGCGCTCGGCCGATCCGCTGGAGCGGCTGTTGCTGCTGGAGATGCTGGAGCGCACCGCCTCGGCGGCTTCGCACGCGGGGTTGCTGCGGCAGGGCGCGCGTGACGGCCACGAAGAGGTCCGCGAGAAAGCGCTCTGCCTGGCGCGAGCGTGCGACCTGTCGCCGGAGTGAGCGCTCGGAGGCTCAGTCGCCGTTCCGGGGGCGCATCCCGGAGGCCAGCAGGGTCTGCAGGATCGCCCGTCCTCGCGCGGTGTGTCCCGGCCCGCCGAGGGTGGCACCGGTCCCGGGCGCGACGTCGAGCAGCTTCGCGATCTCGTCCAGATCGCTCTCGAGGGCGTGAACCGTCGCATGCGGGTCGGCGTGCGCCACCACGGCCGTACCCGGATAGAGGGCCCGGTGGTAGGCATCCACCGCCGCGGACGCGTCGTCGAAGACGCACACCTGCGGGGGCTCGACCAGCGCCGCGCGGTGACACAGCCGCGTCACGGTGTTCATGTCGTGGCTGACGATGACGGTCGTCTGGCTGCGCGAGGAGATGCGGGCCTCGATGGCCGCGAGACACTTCGCCTGGAACGTCTCGTCGCCCACCGCCAGGATCTCGTCGACGAGCAGCACGTCGGGCTGCACGTGGATCGCCACGCTGAAGGCCAGCCGCCCGTACATCCCGGAGGAATAGGTTCGCACCGGCGCGTCGATGAACTCGCCGATCCCGGCGAAGGCTACGATATCGTCGAATCTCTCTCTCGCCTCGGCGCGAGAGAGGCCGAGCATCATCGCGTTCATCACGATGTTCTCGGCGCCGGTGAACTCGGGATGGAACCCCGCGCCCAGCTCGATGAGCGCCGCGATTCGTCCCTGCACCAGGACCGAGCCGGAGTCGGGCTTGTAAATGCCGGCGATGAGTTTGAGCAGCGTCGACTTGCCGGCGCCATTTCGCCCGATGATTCCGAACGCCTCGCCCGGCTCGATCGCGAACGAGGCGTCGTGGATCACCTCGAACTCGCCCGGTCCCATGTCGCGGTGCGGCCTGCCCCGCAGCCAGTCGAGAAACTCGGCCTTTAGCGTCGTCGAGGGCAAGACGCTCCGATAGCGCCTGAACCGCTTGCTCGCCCGATCGAGTACGATCGCGGGCGTCATCAGGCCCCCCTGGCCGACGCGCTCCGGGCTGGCGAGACGGCCCGTGGCGCTCGCGGCTCCCGACGCGGCTCTCGATCGACGGACATCACGCGCCCGATGCTAGCACGCGGCCCGCGAGGGCCTCAATTGCGGCGCGACGCGGCCCGTAGGTCCCGCTCGAGCTGAGCGATCCCCGCGGCCTCGGCGGCGAGTCCCACCTCGGTGAGTTCGCGCGCCAGCGCCGGCAGCTGCGACGGATCGGCCGCGCGCGTCACGAGCAGCTCGCGCGAGAGTTCCAGGAGCGCCTTGTGGCGCTGGAAGCGGCCGATCCGTTCCACCGGCTCGTCGGAGCAGACGTCGTGGCGCTGGCGGCAAGCCTCGACCGCCTCGCCCCATCGCCTCGCCTCCAGGCAGGCGGCGGCGTAATTGAGCCAGGCCTGGCAATCCATGGGACCCAGCGATCTGGCGGCGCGAAACAGGCGTACCGCTTCCAGTGGGCGCTTCCGGAAGAGACGCACGAGTGCGAGATCGGCGTTGACGGTGGTGGCAAGCGGGCCGGGCCTCGAGACTGTCGGCGCCAGCAGCGTGTCGGCTTCCAGGAAACCGCGTTCGGCCTCGGCGGTGAGGCGGCGGCCCGCGGCGTTCATGGCGCGGTCGATGATCAGCTTCGCCAGGTCAGACCTGGCCCGGACGTCCGAGCGATCGAGCTGCAGAGCCAGGCGCAGTTCCCTCTCCGCGCCGGCGGGGTCTCCCTTGGCCCTGAGTGCCAGGGCCAGCTCGGCGCGCGCCGCGGCGTAGCGGTAGCAGGCAGCGGCCCGCTCCAGCACGGGGATCGCCTGGTCGTACCGGTGTTCCCTGATCAACACGTGACCGAGTTCGACGAGCGGCTCGCTCGGGTCGGGCATCCGTCGCGTGGCATCCTCCAGAGCCGCCAGACCGGCGTCGGTGTGGCCCGCCTTCAAGAGCCCGAGACCGCGGATCCAGGCCGCCTCTCCCATCGCCCAGCTCCCGATCCAGTGCAGGGAGAGCAGCGCGGCGAGTGCGACGAGGACCAGCGCGCGCCGGTCCCGGATCGCGACCGTTCGCACCTGGCGCCCGGCCGGCGCCGCGGCGAGCAGGAACCAGAAGAGCGCGGCCGAAGGCGCCAGGTGCAACTCGAAGGTGAAGAGGTTCTGCACGAGCATCCCGGTGACGGCGGCCGCGAGCCCCAGCCGCACGTCTCTGTCGCCCGACGGCGCCTGCCGCATCGCGTCACGCAGCACCCCGAGCGAAATCAACAGCACGAGCGCCAGCCCGACCAGGCCGGTCTCGGCCCAGTAGTGCAGAGGCTCGCAGTGGGCGTGCAGCAGGCGAACGACGTCGGGCTCGTGGCGCGCGGGATTGTCGATTCCCCGGAAGAAGACGGTGTCGACGAGTCGATCGAACACCCTGGGGATGCCGCTCGCCTGGCCCGAGATTGCCCGGTTCTGGACCTCGGGATAGTGATACGAGAAGGTGCCGGCGCCGGCGCCGAAGAGCGTGTTCCTCCAGCTGTCGAAGATCAGGTAGACCGTCGAGCGATACCCGAGCAGCCGCTGGCTCGCGGAGCCGGGCGACCGCACGTCGAGCAGCTCCACGAATCGGTCCATCACCCCCACCTCGGCGCACATCGCGCCGAGCAGTCCGACGGCGAAGATCACGGCCAGGCCTGCCCCCAGGTAGCGCCGCCTCGGACCTAACGTCACTATCAGGAAGGTCAGCGACGACGCGAGGCCGAGCCAGGCGCCCCGGCACTTCACGAACACCATCGGCCAGACGAGCAGCGCGAGCAGGGCCCCGTATCCCAGCCGGCCCGACCGGAGCAGGAACGCCAGCACGATCGGGCTCAGCGTCGCCAGGTAGCCCGCGAAGTGGTTCCGGTTCCCGAGCGTCGAGAAGATCTTGTCGGGCTCGCCGAGGCGGCCGGGGAGGACCAGCCAGGACGGGAAGAACCGTTCGTCGAGCTGGTAGTACTGCGCCAGGCCTATCACCGCCGTCAGAGCGCCGGCAGCCATCACCCAGTGAAGCAGGCGATTCAGCCGCTCGCCGTCCCGGGCCACCAGGCATCCGAGGACGAAGACGGCCGTCATCGAGAGCTGGAAGGCGAACTCCGCCTGCGTCAGCAGCGGAGCGTCGCTCCAGAACAGCGATAACCCGACCCAGACCGCAAACGCCGCCGTCAGCTTCGCATCGCGGCCGAGCGGCACCTCCAGCCTGCCGCCGAGGATTCCCGCCGACAGCCAGACGACGGCGCCGGCCGTGACCACCAGCTCGAGCCAGAGGGCCTTCGCCGAACTCATCCAGTCGCGGAAGCCGAGGCAGACCACGAGTGGCGTGACGAACAGGGCAAGAACGAGGCAGACCTCGAGCGCGTTCGCCGTCGTGAGCGCCGGCTTGCAGGCGTTCTCTTTCGGGCGCGGCCGGCGCGGCATGCCGAGCAGCATAGCAGCACTCAGGCGAGCGAAACAGCGACGTCCGGGCTGCCCGCCGCTCGGGTGCCTTCGCGGAAAATCGCGTCAGGGCAGGAGGGCCCGGCGCGTCGCTTCTAGATAGCCCATCCCGAAGCGAGTGTCGGGTTCGAGGTGGGCCCCTTCCGCCCACTCGTTCCAGGCATTGACGAAGACGAGCCGCTGCCCGGGCGGATTCCGGCGCGCCACGGTCACCAGCGCGCGAAGCCACGCCTCGTAGGTCTCGGGCGACGCCCCGTGGAAGATGGTCGCCTTGTGGCCGTGCCGAGGTGTGTTGTCCCAGCCCGCCATCGCCGTCCGGTAGACACGGAACGGCTCGGGGGGAAGCGCCATCCGCCGGCTGACCGCGGCCCGAAAGTCGACGATATCTCCGGTGAATCCGGGATGCCTGTCTCGGATCTCGGTGGTCCCGGCCGAGAGGTCCCAGCCATGCGGCGGGAACTCGACCGCGGCATCGAACCCGAGCAGGCGGGGATCTCCCGGGCCGCCTGTCCGGGCCGCGACGAGGTAGAGGTCGGGCCAGCCAAGCTCCTTGACGGCACGGCGCCACCGTGAGGTCGTCGCCAGAGGTTCCGGGAGCGCGGTCGGCCGGTAGACCAGGAGCACGGGTGCCCCCTCTACGCACAGGTACCGGGGATCGCGGAAGAACGGCATCATGTCTTCGATCAGAGCGACCTCCAGCTCGGGACCGTAGCGTTGCTCGATCAGCATCTCTCGCTCGGCGCCGTCCCAGCGGCGGGTCCAGTTCTCGTTGGCCCAGCAGAGGCAGAACGGAAGGTCGGGCTCACCGTCGGAAAGCATGTCGTCCAGGGGACGTTCGAGCAGTCGCTTCGTGCCGAACGAGTAGTAGTAGTAACAGAACCCGTGGATGCCGTACTCGCGAGCCAACGACGCCTGGCGCGCCCGCGTCTCCCGCAACCTCAGATCGTAGAATCCCAGCCGCTCGGGCAGGTGAGGCTGGTAGTGCTCGCCGAACTGCGGCTGGGCCCGCGACACCCGGGTCCACTCGGTGAATCCCTTCCCCCACCAGCGATCGTTCTCCGGAATCGGATGGTACTGGGGCAGATAGAAGGCGAAGAGCTTCACGTCCTCCTCGGGAGCGAGCCGGAGAGGCCGACTGTGCCAGGGTCGACGGAGGATGTGATCGGCCAGGCGAAAGTCGCGCAGGTCCTCGCTGCCGTCTCCGCGCTCGACCACGGCGAATCCCTCGTAAACAGTGACGTTTCGGATGAAGCTCTTCGAGCTGCCGGTGGCGGCCACGAGATCGTTGACGAGCACCGTCAGGCCTTGCTCCGCCGCCCAGCCGTGCCCCGGGTCCTGAAACTCCGGCCAGTGTTCCCACGCCCAATCCTCGATGATGTAGAGACCTCCCGGCGGCAGCAGAGGAAAGAGAGCCTCGAAGCTCGCCCGAGTCGGGCCATCCAGATGCGAGCCGTCATCGATCACCAGATCGAGCTTTCCGCCCAGGTCCCGTTCCACGATCTCGCGCAGGGCCGCCCGGTCGCCCTGGTCGGTTCGCCAGCGAGTGACCAGCCGGCCCTCCAGCTTCCTGGACGCGACATAACGCCGGAAGTAGGGGCTGTCATCCCGATTCCCGAGGTCGATGGCGGCCATCCGCTCCGGACGCAGATGCTCGAACCAGAAGGCCGCGCTGCCGCCGTCCCAGATACCGATCTCGAGCATGCGCCGCGGCCTGAACGACGTCGCCGACCAGAAACGCTCGAACTGTTCCACGAGCAGCCGCGTCTTGTAGAAGCGGAAGCAATCGTCGCCCAGCTCCCACGAACCGTCGCGGGAAGGCTCCAGGCGAAACACGAGGTCGCCGAGACGGGCCCGATCGGGCAACCAAGTCAGTCGCTCGAACATGCCGCTCCCGGAAGTTCGATCAGGACGGAGGTGGCGTCGCGGTAGGCGGCGTCAGGCGTGACCTGCACGATCGCGACGCGGTAGACGCCCGGCGCCATCTCGGCCAGACTCAGGGTCGAGACGAAGCCGCAGTTCGGAGGGAATCCCGGGAACACCGCCACCACGTCGGTCCTGGCGACGCGTTGACTCGACGGAGAAACGCGATCGGCTGAGCCTGTCGTCGGCTCGAGCGCGATGAAGAGTTCGACGTCGTCGGGCGCGAATTTCGTCACGTGCGCCCAGCCGGCCATCGTCACCTTGTCGCCACCGAGTACGATCGGGCCTTGCGACTCCCCGATCGCGGGGCCGACGAGCCGGCCGACGCAATCGAGGTGGAAGTGACCGCCGGAAGGCGGCAATTGCCGGCTCGGCACCAGCACCCCGCTCGACATCGCGGAACCGGCCGCGTCGCCCTGGCCGAGTGCCACCTCGACCGTCGCCAGCAGACGATCGCGGGTGTGTTCGTGCGCGGCCATCACCTGTTCGAGTTCGGTCAGCACGGCGGCAGCGGGGCCGTCGACCGGGCCGAGTGCGTCCCTCAATCGCCGCAGGAGCGCCAGCCCGCTGCCGGGTCCGCGTGCCGCCCTGCGCGTGGCCTGGAGCGCCGCGCGGCCATCCCGGTCGTCCGGCTCGAGGTAGCGCCCTCGCAACCAGTCGTTCCAGCTGTCGATGAACACGAGCCGCTCACCCCGGACCCGCGTCGCCTCGACGGCCGAGTGCAGCCAGTATTCGTACAGTTCCAGGGAACGGGACTCGCCGGCGTCTCGGCGGCACTCGACGGAAGGGAAGAAACGACCCGAGGGCCACCTGTCCGAGAGCGCCCGGGTCACGACCGTAGCGAGGTCGCTGCCGTCGTCCGGCGCCCGGCAGAACGAGTCGAAGCCAGGCCCTTCCGGCTTCCCCGAGCCGGCGGACTGGACGGCGCACAGGTGCAGCCCTCCCAGCCCGCGAGCCGCCGCTTCGTCACGCCAAGCTCGCGCAACGGCCCCCGACTCGGGGATTGGCCCGGTGGAGCGCACGACCAGGAGCTTCGCACCGTCGACGCAGAGATAGCGCCGGTCGCCAAGAGCGGCCGCAATCTCGTCGAACAGCCTGGGGGCCGAGGAGGCGGCGAGCGGCGCCTCGTCCTCCGCGGAGAGCATCAGGCAGAAGGGAAAGTCGGGTCGGCCGGTAGCCAGGAGATCGCGCAGCGGCCTGTCCCAGCGGGGCCCCGAGGAGCCCCAAGGATAGAGATAGCAGAAGGCGTCGACACCGTGAAGGCGCGCCAGCGAGGCCTGGAGTTCTCGAACCTCCGGCACGCGCGGATCGCCGAAGCCCAGTTCCGTGGGCAGCGGCCGCTGCGGGCGCGCCGCGGCCAGAAGCGACCAGGCGTTGCCGGCCCGGCCGGTGTCGTCACCCTCCGCGGGTGCATAGCATCGAGGATCGTAGAACGCCACCAAGGTCACGTCGCGATGCACCAGAGGTTCCTCCGTTTGTGGGATGGCTCGTTCGAGCGGCATCGCAGGCTTTCGAACCAGCGCCAGCTCCTGGTTGAAGATGTCGCCTGAGCCGGCCGGTAACGCCAGCAGTTCGAGGCCGGCCGCCGTGACCTCTCGCCGCACGACTTCACGGCTCGCGAAGGACACGCCGTAGGACCGTTCGTCGCCGTAGCTGCCCTCCAGGAAGGCGAAGCCGAATCCCGTCGTGCGCGCCGACTCGATCGTCGCCTGCTGCTGCTGTCCGGAGTAGCACCCGTAGACCGGCATTGCGCCCGTCGCCCAGGTGTCGAGCCGTTCGTCGCCGAGATAGGTGAAGGCCGCCACGCCGCCCGGCAGCAGCATCCGCGACCAGGCGCGCAGGGCGCGACGCCAGTGTTCGAGAGGAGTATGGGTCAGCAGCGAGATGCAGAGGACCGCGTCGAGATCGGCCGGCAGCAGGTCTTCGTCAGGCCGCCACCCGGTGAGGACGGGCAGGGCGCCGAGTTCGTCGGCACAGAATCGGACCGCCTCTGGGTCGAGGTCGCAGGCGTAGACGGCGGCGTGAGGCAACGCGGCGCGCAGGGCGCGGGCGATGCGGCCGTAGTGGCAGGCGAAGTCGGCGATTGCCCGGCAGCCGGCCAACCCCGCATGACCTTGCTCTCTCAGCCGGGCGTCGATCTCTCCGAGCGCGCTGAGGGCGGTGGTGAAGTAGACGTCGGGGCCGAAGCCTTCGAAGAAGGGGTAGACGACGTCCCCGGGAGAGATCGTGCGATTGACTCGCCGGAGCGCATCGGACAGCCCGAGCGCTGTCGTCGGGGCACCCGGGGCCGTGTGACGTCTCGTGTCCGGCCACTCGATGCCGGCAGCCCGGATGAGCGCCACCAGTTCGGGGGCTGCCTCCCGGAGGTTCTCGCCGCGACTGGCATCGAGGTCGTTGGTGAAGGTCATGAACTCCCGGAACAGTTCGGCGTCGAAGCCATCCTGGGCCTCGTCCAGCGCCACGCAGTAGCCGCGGACCGCGGTCGCGTTCGCGGCTCCGCACTCCCTGTCCAGGTAGCGGCGAAGACGGGCGGCGGCGATGCGTCGAACGCTCGGGGGCAAGTTCGCGATGCTGAGGCGCTCGGGCCAGTTCAGGATGTTGCAGCTGACCGGGAGGTGCTGACGGTCCAGGAAGCGCAGCAGGGTCACCATGTCGAGCGCGTTACCGTTCTGCAGGACCGGCGAGGCGCTGAGCTGGAGGTTCGGTATCTTCCGGAACCACTCCAGATTGGCGAGCAGCTTCCGCCAGGAAGCGCCGTGCCGTAAGTACTCGTAGAGCTTGCCGTGGCCGTCGATGCTCAGCGTCACGGCGAAGCTCCGGAAGCTCGATGCGAACCGCTCGAGTTCGTCGTTGCGATGCTGGCCGTTGGTCGACAGGGCCACGTCGATCCTGGGCGCCACCCCCCGCGCAACCAGCTCATCCAAGAGCCGCCAGGTCCGGTCGATGAGGAACGGCTCGCCACCCAGCAGCGAGAGCATCGCGTTGCCATCGGCGCCGCTGGCGATCGTCTCCGCGAGCTTGCCGACATCCTCCGCCCACACGGAGCGAGTCCTGGGCCGAAGAGGCGGCCCGAGCGTCACGGGCATCGCCTCGGAGTTCCCGGGGACGGACCCCGTGGGACTCGTGGCCCATGCGGTCTGGACGACGTCGGCTGCCACCCTCGAGCTGAAGAGCGGATTGCAACTGCGGCACTTCAGATCGCAGGCGTTGCCCATCTCCAGGATGAACCAGTCAGGCCGGCGCTCCAGGACATAGCCACTCCCGGCACCTTCCTCGGGCAGAGAGTCGAGGGCGAGCCGGCCGCCGAGCCGCCGGTACACGGAGTTGGAAACGAGGCGAGGGCTGAGGCATCCCTTCTGCTCTCGCATCCAGCAGACCTGGCACTCCTCGGGCTTCTCGCCGCGTGCCATGGCGGCTCTCACCCCGACCAGTTCGGAGCTGTTCCAGAGGTGCTCGAGCGAATCGCGCGTGAGGTCGCCCAGCCGGCCGTCGACCGTCAGAGAACTCGGCGAGTGGCAGCACATCGACGCCCGGCCATCCGGCATGAGGATGAGGCTGCTCCAGGGAATGACGCAGGCGGTTCTCGACATGGCGATCTCGATGGAGGCGCGGCCGGTGCGGTCGATCTGGGGCCAGGCTTCGAGCGCGCGGTCCGCCAGTCTACCATCCGTTGCCGGCCTGGGGTCACCGGGCATCAGCCTCCGGTCACCCGTCTCGGGATCGCCCTCTCCCTCGCCAGACCAGCACCACCAGCGCGCCCGGCGGCAGCAGCAGCATCGCCAACAGGAAGATCCCGGCCCCGACACCGGTGCCGGCCAGCCGCGCGAGGGCCCGGATCGACCCGACGGGATTCCCAGCTCTCAGCTCGCACAGGGCCAGTCCTGCCAGCAGACCTTGCATCTCCTCCGGCAGGCAGACCAGCGGCTCCAGCCGGGACAGATAGACAACCGCGAGAGCGGGTCGATCCTCGGCGAGCGCCCGGAGAATCAAGAACCGCAGGAAGGGCGCCGCGTTGCCCGGCGTCTCGAGCGCCTGCTCGGCGGCCCAGCGGGCCAGGCCGCGGTGCGGACCAGGGGACCGAGACGGCCGGACCTCGCCCCCGGGGTTCTGCTCGCCCGCCGCCTCCGTCACCAGATCGAGCAACCAGTCGCGCCGGCCAGGCGAGCGCTCGATTGCCTGGCGCGCCCATCGCTCGGCCAGCTCCATCCTTCCCTGTCCGCGAGCGGCCAGCCATGCGTAGCGCATCCAGGTCCCGGCCCCCGCTGTCGGCGAAGAGAGAGGCGTCGCCGGTGGAAGCGACTCGACCCGGGCCGCCTCGGCGAGCAAACGCTCGGCCTCCTGGTCGCGCGAGACGGACGGTGGGCCTGCCAGCAGCAGTCTGAAGCTCGCGCGAAGGCGCGCGGACTCGGCCGCCGGCTCGGGCAGCCGGAGCCCGTTCAGGAACGCGAGCGCAGCCTCGGGCGGCCCGGCGGTCCTCAGCCCGTCGACCGCCCCCTGCAGCGCCTGGACGGCCAGCTCGGAGCGAGCGAAACGGCCGAGCAGGAACCGGCGGAGCGGCTCGCGCGCGGGGTCCAGGGCCAGCGACCGGCCCAGTTCGCGCGCCAGCGCGCGATCGCCCGGCCTGGCCGTCCAGCACGCCCTGAGCGCCGCCCGAGCGCCGTCTTCGTCCCCCTTCTTTCGTAACACTGCCGTTAGCGCCAGGGCCGACCCGGCATCCCAGGGACAGGTCTCGAGCGCCCGGCAGAGCCTCTTCGCCGCTCCGTCGAGTTCGCCGGCAGCGGTCAACTCGGCGGCCAGCAAGCGCAGGAGCACTGGGTTGGAAGGCGCCACCGCCTCGAGCGACAGCAGCGCGCCGGTCACGCCGGCCCGCCAGGGGTTGGCCAGCAGCCCCTGGAACTCGGCCCCGATGGCGTCGAGCGAGCGAAGGAAGCCCTCGAAATCGAGCAGCAGCTCGACGTCAGCCGGTCCGCCCTTCAGACGGTCGCGAAGCAAGGCGTAGTAATCGTCCTCACGGTGAGTCAGCAGCCGTGCGTAGCCGAGCCTCACGGCGAGCCTGCCGGCGACGAGCGGGTCGGTCTCGGCGGCCAGGTACCGAGACAGCCACGTTTCGACCCGCGGCTCGGCGCGGAGCCGCGGCGTGGAGGAGACGATCCAGTACAGCAGGTCGCGGTGCAGAGGAGTCCGCGACTCCAGCCGCTCCAGCAACCGGAGCAAAGGGGCCTCGCCCAGCTCGCGGGGAAACAGCGGCAGCCGCAACGCCGCGGCGCGGGCCAACCCATGCTGCTCCGACCACCCGGCCAGAGCCGAGAGGCCCGCCGTTTCCGAGCCGCTGCTCCGTACCTGCGCCAGCGACCGGCACAGCGCAAGCACGGTCGTGGTGGCGCCTCCGCCGGAGGCGCCCTGAAGCCCCGTTACCCCGCTCCACGCGCTGAACTCGGAGGCCTCGGCCAGCGGTGCGCTCTCGGCCCGGACCAGCATCAGCGGGAACCGGGCCAGCGGCTGCTCGCGCTGGGCCTGAGCCTCGACCGCTGCCAGCTCCTTCCGGGCCCGCGCGGCCAGCGCGACGCTCGCCAACTCCTCGCATCCCCGCTGCAGCTCCTCGCCGCGACGCAGTCGCTGGAGCGCGAGCCGCGTCAGCGCCTTCTCCCGGACAGTCGGCAGAGGAGACGCGAGCAGGGTCGCGCAGGCCGGCTCCAGCTCCTGCTCCACCAACCGTTCGCGCCACCGGGCCTCTTCCGCGGCCCGCCGGAAGACGGCCTCCAGCCGCAGCCGCTGGAGCGAGAGCCAGGCGTTGCCCGGATCCAGGCGCAGAGCTTCCGCGCTCGCCGCGCGCGCCTGGGCGAACACCGCCGGGACCACCTCCCCGAAGTCCACGAACCGGCTCTCCTGGGCCTGCAGCATCCAGAAGCCAACGGGGTCCGCCGGCGACTCGCGGAGCTTGCCGTCCGGCATCACCTCGAGCGCCTGAACCGAGAGCAGCCAGTGCAACTCGCGGTCGAGCGGCCGGTGCGACCCGAAGAGCTTCGTCCCGCCCGGTTCGAGCCGCCCCCCGAAGAAGGCGGCTTGCCCGTCCACGAAGAACAGGTACTGGTGGCGGCCGGGCCTAAGCGGAACCGTCAGGGTCCAGACTCCGTCTCCGTCGGGATCGACCAGCGCGAGGCTGCCGGTCGACCAGCCGTTGAAGTCGCCCGCGACGGTGACCAGACGCGCCTGCGGCGCTCGCAGGGCGAATTCGACGCCACCGGGCACGAGCCTGGGGCGCAGAGTCGCCGAGGCCGCCGAGGCCGCCGACGCCACGACGCTTGTCGTCAGGATCAGCATCGCCAGTGCAAGGATGTAGATCCGAAGCTGCGGATCAGACGGGCCAGAAATCGAACTCGACAACCTCTCGGGGACGCAGTCCCCGAACCCCTGCCAGGACCCGAGCCGGGCCCTGGACCCGGCAACGAGAAGCCGATCCAGTTCCTCTGTCCCTCTCACGGCGCGATCACCCGCTCGAGTTCACCGGCCAGAATGGCCGCGACGACCTGGACGTGATTGAAGGCCAGATGGGCCGCCACCGGTTCGAGGATCGAGCGCCGGCGCCCCCAGAGCCAGCCGTTCAACAGCCCCAGTGCGAGCAGCGCCAGAGAAGGAGGGCCCGCGTGCGCCAGGGAGAAGACCGCGGCGGAGACGGCCAGGCCGGCCGCCCGGCCCAGCCGTTCCGAAAGGACGCGGCACACCAGGCCACGGAAGAAGAACTCCTCCGCCACCGGGCCGAGGGCCGAGGCGAGTGCCATCCCCAGCAGGCCGGAGAGATTCATCGCCAACCCGGGAGAGCTGGCGCCGCTACCCGCGAGCCAGGCGATGGCCGCCGCCAGCGTCAGCCCGGCGATGGCCCCGCCGAACGCCCGGCCCAGCGGTCTCTCCATCGCGAGCCCGAAGCGATCGGGCCCTGGCAAGGCTCGCCGGGCGTACTGGATCGAGAAGCCGAGCAGTCCGGCCTGGAGCAGTCCGGTGCCCAGCAGCGAAGCGGCCGTCGCCCAGCCGGGACCGAAGGCGACCGCGAGCCCCGCCAGCAGCCCCGCCAGCCGGGAAGCAAAGAAGAAGAACGCTCCCACCACCGCCAGATCGGCCAGCGACGAGTCCCAGTGGAGCATTCGCTCGCGGCCCCAGAGCGCCCGGGCGAGGGCCCCGGCGAACGCCAGAACCTGCAGCTTCTGAGACCAGGGCAACTCGCCCGCCAGGCTGGCGATCCCGACGGCCGCCACGGTCCACGACACCGCCACCCGGACCCCTTCCCGGGAAAACAGCTCCGACGCTCCGCCGGGGTGTATCGCCAGCAACTCGATCAGCACCAGCGGCAGCAGCGCCGCGGCTGCCACAGTCCAGGGGAGCAGCGGCCAGATTTGCTCCCAGGGAAAGGCGAGCAGCAGCGCCACCTTGGCTGCGCCGATCGTGACGAGGGCGGCGACGCCCGCCTTGAGCAACGCCACCTGCGCTCCCGAGAAGGGCACCGGAGGAGGCTCGCTGCCCTCCGCCAGCCCGAACCGGCTCGCCGCCAGCGCGGCCGCGACCATCATCAACAGCGGCACCGTGACGACCCCGGCCGGTACCTCGGCGAGGCTGGGCGAGAGCCGCCAGAGCACGAGCATCGATAGCGGAACCGCCACCGGCAGCAGCCGAGCCATCATCAGGTTGGCGCGCCAGATCGTGACGGCGTCCTTGAGCAGGAACGCGGCCGCGGGGTGGCCGTGCAACCCGATCAGACCGTCCCACAGCTCCGCGAGCGACCGTCCATCCCTGCGCCGGCGTGGCCTTGGCAACAGGTAACTCGGCGGACACAATCGACCCAACCACTCGCATGCCGCCAGTGCCAGCACCATCGGGAGCCACCCGGCCACGAGCGGCAAGGCCCCCGGATCGAGCGCGCCCTCCAGCGCCCGCGTCAGCGGCCACGGCACCAGATGCGAGGTCGCCGCGACCAGCGAGGCGAGCGGTTCGATCAGGGAGGAACTGGAGCGCAGCAGCCGCACGAACTCGGCGAGGCCGATCCCGGAAGAGGCCCCCAGCAGCCCGAGCAGGCCGAGCGCCTCGACCGCCGCGGCAGGTTCCGGCGGGAGCGGACCAGGCAGCAAGGCTCGATTGGCCAGCACCAGGCCGAGCGCCACCGCCTGGACGAGGCTGCGGAGAATCAGGTACAGGGCCAGCGCGAGCACCACGTTGACCGCCCCGCCCGCGCCGGGCGCCTCCAGCGCACAGGCCAGCAGCCATGGCCCGAGCAGCAGGAACCCGAGAGGATCGAGCAGCGCCGCGGCCACGGCGCGCGACACCACGACCCGTCCGGTGTGCACCGGCTGACAGAGCAGCAGCACCAGGTCGGTGCCCTCGCGAGCCGGATCCAGCGATCGAGCGGCGGAGCCGGCGACGTTGATCGCGAAGAGCGCCGCGAGGCCGGCAGCCGTGCCCAGCGCGGCCAGTTCGAGCAGCAGCGACTCCTGGCCCGGCGCGCTGAAGCCACGCAAGGACAGCAGCGCCTGCACCGTCGAGAGAAACCCGGTGTGGATCCGGATCAGCAGGGCAAACAGCAGTCCATATCCGACGACCCCGGCCACGAAGGCCGGTCCGGGCCGGTGAGCGCCCCGCACCGCCTCCGGCTGGAAGCGGTGGTAGAAGGATTGGACCAGAGGCCTGACGAGAGCCAGAGAGGACAGCATCGGCGGAGACAGGGCCGAATCCTACCACGGGCGGCGAGGGGGGAAGGCCAAGTGTGGAAGTGAGTTGCCTCCTGTGGCTTCGCCCCAGACCCCACCAGGGGCGAAGTTCGCCCCTGGACCCCCCGGTGACTGGAGTAAGTCTTGACCACGTCCCCCG
>CAZSVK010000028.1:0-4334 GCA_964610245.1 uncultured bacterium
TCCCGAGGACTCTGAGCTGCGAGCGCGGGCAAGACTCCCTCCAGTCATCGGGGGGTCAAGGGGCGAACTTCGCCCCTTGCGAGGTCTGGAGCAGAGCTCCAGCAGGGGTCCGGGGACAGCGGCCCCGGCGGTCCTCTTCTCCCCGCCGTCCTACCCCTCTTCCCTCTCGACACGCCATCGGTCGAGGAACTCCTGGACCTCGGCGGTGCCATGGCCGGTGAAGTAGGGAATGCCGGAATGCTCGCGGACCGTGCACTCGTCGAAGTCCACTACCCGGCAGAAGGCGTGGCGCGCCGCGAACAGGGCGAGCTTCTTCTCGGAGAGCGCCTGGGTGGCCAGCGGCTCGGGCAGATCGCAGAACGTCAGAGCGACGTAGTGGTAAGGCGCGTCGGCCAGCCAGACCTTGCCCTGCTGGCGCAGTTGCGCCTCGATGCCGTGCTGCCAGTGGCCGAGCAACCGCTCGAAGTCGGCCCCGCCGCGGGCTGTGCCGTCGACGAACACCATGGTCACCGTGGAGCCCAGCGCCTCGCGGCTGGCCAGGCAGATCGCGGGCGGAGGGCTGGCTTCGCCAACCGACCAATCTCGCTTGCCCAGAAACCCGGCCAGCTCCCAGATGAGCCTATCGGTGGCGGGGCCTCTTCGTGACTTCATCGCGGCAAGATCGTTGTTACTTCGCGGGTCCGTGACCCATTCTGCCCCCACAAGCGGGATTGTCAAGCTGACCAGCCGGGCCGTGGTCGCGGCCGTCGACGTGGCCACCAGCCCGCACACGCACGACCTGCTCACCAGCATCTTCGGCCTGCTGCGTCAGCTCCTGGAGGCGATCGGGACGGTCGTCGAAACCGTCCTGGCGGGGCTTCTCCAGTCGCTCTTCGGCACGGGCGACGCTATCCGCGCGAGAGGCACGAACCGGGCCGCCGCCCAGCCGCTCGTCGATCCGCGAGAGATGGTCCAGTCCCGCACGTCGTTCCGCATCTCGGGCACCGAGTGCCCCGTCTGCGGCGACCAGCTCGCGGCAGAGGCGACCGTTTGCAACGACTGCGGCACCCCGCACCACCACGATTGCTGGCTGTACAACCGCGGCTGCGGAATCTACGGCTGCCGCGGCCGCGCACACTGAGGCGAGGGCCGTCCCAGCCGCTACTTGTGCGCGGAGCCCGCGTGAAATAGACTCCCGGCCATGAACAGCCTGGCCGAGCCGATCCTCCTCGCCCGAGGCGGCAGCATCTTCCCGACCTCGGCCGGCTGGATCCAGTACGGCATGGTGCCCGAGACCATCAAGGACACGATGGTCTTGCCCGACGGCGTCCCCTCGATCTTCGTCGTCCCGGCGCGCCTCTTCTGCGCCACCCGCGGCATCTCGCTGGCCGAGCTGGAATTCCCGATCTATTACAACTTCTTCATCCGCAACCGCTGCTCGAAGGTGGTCTGCATGCCCGAGCAGCGGCCCGTCCTGGAGCGGGTGCTGTGCGAGGCGGTCTTCGGCCCTCAGCAGCTCGACCCGACCGAGTTCTCCCCGGCTGCCTCCGGCGGTCTGCCCGACTTGCTCTCGGAGATGGAGTACTTCCGGCGAAACCCCCGGCGCGGGGGCCAGCGGATGGAGCTGTCCGACCTGGTCGAGTTCGTCGAGTTCGACGGCAACGACCGGGCCCGGCTCGATCGTACCGTCACGATCGCGCATGAAGCCGGCGGCATCGCCATCCTCGAGAACGGCGTCCTGCGAGGGCGGCTGCGGGCCGATCCCTGTGAGCCGATCCGCCAGGAGTCGCTGTCGAAACAGCCGCTTCGAGCCTTCTGGGCGCCGTTGCTGGGCGTATCGGTACTGGGCAGCGGCCACGGCTTCGATCCCGGCAACCGCACGTCGGGGTTCATCATCTGGATCGAAGGACGGGGCGTGATGGTCGACCCGCCGGTCGACTCGGTCGACTGGCTGCGCGGCTACGACATCCCGGCCAAGCAGATCGACACGCTGATCCTCACGCACTGCCACGCCGATCACGACGCCGGCACGCTGCAGAAGATCCTCCAGGGGGGGCGGATCACCATCTACACGACGCCCGGCGTGATGGCCAGCTTCGTGACCAAGTACTCGGCCCTCACGGGGATGACCCCGGAGGCCTTCCGGGGACTCTTCGACTACCATCCGGTGCAGGTGGGCAAGCCGGTCTACCTGCATGGGGCCGAGGCCACGTTCGACTATTCGTTGCATTCGCTTCCCTGCGCCGGCTTCCAGATCCACCTGCGCGGCCGCAGCCTCGTCTACCCGTCCGACACCCTCAACCAGCCTGAGCGCATCCAGCTGCTCCACGAACAGGGCATCCTCTCGAGCGCCCGCCGGGACCAGCTCCTGCACTTCCCCTGGCACCACACGCTGGTGTTGCACGAGGCCGGGATCCCTCCCATCCACACGCCCATCGAGTATCTCTCCACCCTCGAGGAGGAAGTGAAGAAGCGGATGCTCCTGGTTCACGTCAGCGAGAAGTCGCTTCCCCCCGGCTCCGACCTCAAGATCGCTCCGACCGGCCTGGAGAACACCGTCGACCTGGGTGTCGCCCACCTGCCCGTCCAGGAGGCGGTGGAACTGCTCGAGACGATGGGCCGGGTCGAGATCTTCGCCGACCTGCCCGTCAGCCGCGCCGCCGAATTCCTCCGGATGGTGTCGCGGGAGTGGTTCGCGCCGGGCGAAGTGGTCGTCGAGAAGGGCGCTCCCGGCCACAAGTTCTACATGATCGTCAGCGGCCAGGCCGCGGTCATCAAGGACCAGAAGGAGTTCAAGATCTACTCGGGCTACGACTACTTCGGCGAGACCGCCCTGATCCTCGGCCAGCCTCGAGTGGCGGACGTCGTCGCCAAGGGGCCGCTGGAGGTGCTGGTGCTCCCGCGCGAGGGCTTCCTGCACCTGCTTCGCGGCACGAACATCGCCGACCGGCTCGTACACCTGGCGAGGCTGCGCCAGCTCCCGAGCTGGGAGTTGATCGTCGACAGCCCTGTCTTCCGGAACCTCACGTCGGGTCAGAAGACGCAGGTCCAGAACCTGCTCGAGCCCGTGGCTTTCGATACTCTCGAACCGCTCGGCCCCGAGCCCATCCTCGTCGAGGAGGGCCACGTGCTGGTCTGCCTCGGCCCGAGCATCGTGGACTCGCTGGGGCGCGGAGGCTTCGCCGGCGACGCCCGCGCCATCCAGACCGGTTCCCCCTCGAGGTTCTGCTTCAAGGCGGGGACAGCGGGCAAGGGGTTCCGCTTTGCGATCGAGCCATTCAAGAAGTTCCTGGACGGCAATCCCGGCGCCTTCCTCCAGCTCTCGGCCCTGACCGTCCCGTGGGAAGTGGCGGGAGAGGCCGCGGCGAAGCTCCCCCCGCAAAGGCTCGACCCGGGCGACTGAACGCCCGCCGAACTCAGGCCGCGATGGGCAGTTCGTCCGGCTCCTGACGCAGAGGGCCAGCAGCAGGGCGGCGGCGTACAGCCGGTTGGCGGTGTCCCCGACCTCGGCCGCCTTGCGCAGCCTGGGCAGGTCGTCCACGGCGAAGAGGAAGCGGCGGGACCAGGCGCGCGAGATGGCGTCCGACGCCAGGCGGCACAGGCGCCCGTCCGCATGCCCCAGGGCGCCCTTGAGCAGCGACTTGAGCGTGGATTCCTCGGCCGGCTCGAGCATCAGGATCGGATCGGCAGGACTGGTGGCGCCGGCGGCCGGCTTTGTGGATGCGGTCTTCATCTCTTCCCTCCGGAGTTGCTCCCGGGAACGGCCTCCGCGCCCCCCCGGCGCGACGGCCTGCGTGTTGACTTCGCGATGGCCAATCCCTGAACATCGGCAGAAGGAGATGCAGAATTGACAACCAATCGCCCGAACTTCTCGGCGAGGTCTGAAGCGAGGCTCCAGGAGGTTGTCTTCCTCGCGTGAGGGCAAGGCCCCTGAGAGGTTTGCTCGCTCGCGCTTCCGCCTACTCGGACAGGTGCACCGGCACGCTGCCGATGCGGTCGTCGACGGCCCGGCCGCGATCCCGCACGATCCGGGTGGCGATCTCGCGCACCGCGGTGCTGAGCCAGAGGAACGTCTGCGAGGTGCTGGTGTAGGTCGCCTCGCCGAAGGAGTTCACGCGCTGGCTCTGTTGCAGGCGGTAGACCTGTTCGAACTGCCGCTGCGACCCGGGCTGGTAGACGGCGAACGTCTTGCCGCCGTACTGGTTGAGCATCGAGAAGACCGAGACGTCGCTCGGGCCGTCGGCGATGTAGACCATGTTCTGGAACGGCACCCGGCGCTGCTCGGCGGGAATCGACGAGTTGACGTGGATCTCGGGGAACTTGTTGACGCCCTTGTTGATCTCGAAGACGGCCCT
>CAZSVK010000028.1:4344-23301 GCA_964610245.1 uncultured bacterium
CGCCAAGGCGCACGGTGGTGTGAGCTGTTTTGCCGGTGTCGGCGAGCGCACGCGCGAGGGCAACGACCTGTACCTCGAGATGCAGGAGTCGAAGCTCGAGACCGGCGAGCCGGTGCTCTCGAAGACGGCCCTGGTCTTGGTGGTGTGATCGATGGTGTAGGCGATGTCGGTGAACACGCTGTCGGCCGAGGGCAGCTTGCCAGCGGGGCCATCCAGGAAGCCCGGCTTGGGAACGTCGCCGGCCAGCTCGCAGCCCCAGACGCCGTCGACGAAGGGCGCGATGGCGCTGCCCAGCACCATCTGGCGCAGGCCTGTGCTGACGACGTAGTGCTCGAGCGTGATCCCGTGCTTCGAGAACAGCGTCTCGGTCTGCACCATCTGCTTGATCACGTCGAAGAACTGCGGCAACCCCTCGTAGAAGAGGATCTTCTCGCCCAGTTCCTTCAACATCTTGTTGTTCAGGCCCTTGAAGATCCCCGCCTTGACATAGGACAGCATGTGGTTGAGGTACAGCGTGTCCTTGGAGACAAGGCACTTCCCGCCCTGCTGGTAGACCTCGATCACCTTCGCCACCTCGGCCCAGAACTTCTTCTCGTCCACCCCGAACAGCTCGAACAGAGGCTGCTGCATGTAGCCGGGGATCAGCGTCTTGTCGAAGTCCCAGATCATCGCGATGACGTTCTGGGGGAAGATCTGAGCGGACATGGAGGACCGTCCTTTCGTGGTCAGGGGGCCGCAGCCGGAGGAGGCTCGGCCGGACCGGTGGCCGGAAACAGGGGAGTGACCGAGTCGGAGATCAACGGGGTCTCGGATTCGGATTCCTCGGGGGATGGGGCGGCGGGTGGCGCGCTCGGGGCGGCAGCGGCAGGCGACCCAGGGGCCGGCGCGCCAGCGGGAGACACTGTCGCACTCCGAGAGAAGCTCGCCAACGGCACCGTGACCGCCGCCGCCGTGGGAGCCGTACCCGCTCCCGCGCCGGACTCGGTGGTCGGCTCGGTGGCGGGCAAGGCCTGGGCGTCGGGAATCAGCCCACGGTCGTAGCGCGCGACCAGATCGAGGATGGCCACCGAGACCTCGGGGCGGTTGTAGTCGGAATGGCCCGCGACGATCTCGCTGGCGTCGACCTCGCCGATGCTGCCGCTGGCGCGCCGCTGCAGGAAGTCGGGACCGTAGATCTCGGCAACCTCCTGATCCATCGTCTTGGCCGAGGCTTCCAGAGGCACCACGTACTGGTGCGGCGCCGGTGAGAGAATGGGCCCCGACTTGCGGGTGCGACGCGACAGCACCGCCAGCTCGGGCGTGTAGCCCGCGCCCAAGATCTCGGGAACGATGCCCTTGCGCGGGTCGCGCTTGTCGGGAGTCGTGCCGTTGACATCGCCCGCGACCCAGTCGTGTCGAGTGAAGACGAAGTCCCGCCGGCCGACCGCGTCGAACTGCGTGGACATCCTGTCGGCGGGCCGGAGCGGCGTTCCCGCGGTGATCAGCTCGTCGATGAAGATGGGAGACTGACCTGAGGCCGGCCGGTAGCGCGCCGCCGCGTGCAGCGCCACGTTGCCTCCGTTGGAGTGGGCATAGACGCGGACCTTGCGACCGGGATTGGCGAGGCGCCAGGCGGCGAGAAAGTGGAAGAGACCGTTGGCGGCCGAGTCGATCGTCAGAGGGTCGGGGCCGGATAGCCAGGTGAAGAGCTTGACCTGACTGTCGGGCCACCGCGAGCGGATGGCGTCGATGAACGGCTGCGAATGGGCCCAGGCCGGGTCGTAGTGGCCCCACTTGTCGACCTGGCCGGTGAGCCGCACTCCCAGGTCGGTGCCCGGCAGCACGAGCGCCAGGTTGGCCAGGGTCGTGCCCGTCGTGAGATCGCTCGAGCGGTGCGACAATCGGTCGATGAAACGGCGAGTCTTCTTCCCGGCCGACCGTCCCAGCTTGCGGGCCGAGTCCCCCAGCTCTCCGGCCACTCGCCCGAGGGCTCGCCGGGCGCCGCGGCCGAACTTCCTGGCACCGGACGCGACGCCGTCGAAGAAGTCGCGGTCGCCCTTCCGGCCGGGCCCGGCCACGGTCGCACTCGCGGGAGCCATCCCATCCTTCGACTCCTGGACGGCCTGCTCCTCGACCGGCGCGAGTTCGCCGTCGGGCCCGGTCTCCTCGGCGGTGGCGGGATCCTCGGCGGTGGCGGGATCCTCGGCCGGCTCGGGTTCGGTGGTCAGCGTCGGAGGCAACCGGTGAGCGCCCGCGGCATCCGGTTCGAAGGGAGCCTGGGCCTCGAGCCGAGCCGCGGGGCCCGGCACCAGCAGCACCAGAAGCAGCAGTGCCATCACTCGAGCAACCATCTTGTCCGGGAGGATACCAACTCCGCGAGCGGCCGGCCAGAACGAGCCATCACCAGTTTCGTGACCCGAGACCCGTCAGCGGCTACAATGGTCCGAGCGCCCGGCGGTCGTGAACCGGTTGTGCTGGGCGCCAGGAGGACAGACCCAATGGATTCGAGGATGCTCACCACCGCTTTCGGACTGGAAGGCTGGCGGATCGTGAAGCACTACGGGATCGTGCGCGGCATCTCGGTTCGTTCGCGGTCGATCGTCGGGAGCTTCATCGGCGGATTGCAGACCATCATCGGAGGCAACATCTCGATGTTCCAGGAACTCTGCGAGAAGACGCGCAGGGAGGCGTTCGACGTCATGATGCAGCACGCGGAGGAGGCCGGCGCCAACGCCGTCATCGGCGTGCGATACGACGCCAACGAGATCCTGCAGGGGGTCACCGAGGTTCTCTGCTACGGCACCGCCGTGGGCATCGAGAAGATCAGCCACGAGGACACCCGCGGAGAGGTGGGTGCCGAGGATCTCGTCAAGGACTGAGGGAGACCCATGCCACAGGCCACCGAGCAGACCATCGTTCGCGTCAGCGCCAAGGACTTCTACTCCGTCGTGGCGGACTACGACCACTACCCCGAGTTCGTCGAGGGCATGACCGAGTGCGTCGTGCTGGAGCGAGGCAAGAAGGGCTCGCGGGTCAAGTTCGTGCTCGACCTGATCAAGCGGGTCGAGTACACCATCCAGACGGTGGAGAGGCCTGGGAAGTCCCTGGAGTGGAGCCTGGTCGAGAGCAATCTCCTCCACAAGAACAACGGCGCCTGGCATCTCAAGCCGGTCGGCGACGGCGAGACGGAGGTCACCTACTCGCTCGAGGTGGGCTTCGGGCTCTTTGTTCCCGGCTTCATCGTCGATCGGCTGACCAAGCACATGCTTCCCAAGATGCTCGACAGCTTCGTCGACCGCGCCGAGGCGCTGTTCCCGGCCAATGGCAAGGCCCGGAAGAAGCTCCGGGCCAAGGCATGAGCCCCCCTGCCGCGAGAGGAGGCCAACCTCTGTGAGAGCTGGCTGTCTGGTCGCAATCCTGGTCCTGCTAGGCCTTCTCCTGCAAACGGTCGAAGCCGAAGCCCGGCCGCGCAGGCGAACTCTCAGGAAGCGCCCCCGGCCCAGGGCCGCCGCGAGCGTCGCCAGGCCGGCCGCGGTCTCGGCGGCGCCCGCGGCATCCTCGACCGCGAGCACGCCGCTGACCACGTCGGAGATCTCCTCTCGAGTCACGAGCGCTCTGGCGGCCGCCGTCTCGGCCACCCTGGAACCCGGACATCCCCTCCGGGAGCAGAGCCAGCGGCTGCTGTCGCGCATCGTCCGCCTGGGCAGGCCCTACCCTGTCGAGTGCGGAGGGAAGCTGGTGCGAATGCTGTTCCCCGCCTTGGCGGTCGCGGGAAAGCTCAAGGAGGAGCGGGTCTGCGGACTGGTTCAGGTAGATGCCGTCACCGGTGACATCCTGGCCTGGCCCCTGTTCCGACTCGGACCGGCGCCCCTGTGGCTGCGCTCCGAAGCGGCAACCCTGGCGTGGCTCGACGAGCAGAAGCGCCTTCCCCTGCCTCGTCCGTCGCTGGAGAAACTGTACGAGCCTCTCTCTCTCCCGGCTCGGCCCGACAAGCTTCCCGGCGCCATGCTGGTTCGCGGATGGGATGCGCTACCGGCCAAGGATCTCGAGCCGACGATGTCCCGCGTGGAGGAACTCAACGCCTCGGGCCGGCTGGCGACCCGGCTCGTCTACGATCGGCGCAACCTCGAGCCTCCCCAGAAGAGCCTGGCGGCCGCGGCGGCAAGTTGCGCCGACTGGTGGCGTTCCAGGCTCGGTGAGCCGCCGATCGATTACGTCGGTTGGCTCGACGGCCTGCCTCACGAGGGGGTCAATCCCCGAGAGTTGGACGCCCTCTACCGGCACGCGGGCCTTCCGCTGGCCGATTCGTCGCTCGCGAGAGATCCGGTGACGAGCGAGGCGGTGCCCGCGACGGCCGAAGGCTTCGGCAGGATCCTCACCGAGGAGCGGGAACTGCTGCTTCCGGGGCCGCTGGAGAAGGCCGGCGCGCCACATGCGACGAGCTTCAAGGTCTGGCCCCGCAAGTACGGGATGGACGGCCAGTTCCTGCCGGTGTTCCCGGGCGAAGGGAGCGCCAGACCGGCAGAGGCCGAGGCGGCAGCCCTCATCGACAAGGCCCTGGCCACCCACGGAATCCTCCTGGCCCAGGCCGCGTCGGTGCGCACCGGCACCCGGGAGCTGGCCCTGCATGGGCTAGCTGTCCTGGGTCGGGTCGAGCTTGGCGGCAAGCCGATGGTGATCTTCAGCGAGAGCTGGGGGGATCGCGGGGTCGATTTCCCGGTGCACGGGGTCGGGGTGCCCACCTTCCGGTCGGTGCCCGTGGGGACCCTCACCGCGGTCTACGCCTTTCCGCACCGCATTGCGATGACGCTGGGCAGCCACGATGGGCGCGGCCACTTCGAACTGTCCACGACCGCAAGCGGCGGGCGTCCGATCGACGTCGACGCGCTCGAGGTCAAGGTTGCCGGCCCGGTCACGGCGGGCGTGTCGCTTGGAGGCCGCACCGCCCAGGGTCTGAGCTTGATGCGACGGGCGCGCGGCCTCTACCGGCTGACCTTGCCCCGGAGCGTGCTGGAGGCTCCCGGAGCCAGCCTGAGCGTCGAGGCGGAATGCCGCTACTTTCACGACAGCACGGGTGGCAAGTGGGTCCAACGCTACGAACTGAACGGCGTGCCGAGAACCCAATGATCCGGACCGCGTGAACCCTCGGGTGTGGCCTTGGCTCCAACGAGAGGTTGAAACCAGAACGCGGTATCTTGTCCGCTGTCGACGAACTGTGCCAACTGGAGGAAGATCTTGAAGAAGTCGGTCGTCTATCTGTTCCTGATTACCGTGCTCGCCGTCTGGTGCTCCTGCCTGACGCGGGCAGAGAAGATCCCCGTCTCGACGACTCCCCCGAAGGACGAGATTCGCCCCGCGAACGTGACCGTCGTGGATGTCTCGAAGGAAGCGAAGGATGTCGAGAAGCTCATCACCGCCGGGAAGGTCACGATCGTGGACGTCTTCAGCGAAGCTTGCCCGCCCTGCAGGCAGCTCAGCCCGTTGCTCAACCGGTTGGCCGCCCGCAGGCACGACCTCGCTATTCTCAAGCTGGATCTGGGAACGCAGCTCGTCAAGTCGGAGAAGGGTGCGGTCCGGGTCATCAACTGGAACTCACCTCACAAAGAGAAGTACGACATTCATTCGATCCCCTTCCTCACCATCTACGGAGAGAACGGAGCGAAGCTCTCCGAGGGCGAAGAGGCCTTCAAGACCGTCATCGGCTGGATGCGAGACGCCGGGCTCGTGATCGATTAGGCGAGCCATCCTTCTGGCCCGTGTCTTGCTTGATCTGTTCTCCGTCCGCCCGGCTGGGTCAGCATGGGACACCCGATGAATCAGATTCAGTCCAACAGAGCGTTCGCCCGAAGCCGCCACAATCGGCGCGGCCAGGGCATGGTGGAATGGGGCCTGATGGTGAGCCTGGTCGCCTTGCTCGCCGCCGCCGTTCTCTCGATGATGGGACAGCGTGTCTCATCGATCATGGATGCGGTCGCCAGGAGCACGAGCATCGCGAATAGTGCCAGCGATGTCGGTGAACTGACCGTTCCTGACGGCAGCGGCGGCGGTCTCGGCGCCAGCGGCAGCACGTCCCGGTAGCACCTCGGGCCGACACTGGTTCCCCGAGATGGCTCCCGGCCGGTCGGGAGCCCGCGGCCCCTGTCGGGGCTTTTCTGCCATTCTCGCCAGGGAGCTTCGCCCCACGCCCGCGACTGTTCTCAGCCTGGGACGCGCGGTTCAAGGCTCGGGCAAGCGCACGCCGACCGGCGTATCGCCCGGGAAGTGCAGCAGCACGGCTTCGCCATCTCCGAGTTGCGGCGACGTCATGCCTGGCAGATGCAGCCGGGCCCTGCCTTCGGCGTCGCCTGGGGCCCCCCAGGTGATGGCGAAGCTGGCAGCCCCGGGTCCGACCAGATCTGCGGCCGAGAAGCCCGCCGGCGCGCCGAGGGGCAGGTGCACCAGGTTCAGACCGGGGTAGAAGACCGTCTGCAGGGTCGCCGGGGCCCAGGCCAGACCTGCCAGTTCCACGGTCCGGGCCGGAGTGGCTCGAGGCACGAGCAGCAGGTAGCCTCGATTGCCTTCGACCAGAACCCGGGCAGCGTCGTCGACGCCGGCAAGGTAGGTCCTGAACCGGCCGCCGGCATCGGTCCGTTCGAGCCGTACGGCGGCGATCGCACCCGCGTCGGCCATCAGGTCGGCGAGCGTGTAGCCGGGGCCCGGAGCCGGCGGCGCGACGACCAGCCCGATCGAGTTGAGCCCGCCGCGCAGACGCAACCCCTGTCTCAGAAAGGAGCCCGGCACCACCCTGACCTGCACCTGGGCCGGCTCGCTCCGGACCTGGCCGTCATCCACCAGGAGTTCGAAAAGGATGTCCTGTGGCGTGCTCCCCGGAGGCGAGGGCACGACGAAGGTCGTCACCGCACTGAACGGATTGGAGAGCACAACCTGAGGGCCCGAGACCTGGCGCCAACCGAAGCGCAAACCGGGCGCCGTGCCCGGGCCCTCGTCCCGGGACGCATTGCCGTCGAAGAACAGGGTCGTGCCCGCCGGAACGGTCACCACGGGCGCCTCGCCCAGCGCGGCCGGAAGGTCGGCCTTGGCCACCCGGGCAGTCCGAGCCCGCGCCACCGGCACGCCGTTGGTCGCACTGTCCACGACCACGCGGATCGTCCGCCGGACCAGGATGCCGGTGAGGCCTCCGTTCCGGACCTCGTGCACCCGGCAGTCGAAGGTGTGTACCCCGGGCTGCTGCGGGATGAACGAGGACCGCGACTGGAGCACGGCCCCTTCCTCGACGTCTCGCGTGAGCTGCACCCAGGGCCCGCCGGTCTGGCGGAACACGTAGCGTAAGGTCTGGGCCCCGGCGCTCACGTCCGGATCGTCGACCGCCATCGAGAGCGTGACGCTGGCCGGCAACGTGACGCGCAGCGAGGTCACGCCGGCCGGCACCAGATCCGATGTCCCACCCGTCGCGGTCGTCGAGCCCGACGTCGCCACCACGGAGACCCGGGGGGCGCGATCGCCCGCGGGCAGAGCCAGCACGTCCAGCCGCACCGGAGGGCTCACCGAGCCGGCCCGATCCCGCACCGAGAGCGTGAACCCATATGCGGCGGCCGTCGGCGGCGAGAAGCGCGCCTGCGAAGCGGTGGCCGAGGGCGCGAGCGTCACCGAGGGCCCGTCGACCTGCAGCCAGCGATAGGAGAGCCCCGATGTCCGGCCCGGAACCGGGCTCCAGGAGAGCGTTCCGTCGAGGTCGACCGCCGTACCGTCGGCCGTCAGGATCACCGTGGCGGCGGCAGCGGTCGACGAGGTCAGGGATCCCGCTGGGCCTGCTCTCGGAACCGCCGTCGGCGTCTCTCCCACTCGGTTCACTATCACTGACACTTTGGAACGCATGCTCGTCAGCAGCCCGTTGTCGACCATCAGGCCGAACTCGTACTCCCCTGGAGTGGAGGGCACGAACGCCGGCGTCGAACTGGTGGGGTCGCTCAGCTCCACCGGCGCCGGCGCGCTCAGCACGCTCCAGCCATAGGTGGTCTGGCGCGGAGGGTAGTGGAAATCGCGGCTCAGTCGCCCGTCGAGTCGCACCCGGGCGGCCAGCCGGCCCTCGTCCGGCGGCAGGTCGGGAATCCTGGGCAACAGGGCGCCCCCGCCATCGAACGCCTCGAACAGCCGCAGCACTCCCGTGTCGGGTTGCGGGGCCAGAACCCAGAAGACGTCGGTGCCCGCCGCGACCCGGTTGGCCACGGGCGACATCCGGCCACCCGTACTCGTCTCCGGCGAGAGGCTCGTCGGCATCGTCATCTCTCCCATCTCCGCGGTCGTCTCCGGGGACGGGCCGCCCTCCGGTGTGACCGGCTGCCCCTTCACCACCATCAGACCGGGAAACGGGCTGTCCATCTGGAACGTCATCCCTCCGGCCGCGCCCTCCTCGTGGGCAGGAGGAGTGAAGGCTCCCGTGTCGTAGACCACATAGGACTGGAACGAGGTCAGCTTGCCCGGCAGCCCGTCGACGGTGAGCGTGGCGGTCGCCTGCCCGCTGGCCTGCACGGTCGCCATCCGCACCGACGGCAGCGGCAGCAGCAACCGTGCGTAGTACTCGCAAGGCGGGGATTCGGCCGCCGTCGACACCGCCAGGAAGTGCAGGCCGGTCGTCGTGACGACGGGCGACAGGGCTGCCAGCGCTCCCGGGGCAGGCGACTCGGCCGCCGTCAGCACCGTGGTGCGGTCGGTCCCCAGCAGACGAGCGGCGATCCGGCCCGCGCCGAACGGTTGCACCTCGACGCGGTAGGGACGGCCGGGCGTCAGCGACAGTCCGAGCACATCCACGTCGGCCGCACTCTCGAGCCGGCCGGCCACGGGCGTTGCGATCGCCTTGATCCGGCTCGCGGTGACCTCCGCCGGCGTGTCGGGGTGGTCGTCCGAAGCGATCGCAAGAGGGGCAGCCAAACCGAACAGGGTCAGGACCAGCAGATGCAAACGTCTCATACGGGCGTAGAACTTACGCCCGCGCCGCCCATCCGGCCGATTGCTCGACGATCATCCGAGGCTGGAGGCTCGAGGCTGGAGGCTCGAGGCTGGAGGAAGAACGTCACCGGAACGAATTCCCGTGCCAAACGGCGACTCCCGCGAGGTGCAGACAGAGCGGCGGGGGCCGCGGCCGGCCCCCAACCCCTAACCCCAAACCCCTAACCCCTAACCCCTAACCCCTGCTAGTACGCCGGTTCCGGCAGCCCCTGGTACGAAGGCGGCAAGTCGGGCCGCTCCTCGCCCGGCTGCTCGGGCCCGCCCAGCACTTCGACCGGCATCGCGGCGTCCGGCAGCGGGCCAAGCACCTGCGAGGATCCGACCAGGAACATCGACATCTCCATCATCGTCTTGTTCTCGCGTCCGATGAGCGCCGCGTCGTCCTCGCCCCGTGCCCGCGCCCCGTCGATCATCTTGCCCAGCAGGTCGAGTTCCACGCGGTAGACATCGAGCACCGCCAATCGTGAGGCCTCGACCTCGCGCTGTCGGGCCATGATGCCCTTGTTGCGCTTCTCGAGCTGCTCCTTGCGCTTCTCTTGCTCGACCGGCGACAGCTCGTCGATCGGCCTTTCGCCAGGCAGGTCCTTCTCGCTCATGTAGCGTTTGGCCTTGCCCGCGAAGTCGGTGGAGAGCTTGTCCACGAGCTTCTGGCGCGCCTCGCCGAGAGCATCGAGACACTTTGCCACACCTGCGGTCCCCAGCTCCTTGCGCTTGGCCGGATCCGCGACCGCCTTCTCGAGCGCTTCGCTCGCCTTGCTGAAGGCTCGCCGGGCCATCCAGGTGTCGATCGCCGAACCGGCCCAGGCGCCTCCGAAGCCGCCGATGATGCCGCCGACGATACCGCCGACCACTCCGCCCGCCACCGCGCCCACTCCGATGCCGACCGGCCCGAAGGCCGCGCCGGCCCAGGCGCCCACTTTGACGCCCGCGAAGGTGCCGATCTTGCCCCCGGCCCACATCCCGGCCGCCGTGAAGAAGAACTCCGCGGTCAGGATGCGCTCCTTGAACACCTTGCCCAGCACCTGCATCTGCACGCTCGGGCTCACCGCCAGTTTGGCCAGATTGCCCATCACCTGGCCCGCGACCTCCGGATGCTTGAACATGTCCGACACGGCGACGTCCTCGCCGGGCTTCTTGCCGGGGACGTTCACGCCTTCGAGCGCCTTGTTCACGTAGCCGGTGCCGATCTCCCACGCCGCGAACGCCGCGATGCTGCCCGGAAGTCCCGAGAGCATCTTCGCGAAGACCGCCCGGGCGCCCGCCTCCTTGGCCAGCGTCCGCCTCAGCGACTCGAGCGCCGCCGCGCCGGCGCCCGCCGCGGCCATCCCCGCCCAGACCTGCGGAGAGTCGAGCGTGCTGGTGACCGCCTTGGCCACGTCGACCCGGCCGGTCGCCCGGTACTGCAGTGCCGCCTGGAAGCACATGATGGTCAGCAGGTTCTGCATCGGGCCGGCGAAGTACTTCTGGGCCGCGCCCGGCAGCACGCTCCTGCCGCCCTTGCTGTTGGTCATGAAGTCTCTGAGCCTCGCCGTGGCCTTCGTGCGGAGGCTGGTCTCGGGCGCGCGCGGTCCGCTCTCGCCGGGCGCCGCCGGCGCGCCGCCGTCGACGACCTTGCCGAGCACCTGTCCCGCCTGGCCCTTCAGCTCACCATGGCTGGCCATCCGGACCTCGAAATCGCCGAGATCGCGGAACTCGCCGCGGCTGCGCTCCAGCAGGATCGCGTGCCGCGTGGGCGCGTCGACGCCCGCCTTGATGAGCCCTCGATCGAGCCCGTACGGCTGGTTCAGATTGAGCCGCACTCCGTTGGTCTCGAGCGACAGCGCCCGCGATCGCGGTGCCCCCCCGTACTTCGCCACCAGCTCGGCGCGCTTTGCCTCGGCCACCCCGGCATCGGCCAGCATCTGGTCGAGCAGGTCGGCCGCCGGCTTCTGCTTCAGGCCGCCGAGCGCGCCCGGCTCGACCCCCGCCGCGCGCGCCGAGGCGACCAGCAGCGAGCGTTGCTTGTAGACGCCGGCCTCCTTGAGAGCGCGCCCGAACTGCGTCGCCGGCGCGAGCACGGTCAGCACGCCGCCCTTCAACACCGAGCCCATCTCTTTCGGCGAGAGGCTCACGAAGCGCTGGAACATCTGCCGCAGCTCCCACAGCCGCGCGAGGAACGGAGACCGGCTGACTCCCTTGATGGAATCGCGCGGGATGAGATCGACCGCGAGCAGCTCGGTCTTCGGATCGGTCAGATCCACGAACGTCCCGAAGTACTCGAGCTGCACCTGCGACGGCGTGGCGCCCACGTCGGCCACCACACGGCTCGTGCGGATCAGGCTCAGCTCCGGGATCTCCATCCGGAAGAGGTAGACGTCGCCCTTGCCCGCCGCGCTCTTCGCGACCTTCCGCGAGATGGCCACGTTCTCGGAGACCGAGATGTAGCGATCGCCCGGGTCCGGCCCGTTCAGGTGGGCCATCACCGATTCGACCACCGGAGCGGGCGACGCGGCCCCCCGCGTCACCGGGGCGGCGGGGTTTCCGGGCGCCTCCGCGAATCGCAGCGCGTTCGACTTGAAGCCGGTCTGGAGCACGAGCTTCATCTCGGCCTGGGAGAGCTTCACGCCCCGGAACACCGTGGCATTGCCGAGCGAGCGGCCGAAGGCTGTCTGCACCTCCGCCAGCGACATCGCGTCGAGCGAGCCCCGGCCCTGGCGCTGCCCGAACGAGATCAGCTCGTCGGCGTGCCAGAAAACGCCCGGATGGCGCAGCAGCTCGAGATAGCGCGAGCCGAGCAGGCTCTGCACCATCGTGACGCGCCCGGCCACGGCATCGGCGCACTCCGCGCCGTAGAGCCGGGTCAACTCGGCTCGCATGTCCTGTGCGGGCGCCACGCCCGGCAGGCCGAGGAGGGCCAGCAAGGCCACGAGTAGCAGAGGCGCAAGCGAGGCGGGATGACGGATGGCTTTCATTGAGGGGCTCCGGCCGCGGGAATCCATGATCGGCGCGAACGCGCGGAAACGTTCCGATGCGAAACCGGAGCTGTTCGCTACTACCGCGCGCGAGCCATGAATGTTCCTGCGCGACGCCGCAAGACGCCCGTACTGGCCTCGCGCCCCGCTCAGCGCCGCGCGAGAATCCGCAGCTCTTCCTCGAGCGCTCCCAGGAAACGGTCGATGGCGCCGGCTGACAACGCTCCGGCATGCCCCACCTGCAGCATCGTTTCCTCGTCGGGCGCCGGGCACCGGCCGGTGACGAACCCGCGGGTCAACAGCGCCTCGTACAGCACGCTTGCCTTGAGCCCGGCCGGCATCAGCACCGGCGTCGAGACCGACGACATCTGCGACAGTTCGACGGGGAAGTGCAGTCCCGCTCCCATCAGGCCGCGCCGCACATGGGCCGCCCGGCGAGCCAGCTCCTCGTGGACCCCGGCCACGCCGTGCTCCAGCAACTCGCCGAGCGCCGCGGCCAGCCGCACCATCGCCTCGATCGGCGCGGCATACGGCAACTCGGCCCGCTCCACGGCCAGCTTGAGGTGCATCGCCAGATCCAGCGTGCGGCCCGTCTCCCGCGGCGGAGGCAGCCGTTTCAGGAACTGCCGCTCGCCCAGAACGAAGCTCACGCCGGGACTGCCGCCCAGGGCCAGTTCGGCCCCTCCCGCGCAGAGCGCAACCCCCAGCCGCTGCAGGTCCAGCGAGTGAGCGCCCAGACTCGCGGTCGCGTCGACGAACAGGAACGCGCCATGTTCGCGGCAGAGCCCCGCTACCTCGTCCAGCGAGTTGAGCATGCCGGTGCTGACCTCGTGATGCACGACCAGCACCGATTGGGCCTTCACGCGGTCGGGGCGCAGCGACTTCCGGATGGTTCGCCCGTCCAGAGTGGCCCTGCGATTGAACTCGATGACGCTCGTCGCGTCGGGCCGGTAGGAAGCGGCCAGGGCCGCCATCCGCTCGCCGCTGGCGCCGTTCGAGAGCACCACGAGCCGCCCCAGGCCAGCCATCGCCTCGACGCAGGACTCCACCGCGCCCGCGCCGGGAACGCCCAGCAGTAACGCCTGGTAGCGGTCGGCGGGCAATTCCGCCAGGGCCAGCAGCTTGCGGGTGACGTCCTCGAAGAGGGCCGAGAAGGCCGGCTCCCGGTCCGAGAGATCGGGCGTCGGGGCCTCTCGCACGCGAGGGCTGAGCGCCACCGGACCGGGGGTCAACAGCACTCGCCGGCTCGACGACAGCTCCGCGTGCCACTGGTAGGCCCGCGTGTCCAGCCTCAGCCTGCGGCCCTCGGCCTCGACCCTCACCTGGGCCCGGGTCTCGAGGTGCCGCCTCAGAGCCTCGCCGGGCCACGGCACCAGGGCGCGCCAGGGCATGGCCTCCGGCTGCTGGGCCGCGGGGCCCGCGGGGATGCGGCGGTAGTGCACGAGCGATAGCGGCAACTGGCGCTCCTCGGCGGCGTGGAGCAACGCCATGAACAGATCGAGCGGCATCGGAGGCAGCCACGGACGCTCCAGCAACCCGCCGACCTCCAGCACGCGTCCCAGCAGCGCGGCGGGGCCGCCCGCCCAACGACCCGGGGTGAGCCGGCCTTCCCGCACCTCCTCCGTCAGCCTGTCGCGCTCCGCTTGCATCGCGGCCCGGGCGGTGCGGCCCACGTCGAAGAGCCGCAGCCCCAGGACGCTGCGCCGATAGCACGCCCCCACCGCATCGCCGAACTGGAAGTGCCTCAGCCACGATCGGGTGCCGTACAGGTGCTCCACCGGCTTGACGGTCAACAGTGGGCCCGCCTCGCCGGCCTCGAGCGCGCGCCGGTCCCAGGTCCAGACCGCCTCGCCGACGCGCAGGGCCAGGTGACCATACGGCGTGCCCGCGGCAGACCGGTTCGCATAGCCCAGGTAGAGTTCGACCTCCGCGGGCGCCAGGCGCATCAGCGTTCCGAGCGCCGACGCGGCCGCCTCGACCGGCCGGCCCTCCCGCGCGCCGTAGCGCCCGGAGCCCGGCCCCTCGCGCCAGCTTGCCCCGTCCAGGAAGGCCGACCGGCGACTGCCGTCCTCCAGCGCGACCGTCCCCTCTCCGCCGTGGCCCGGGCTCAACAGACCCACAACCGACGGCTCGGGACCGGGATAGTACGCGTGCCAGCCGGCCGCGGCCTCGCGAGCCGCGTCATCGCCGGCCAGGATAACGCAAGGGTTCAGCTCGGCCACCTCCACGGCGAGCTCGGCCAACCGATGCGAGCCGGAGGTGCGGCCGTCGACCGCGACCGGCTCCAGCCGCAGCGCCGTCTGCTTGGCGAAGGCGGCCTCCACGCGGCCCTCGAGACCCGCCCCGCTGCGTTTGCGGTGCAGGAGCACCACCGTCCCCTGGAAGGGAACGGCACCGTCTCTGGACGCTCTCGAAGACATGCAGTCGACATCCACCGCCGATCCGGGCGGTTCCAGTCATGCCATCGGCAGCCTCGCCGGGATGGCCAAGCGCCGCCCTCCGATGGACCGTGCCGCCACGGCGTCGTAATGTAACCGGCAGGTCCGCGCACGGGCATGGCGGGCCTGTCGCGCAACGCCTCCCTCACGACGCCAGCCCTCCGCAGCAGCCGCACGATGGCAAACACCACGGGATTCGACCAGGCCGACATGGTCGGGATGTCCCTCCAGCAGGGCAAGTACGTGCTCAAGGAATTCCTGGGCCAGGGCTCCTTCGCACGCGTCTACCGCGCCGAGGAGATCCTCGAGGGCCACCGGCTCAGGGACGTGGCGGTCAAGTGGATCTTCGAGGGCGACACCGAGCAGATCCTCAAGGAGGCCCGGGCGCTCGCCTCGATGCCGCCGCACCAGAACATCGTGGCGTTGCTCACCTGTCTGCCGGTGGCGCCCCCGGCCACGGGCATTCTGCTCGTCCTGGAGTTCGTCGAGGGGCAGCCGCTCGACCGCGTCATCGGCGACAACCGGCCCCGCTCGCCCGCGGTGACCCAGGCGCTGATGGAGCACGTGCTGGCGGGCCTGGCCCACGCGCACGCCCATGGCGTGGTCCACCGCGATCTGAAGCCGGAGAACGTCGTCCTCAGGCCCGATGGGGCGCTGAAGATCACCGACTTCGGCATCGCCCGCTCGATCGTGAGCGGCCAGTCCACTTCCAGCAACGTCATCAAGGGCACGCCGGCCTACATGGCCCCCGAGCAGTTCGGCAAGGAACACGACCACCGAGTCGACCTCTACGCCGCCGGCGTGATGACCTTCGAATTGCTTGCGGGCCACCGGCCGTTCGAGGGCAGCCCCCCCGAGGTGATGCGGGGACACCTCGCCGAGCCGCCGCCCATCCCGACCGGGTTGTCCTTGCCGCTGCGAGACTTCCTGGCACAGGCGCTCGCGAAGGATCCCGACGACCGCTTCGGCAGCGCGGAAGCGATGCTGGCGTCGCTCCGGAGCGCGATTGCTCAGGGCGACGGCACCCAGCGCCCGGTGTCGCGAACCCATGCGGGCGGCTCGAGGCCGTCCTCCGGCGAGGGCGCGGAACGCTCCGGGGCCCGGTCCAGGCTGGGCGGCACCCTGCGGCAGCGTGCCGGCGTCTCGACCGTGGTCGAACTCCGGCCCGAAGCGGCACCGCCCCCCGAAATGCCCTGGGAGAAGGACGTGCCGGTCGAGGAACTGCTGCTCTCGGTCTCCTCCCAGGCCCTGCCGGGGATGCCCACGCTCGCGGCCCGTTTGTGCCGGGACATCGCCATCGCGGGCGCGCTGCGGCTTCCAGCCTTCCGCTTTCGCCGCACCGCCTGCTGGGAGACCCGGCAGGTGGTCGAAAAGCGCGAGTCCTACCAGTCCCAGCCGTTGCCCGCCGTGCGCGTCGAGATCGCCGAGATCGACCCCTGGAGCGTCGAGTTCATCGTGCCGCCGCCCTCGCAGGCGAAACCCCTCTCGGAGCTGCGCCTGCCTCGCAGCGACCGCCTGGTCGCGTGCGGCGAGTGCCGCGAGCGGGGACGGCTCCCCTGCCCATCGTGCCGCGGAAACGGCTCATCCCCCGGCGGCCGGCCGGGGAGCTGCTCCGCCTGTACCGGGAGCGGCAGCGTGACCTGCCAGGCCTGCTCGGGCTCGGGCCGGCAGGTGGCCTTCCTCGTGCTCGAGGCGCGCTGCGAGAGCCGGCTCGCGCTCGAGCTGAAGCTGCCGACGGCGTTCACCTGCGATATCTCCGCGGCCGAGACCGATGGCGTTCCCGGCGAGACGATGCTCAGGCTCGTGCGCACGATGCTGACCCAGCAGGACATCCCGGAGCCCTTCCCCTGGCCGGATCTCCTGGGAGCGCTCAGGCGGAACCTGGCGCCGGTGCGCCTGCCCGAGGGGGCCCACCCACTCTCGGACGAGCTGGCGCTGGAGTGGTTCTGGGCCGGGATGGTCGCATGCCGCCTGGGACAGGCCGAATACTCCCTCGAGGCGGCCGTGGCGACCGTGCCCGACGCTGGCGTCTACCGGCCGGAGGTACGGCTGGTGGAGGAGCTGCGCGACCGGGCCCGCCGGCTGCTGCACACCCCCGCGGAGTGGATGAAGGCCCCGGCCACCGCCATCGCCTGGGCCGCGGAGGTGCTCGACGCCCCCGGGGTCGAGTCCTGGCGAAACGACGTGCAGGCCGGCGCCCTCGAGCTGGCGCGCCAGCTCATCGACCAGGGCCGCACGGCCGCCTTTCGCGAGCGGAAGCGGCCGCTCGCGGGCCTCCTCTCCCGCGACCTCCACGGGACCTGGAAGGCACGCTGGGCCGCGATGTTCGCCGAGCGGCGCCAGCAGCTCGTCGGCCGGTTCCAGGAGATCCTCGCCAAGGGTGGCAGCGGTGAGGAGATGGTCCAGTCACTCGAGCGGCTCGCCGGCCTGGACCTCCTCAACCTGGAGGGGCCGGCGCTCTGGAACCTGGTCATCGGCCGCATCCAGTCGCTCGTCAAGGCCGGCCGGTTCGAAGAATCGGACCGCCTCATCGAGGCGCTGACGCCGGTCCCGTGGCCGGTGAAGGGGGCCCACTCGGTCCTCGCGGGCCTGCGCCGCGAGTCGCTCGAGAATCGCTGCCTGGCGCTGGCGGAGCGCTCCGCCACCGGCGCCTCGCTCGAGGAGCTCTTCCGCGACGTCAGCACGCTCCTGGCCCACTGCCCAGGATTGCCGGGGATGCGCTCTCTGCTCAAGGCCTTCCGGAGTCGCCTGTCACGTGAGATGAGCGTCGAAACCCTGCCTCTGGCCTGTCTCTGGAGCCGGCGCCTGCACGACGAACTGCTGCACGCCCGGCCCGACTCGGCCAGCCTGTTCGCCAACATCCTCGACGGCAACGAGGATCGCTTCATCGACCGGCTGGAGGAGGAGCTTCGCGAGCCAGGGCGTCTGCCGCGAGCCCTCGAACTGCTCGGCCTGCCCGAGGCCCAGCTCGCGGGGCACCCGAAGGTCCCGGGCCTCGCGGCGGCCTTCGGGGCTTCGCTGGCGGCCCGGCTGGACGGGGATTTCCGGGAGGCCGCCGAACGCGGGCTGCTGACCGACGAACTCGAGCTGGAGCTGACGCGGGCGCTGGGCGCGTGGGCGCGTCTGGTGGACTGGTGCCAGGGCCGCCAGGTCGAGGCGGCCTTCGTGCCGGTCCTCGGCAGAGTACTCTCGAGGCTGCTGGCGGGCATGCACCACCTGCGCGCCCAGCCGCTGCTCGAGCTGGCCCTGGAACAGGAGGCGGTCCGCTCGCACCCGGAGGTCGGCCCGTTGCTGGCCGCCGGGCGGGAAGAGCAGTTCGAGGCCGACGCCACGGAAGCGAGGGCGGCGCTCGCGGAACCGACCGGTTCCACGAGGTTTCACGAGCTATTCGAACCTCTGGTTCGGCTGGCCCCACGTCACCGTCTGATCGCCGAGCTGGCCGCGGCGGCCCAGGAACGGGCCAGGGCGCTCGCGGCGGCGGGGCAACTGCCGGACCTCGAGACCTTCGCCGCCCGGACGAGGAACGCGCTCCGCGAGGCCGGCCTGGAGTCTCCGGCGGGGCTGTCCCATCCGGCGGACCACTTCCGGCGCGACCTTCTGGACTACCTCGAGACGGCCGCGGCCAGTCCGGCGTCGGTCGAGAACGTGCTCCGGACCGTGAGGGAGCTGCAGGCCCGAGAGACGCCCTGGCTCCAGGAGGCGCTCGAGCAGGTGGATCGGGGGCTGGGGCAGTGCCCGGACAATGGAGCGATGGAGAGGGCGCTGAGCCTGCTCCCGCTGGACGTGATGCTCCAGTCGGCCACCGCCGGGAGCGTGCTTGGCGCTCCGCTCGCCCGGGCGCGAGCCTCGCTGGACGCGAAGATGCGGTGGCTCGCGCTGGCGGTGGCCGGGCCGCTAGCGCTGGAGTTACTGCCGCACCTGGCGCCGGGCGCGGGCGTCGCGGCGCTCGAGCGGGCGTCGACGGCCGGGAGGTTCGTCCTGCCTTTCGCCGTCACGGCGCTCGTGGTGTGGGTCTTCTCGCAGGGCACGCCCGGCCCGGTCCGGCTGATCGCCGAGCGCACCGCCGCGACCCGCGCGCGATGGCGAGCGCTCGCGCTCGGCTGGTCGGCGTTCGCCGCTCTCGCCGCCTTCGCCGCCGCCGCGCTGGCCGTTCACTTCGTGCGGTGAGAAGGCGCACCGCGTGGCGCGCGGAAATGCGACGTTACGCAAGAGGCGGGTTGGTATGAAAGCCCCCCCTCGGGATGCAGGGCTTCAATAGTTGAACGAGGTCGACCAATGACAGAGACACAGAGGCACAGAGACACGGAGGGGGAGTTGATGGAAGGTGGGTCAAGCAGCTCTCTGTGTCTCTGTGCCTCTGTGATACCTGTCCTGGTGTGAAGGCGCTGCTCGCGCTCGCAGCTCAGAGTCCTCGGGAGTGCCTCTCAGGCCTGAACTCGTCTTCTCATCGCCGGGTCCAGGGCCGGGCACCGGTCCTGGCAGGGGTCTGGGGACAGCGTCCCCAGGAGGCTATTCGCAAGCTTCAATCCCCGGGCCGCGACAGCAGCGTCCAGAGCGCCATCTTGTAGAGCAGTCGGGCGCCG
>CAZSVK010000028.1:23383-24075 GCA_964610245.1 uncultured bacterium
TCGCAGAGGTCGAAGCCCACGATCTGCCTGCCCGAGCGGGCCACGCCGCGGATGAGATAGCACGCCTCCTGGAAACCCAGCCCGCCCGGCACGGGCGTGCCGGTGCCCGGGCAGAGCGCCGGGTCGAGCCCGTCGATGTCGAAAGAGAGCCAGACCTGCCGCGGCAGCGACATCACGATATCCTGGACCAGCCGCCCCCAGGTGGTGCCGCCGAAGCGCGCCTCGGCCAGGGTGGCGTCGAAGAAGGTCTGCACCCGATCGCGCTGGGTGCGCGCGCGGTGGTGCTCCTCCTCGCACAGGTCCCGCACCGCCACCTGTACCAGGCGCGTCACGCCCGGCACCTCGCGCAGCACGTTGTCCATGATCGAGGCGTGCGAATAGTCGAACCCCTCGTAGGCGCGCCGCAGGTCCGCATGCGCATCCAGGTGCAGGATCCCGAACGGCCCGCGCACGCGGGCGCAGGCAGAGGCACTCGACAGGATGCTCGCCAAGCGCGACGGTCGTGTCGACGCGGCGCTGTTCGTAGACGTCGATCGTGACGAGATCATCCGGCGGCTCTCGGGCCGTTTCTCCGAGCGATCGCTGCTGCTGGTCGGCCTGGCGATCATGACAGTGGGCATGGCGTCAGTGGCCGCCGTGCCGGTTGGCTGGCTCCTTTCCCCGGCGATCGGAGTGCTCGCCCTCGGATCCGG
>CAZSVK010000029.1:0-4338 GCA_964610245.1 uncultured bacterium
CGATATGCCATCTACCTGAACCGGGACGCCATCCGAAGCGAGATCGACAAGGGTGGCGCGGCTTCCCGCGGCCGGGAGCGCTCCTCGCTCGCTCGCTCCCCTCGTCACCGTCGGCCCAAGGGAGGCGCATCTCTGGTGGGAGCCACCGCTCTCGGCCGAGCTGTCGGTGGCACGGCGAAACGCCCGCAGGCATCAAGAGATGCGCGTCACGGCCGCCCGAGGAGCGGCCGAGGTGTGGCTGACGGGGCTGGAACCGGCGTCGTCCTACCAGTTGCTTGTGGGGAGCGGTCCGACCGAGATAACAACGGCGTTCTCTACTCTGCCGGTGGCCCTCGGCGGCCGGGTGACGCGGCTGGTCACCGGCGAGTGCGAAGGTCCGGAACTGCGAAGCAGCGGCGAGCGGGTCGCCGTCCTCTGGATCCGGGCCGGAAGCGCGTTCCGCAACGTCATCTGCCTGAGGGAGAGTAGAGACGGCGGACGGACCTGGGGGCGCATCGAGGAGGTCTCACCCGTCGAGTATGCCCTGGAGCCCGAGCTGGTCTATCTGGAGGGCGGCACCTGCCTGGGGTGGCTGTCGCAGAATCGCGAGCTGTTGTTGACCCGGTACCGTCCGGGCGGAAGCCGGAGCTGGCAGCCGGCCGTCTCGATCCCCTCCGGCGGCGTTCTGCCCCCGCTGGCGATGTGTGCCGCCGACGATCGCCTCGGCGCCTGGGTGTTGACGAGCGTGACCCTGCCGGACGGGACGATGCGAGGGCGCCTGCTTCGCTGGCGCCTCGGGCCGGGCGGCGTTGCCCGTCTGGAGGACGATTCGCGGAATGGCTCACTTCCGCCGGCCGAGTACCTTCGCGTGCTGCAGACGAGCGCCGGGCTGCTGGCGCTGGGCACGGAAACCGATCGGGGTCCGGTTCGCAGCCTGCTGCCGGCCCGCCCCGACGCACGCTGGACGCCGCTGCTGTCCGTGGGAGGCCAGTCGGGCCGCGTTCGCGAGCGCTTCCTGGACGTGGCCGAGCGAGCCGGCCAGTTGCTGGTCGCCCAGGAGCAGGTGACCAGCATCCTCCTGCACTCGAGTTCGGACGGTGGGGCCACCTTCCAGCTCGCGGCCAATCTGGGAGCCACTCGGGCGAACGGACTGTTCCTGCGGCCGGCCTTGACCGCCACCGCGGATCGGTTCGTCCTGGCGGCCTTCGAGTACCGGCTGCCGTTCGAAGCCTCGCTGCGCATCCTGTCCAGTCGGGATGGCCGTAGCTGGGAGGAGTCGACGGTGGTCGCGCTGGACCCGCTGAACCCGGTTGCCAAGCTACGCTCGGTCGTGGCGGGCGACCGGCTCCTGGTGCTGCTCGGGGCCGAGCGCGACTGGGGCCTGGGGCTGGTGAGCGTCCCGACGGCGGCGCTGCTCCGGCGCTAAACGTCAGGGTTAAGGTCGCGCTACTGCGGCAGTCTGGCCGGCTCGGCGCTGGCGCCGAAGTCGAGTTCCTCGACCGAGCGGGCGGTAGCGTCGATCTCGTCGTTGAGCGCGCGGATGCGCTCGGCGAGCGAGTTCATCTCCAGGCTGGCCGACTGGGCGTCGGTGGCCTTGAGGCGCATCAGCGAGAGCTGCATGTCTTCGAGGGTCGTGAAGTAGTAGCTGAGGCTGCTCACGACCCGCTCCTTGCCGGCATCCATCTCGCCCAGTTGCAGCAATCGGCGCTCGAGTGAGGCGGCGATCTGCTCGTACTGGCGCCGGGCATAGGGGTCGGCCAACTCCGAGAGCTTGGCCTGGTTGGCCGCAAGGCGGGCCCGGGTCTGGTCCGCGCTGGCGTGCTCGAGGAAGGCGTCGATCTCGCGGGAGCGCTGAGCCAGGCGGAACATGGCGGTCATCAGGTTCCCCAGGTCGTCCTTGAAGTGCGAGGTCTCTGCCTCGCGGGCCGGCACGCTGCCTTCGGCGATGGCCTTGCGGATCTGCCGGTAGAGGCGCATCGAGCGCTCCAGGTAGTCGCGCGTCTCGGCGCCGGGCAGCAGTCGCGACTGTTCGAACTGCACCTCGACGGGATCTCGCTCGATCGGCAGGTGCCGCGGGAGGGTGCCCAGCCCGACCAGCAGGCCCTGTAGCGCACCCGCCAGGCCGGTCACGACGGGCGCCGGGATGAACCCCGCCAGGTAGGCGGAGCCGCCCACCACGCCGCCGAGCAGGCTGCCCGCCACGGTACCGATGCCCACGCCGAACAGCACCGCCGCGCGGGTGGCGAGATCGGTGATGCCGGCTCCGGCTGCCCACCCCGCGAACCCGCCCAGGACCAGGAACCCGAAGGCGGGATAGGCGGGAATGACCCAGTGGGCGACCGCCGCGGCCGGTACGGCGCAGGCGGCCGTGGTCTTCCAGCTGGCCCCCTTGCCGAGCCCCAGATGCAGCGCGCCGAAGAGCGCCACCGTCAGCAGCAGCGGCTGGGCCGCCGCCGTCGCCAGGGGCACTCCCAGCGCCGCCACCGCTAGCACCGCGGCCAGCACGCCCACCGTGCGCGCGAGCTGGGCCGGCTGGGCGACGGGGAGCGCCGCCATCGTCGTCTCGGGTCTGCGCGAAACCAGCATGGAGGCCGCGGTCGGAAGGGCCGGGTGGGCCGGGAGCTTCTTGTTCACGATGGGCTACCGGGCCAGTTGCAGACCGAGCGCCTTGCCTGCCTTGACGTCCAGGCTCTGGGTCTCGGCGCTTGCCGGGGCCTCCATGCGGCGCTGCTGAGCCTGGACCTGCTCGAGCACGAGGCCCAGGTTGCGGCTCTGGATAACGGTCGCGTTACGCTCCGTGGTGCGCAGGATCTGGGCCTCCAGGATCTTCTGGGCTTCAACCTTGCGGCCGCTCTGCACGAGCCGCATCGCCTGGTCGAGGCTGACCGCGGCCTGGGCCGTCTCGACCATCTCGAGCACCCGCAGGTCGCGCGAGGCGAGCACCTGGGCGCGGTCGTCGGTCATCGTGACGGCGACGGCCCGCTCCGCTTGCACGAGCTTGTCGGCCGCCACGTCGCGGTAGCCCAGCGCCACGGTCGCGAGGTCGCGCTGGCCGAGGGCCGAGGCCGGAACCTTCAGCCGCATCACGACCTTGCGCACCTGGCCGCCGTAGAGGTCGCCGAGGCCGACCGTGACGCCATTCTCGTCGCGACCCGGCGCGTAGCCGTAGACGTCGGCCAGCTCGATGCCGGCGGCGGTCTTGATGCGGAGCACCGCGTTGCGGGCGGCCGTCTTCATCATGGCCTTCAGTTCGCTTCCGTAGACCTGAGTCATGTCCTGCGGATTGGCGATGAAGTGGTACTGGCCGCAGCCGGTCTCGGCCATCGCCTGCAGAAGGTCTTCATTGAACTCGGAACCCAGGCCGAAGGTCGACAGGCTGACGCCTTTCTCGTGCCAGCGGGCGACGAGGCGCGCCAGCGCGGTCGCGTCGGTCTCGCCGTTGTTGGCCAGGCCGTCGGTCATCAGCAGCACCCGGTTGATCTGGCCGGGCTGAACGTTCCGGAAGACCTCTTCGCAGCCTCGCTCGAAGCCGCCCGAGAGGTTGGTCTGCCCGGTGGGCTCGATGCGATCGATGGCGTTCCTCAACGCGGCCGGGTCGGCCACCGGCGCGGAGGGAACGAGCAGGTCGACGTCGGTGCCGAAGGCGATCAGGGCGACGCGATCCTTCGCGGTGAGCTGGTCGACGAGCAGCCGGGCGGCCTTCCGGGCGAAGTCGATCTTGTTGGCGCTCATCATGCTGCCGCTGCGGTCGAGCACGATGGCCAGGTTGAGCGGAGGCCTCTCGACGGCGCCGGTGTCCTGCGCCGTGAGGCGCACGGCGAGGAACATGTCGGCGGTCTGCTGGGCCGAGAGCGCCCGGTGGCTGGGCATGATCTCCATGGACACCGGCCCCAGCACCTCGGAGATGGGCGGCAAGAGGTCGGGCGATACCGGCACCACTGGCGGCGGCGCAGCGGGCCGGGCGAAAGGCGAACGAATCCAGGGGCCGGCGAGCACGACGACCGAGAGCAGTGTCAGTCCGAGGACGGCCGGGATTTTCCAGCGCTGCATGTCATTACCTCCGACGGTTTCCAGTGTAGCACCGTCCCGTTACGACCGCGTTGCGGCCGACGGGTTCCAGCTACCGATCGTGGGATGAACGGCCCGAACTCAAGGTACTGGATTTGCCCGTCGGGAGCGCTGCTCCCGAACCCTCGCCAGGGGGGAGCCCCCCCTGGACCCGGCAATGTGTGGGGACCTCGGTTCGGCCGGAACTCCAGTGCTCTTCGAAGCCCTTCCCTTGCGCGGACCCCAACCCCCCACCCCCCAACGCACACCCCCCAACCCCGACCCCCGCTCTTCTGGCCCCCCCCGGGGCCG
>CAZSVK010000029.1:4348-11210 GCA_964610245.1 uncultured bacterium
CCCCTAACCCCTAACCCCTAACCCCTGTCTTCAGGCCGCTCCCTGGTGCAGGTCCAGCACGGCAAAAGGCAGCAGCGCGTAGAACCGCCCGCGCAGCGTATGGTCCGGATTGACCGCCAGCAACTGCGGCAGAGGCTGGCCCGCGCGCGGCCCGCCCCCGCTCACGAGCAGCGCGGAGGCCGCGGCGCGCAGGCTGCCGCACGCCACGAGACCCGCCCGATCGGCCGAGAAACGATGAGCGGCCAGCCAGATGGGGATCTCGGTCTCCACCTCACCCGCCAGCCACATGCAGGGCTCGCGCAGGCCGGCGATGGTCTCGCGAGAGAACCAGGTCTCCAGCGTGCGAACCGGCCGGAAGCGGTGGCTGCCGGGATACCAGGCGGGACCCAGTTGCAGCACCAGCCCGGCCAGGACAGCCTGGTCGTCCGCCGGCAAGTCGAGCAGGCCGGTGTGGCCCAGCATGCGGTGGCCGACGGCCCGCCCGAGCAGGAAGGCCGCCTCGTCGCGCTCCGCACGCTCGAGCCTGCCCTGCATCGTCGACGGAACGGCGATGAAGTCGGGGCCGGGTACGACGCCCGCGCCGGCCATCTCCACGACGAACAGACTTGCCAGCTCGCTGCCGAGCGTGCGGCACACCTCGGTGTGCAGTGTCAGCAGGGGCTCGGCCGTCGCGGGCGCCATCGGGACGGTATCGGCCGGCCAGGGCGAGCGCCGGGTCCAGCCGAGTTCGGCGGTCAGCGCCCTGAAGACCCGGCTCGCCGGCTCGCGTCGTTCGGCGGCACACCTCAGCCAATCGAGCTTGCCCGGGTTGTCGGCGAGCGGCGGCGGCGCGGCGAGGCGACTCGCGGCGGTCTTGATGTACTCGCTGGCCTCGCGGTCTCCCGGCTCGAACAGCGCGTACGCCTCGAACGCGGTGCGGGCCGCGTGGGCCTTGCCCGCGGCGTGGTACCGGCGGGCGAGTTCCTTGTAGATGCTGGGTTCGAACGGGGCATTGCGGGCTCGGGCGGCCAGACTGTCCTTGGCCGACACCTCCGCGGGAGTCCAATGGGCCGGCAGGGCCCTCGCGGCCTGGGCGGCCACTAGCGACGCGGAAGTGCTTCCGGTTCCGTGGACCTGCCGCCTGAGGACGGCGACCTCCGCGGCGGCGGGCTCGAGGGCGGCCGCCTCCTCGACGAGGGCGAGCGCCTCCTGGGTCGCGGTGCCCGGGCGGGTGGCCTGTTCCAGCAGGGCGGGTGTCCCCGGAAGAGCCAGCAGCTCCTGAGGGTCGAAGGCCTCCGCGAACACCCGTACCTCTCCCGGAACTGCCTCGACGTGGCGCAGGTTCAGCACCGCCTCGAGCGGAGCGAAGAGCGGAGCGAAGTTCAGGTCGAACCCCTCCGAGGAAACGCTGGTGATGAAGCCCTCGGGGGCGGCCGCGGCCAGCGCCTCGAGCGCCTTCTCGAGTTCGCGCCGAGGAATGGGCACGACCCAGAACAGCTTGGGGGAGGGGTCGAAGCGAACCCTGACGGTCTGGGTCGAGGCGACCTGCGGGATGGCGGGCAGCCTGAGGGGAATGCCCTTGAAGTCGCAACGCACCCGGACCCGCTCGCCCTCCGTCCGCACGCGGAAGTCCTTCAGGTCGGGCCGGTGGCGGGCGGTCTCGCGCTCCAGGAAACGCGTGAGCCGCCAGTCGGGCAGGCCGGCCCGCAGGTAACGCAGTTCGAGCTGTCCCTGTTCGCCGCCGCGCCGCAGCTCGAGCAGCACCTCCCGCACCTCGAGCAGCTCCTCGACCATGACGTCGTGGAGCGAAATCATGTGGCCCTTGCCGGGGGCCATCCGGGCGGCCGCCTGGCCGACCCGCATGCCGGTCAGACCGGGCGTCACGATCTGCACGAGCCGGCGCATGCCCTCGCGCAAGACGTGCGCGCGGGCGTCGGCCGACATCGTCAGCGATCGGATGTGCACCGGCATCCGTCCGAGCACGCGGGCGGCCCGCTCGAAGTCGCTGCGGGCCTGGTGGAAGTCGGCCAGTTCGAGGTAGTTCTCGGGCTTCTCGGGGTGCTCGTTGATGACGCGAGCGAGCTGCCGGATGACAGCTCGCTCGCTTGCAGTGTAGTAACCCCGCAGGTCGAACCAGTCCCGGAGAGCGGCCCAAGCTTCGGTGATGAAACCGGGAAGCACGATCCGCCTTCCGGGCCCCGCGGGCCTAGTCCTCTTCTTCCTCGACCACGCCGGCGTCCTTGATGATCTGTTCGGCGACGTGAGCCGGCACTTCTTCGTAGTGCGACAGGGTCATCGTGTACTCGCCCCGGCCACCGGTGATGGAGCGGAGCGTGATGATGTACTTGTAGAGTTCGCCCAGCGGGACCTGGGCCTTGATGATCTGCTTCCTGCCGTCGGGCTCCATCCCCAGGATGCGTCCGCGCCGGCTGTTGAGGTCGCCCATGATGTCGCCCATGTTGGCCTCGGGCACGACGACCTCGACGTTCATCACCGGCTCCTGGATGATCGGCTTGGCCATGAGCGCGACCTTCTTGAAGCCCTTCGAGGCGGCGGTCTTGAAGGCCATTTCTGACGAGTCGACAGCGTGGTATGACCCGTCGAAGACGGTCACCTTCAGGTCGGTGACCGGGTAGCCGGCCAGGATGCCTCGGACGAGCGCCTCGCGAACGCCCTTCTCGACCGCGGGGATGAATCGATTCGGGATCTTGCCGCCGACGATGGCGTCGACGAACTCGAAACCGGCACCGGTGGGATTGGGCTCGATCCTCAGATGGCAGTCTCCGAACTGGCCGTGACCGCCCGACTGCTTCTTGTGCTTGCCCTGGCCCTCTCCCTTGCCGCGCACCGTCTCGCGGTAGGGAATCTTCGGCTTGCCGGTCTCGACGTTGATCTTGTAACGGTCGCGAAGGCGGCGTACGAAGTTGTCGACGTGGAGTTCACCGGTGCCGGAGACGACGAACTCGCGCGTGACTTCGTTCATCTCGGCCTTGATGAAGGGATCCTCGGCCCGGAGCTTGCTCAGGGCGTTGGACAGCTTCTCGGTGTCCTGCGCCGTGGCCGGGTGGAGCGCCACCGACATGTAGGGATCGGGAATCTTGGGGTCGGGGAAGCGAAGCATGCGCCTGTCGCTGGCGACCGTGTCGCCCCAACGAAGCGTGCGCAGCTTGAGGAGGGCGCCGATCTGGCCCGGGCCCAGGTCCTGCGCGTCGACTCGGTCCTTGCCTCGAAGGCGCAGGATGGCGCCGATCTTCTCCTTCTCGTCGCGAGTGGCGTTGGCCACGACCATCCCCGACGATAGCGTGCCCGAATAGACGCGCACGATGCACAGCTCGCCGACGTGCGGCTCGACCAGCACCTTGAACACTCGGGCGAGCACCTCGTCGCCGGCGTTCGACGAGACCTGGACCGTGTCGTCCTTGCCGGCCACCGGGACGACCACCTTGCGGTCGGCCGGGGAGGGCAGGAACCGGACCATCATGTCGAGCAGCGCCTGGATGCCCGCGTTCTTGAGCCCCGAGCCGGGGATGACCGGCACCAGCTTGCGCTGGAGCACGCCCGCTCTGAGGCCCTGGAAGATCTCGGCATCGGTCAGTTCTTCGCCGTTGAGGTACTTCTCGATGAGCGAATCGTCAGCCCCCGCGGCGGCCTCGAGAAGCGCTTCGCGGTACTTCTGCACGATGCGCTCCATGCTGGCGTCGACCGGGCCCTCGGTGGCCTTGCCCGACTCGTCGGAGAAGGTGTAGGCCTTCTTGGTCAGGAGATCGACGTAGCCCTTGAAGGTGGCGGCGGCGCCGATCGGGACGGCCAGCGGCACGAAGTTCCCGTCGAGGTTCTTCTTCAGGTCTTCGAGGACCTTCTCGAAGTCGGCGTTGTCCTTGTCCATCTTGCTGAAGAAGCAGACGGCGGGCAACTCGTAGTGCTTGCAGGAGTTCCAGGCCTTCTCGGTCTGGGGCTCGCAGCCGGCAGTGGCATTGACCACGATGGCGGCGGCGTCCATGTCCTGCATCACGACGTTGACCTCGGGCAGGAAGTCGACGTAGCCGGGGCAGTCGACGATGTTCAGCTCGACGTCGCTCCACTCGACGGCGATCGGCACCGCGTTGATCGAGATGTGACGGCTGATCTCGTCGGGATCGTAGTCGGTACGCGTGGTCCCGTCGTCTGTCTTTCCCATCCGGCCGATCACGCCCGTGTCGAAGAGGATCGCCTCGGCGGGCGAAGTCTTGCCGGAGCCTCCGTGTCCGATGAGTGCGAGCGTCCGGATCTTGTCCGGTCCGAACTTAGGCATCGAGTGTCTCCTCCCAGCCCGCGGCCTGCAACAGTGGACAAGGCGGAAAACCGGCAGGCCGCAACCGGCGTCGCGCTCGCGCTAGCATAGTGGAGGCAGACCCGGAAAGCAAGCGCTTGCGCGAGCCATGATCGCGCCGAAAGTCCGCGTCAGGCTGCGTCCGGCGAAACGTCCGCCAGTTCGGGCATCTCCTCGGCCACGACGACCAACCGGTCGCCGGCGGCGAACGGTCGCTCCATCGGCGGGTTCACCAGCACCTGTCCGCCCGATTCGACGCCGAGGACGACCGCGTTGGCCTGGCGCTTGACCGCGGCGAAGATCCGCCCGAGCGGCAGACCGATCCAGCTCGCGGGCAGCTCGCAGGTGTGAAAGGTGCTTCCCTGGTCGCGGGCCAGGAGGTTGCGCACGGTCCGGGCCATCCCCCGGTTCAAGCAGGCCATCGCGAGCATGTTCGCCTGGATGGTGGACCTGACCAGCACCTCCTCGACGCCGGCCATCCGAAGATGCGTCTCGTTGTCGGCGTTGAGGAGTTCGACGGCGCTGTAGATCTGAGGAGCCAGCTTCTCGATTGTCAGGGCGGCCAGCACCGTACGGGCGTCACGATCCTGATCGCTCCGGTCCACCACCCTGTCGGCCAGCAGTACCACCGACGAGGCCCGCGGGATCCCGGCCTGTAGCAGTACCGAGACTCGCGTGTAGTCGCCGCGCAAGACGTAGATGTGGTCGTTGGGCAGGCCGGCGAAATCCAGCTCCTGTTCCTGCGGGAACTCCGCGGCGATCACCACGGGCCTGGGCTGCCCCGGATCCTGCTCGAAGAGGGCTCGCAACAGGGTGATTCCCGAACGGTTCCAACCGCAGACCACGACGTGATCGCGCAGTTCCTCCAGGGTCAGATCCTTCTCGTCCATACGCCTCCTCAACCTCTGGACCATCACGGCCGACGTGATGCCGGTGAACACGGCGAAGACCGTCATGCCCGACATCACGACGAAGATGGCCAGCAGCCGGCCCGTGTCTGACGCCGGCACCGCACTCATGTCGCCCGTGCTCAGCAGGCACACGCTCCACCAGACCGCCGACCTGGGCGAACGGAAGACCTCGTCGGAGTTGGCTTCCGTCTGCATGATGCCGACCGTCGCCAGGAAGACCACGGTGGTCAGGAACAAGCCCAGCAGGAAGTACTCGCCGAAGTTGTCGACGAACGAGCGAGACAGCTTGCGGCCGCGCCGGTGCAGCACGAGGCCCGCCCGGAACAACCGCAGCAGCCGCAAGAACCGCAGGAACCTCAGCGGCCGCAGGATCGGGAGCACCGCCAGCAGATCCACCCAGTACTCGCGCAGGTAGTCGCTCGCGCGCTGCATCGAGAGGTAGCGCAACAGCAGTTCGAGGGCGAACAGGCCGGTGAACGACTCGCCGATCAGCTCGAGCCAGGGCAACAGCGGATCCTCGCGCGCGACCATCGTCTCGAGCACGATCGTGACCACCGAGGCCACGATCAACACTGCGACGGCGAACTCGACCCTCTGATCGCGGAAGAATCGGGCGAGCAGCTCCCGGTGGGGCCGGCGGCCCCCGGCTGGCTCGCGGCCGCTCGAAGGCGCCGCTCGTTCTTCCGGATCTCTCACGGCAGGTCGCTGGTCACGCCTGGACGGCAGGGCGGGCGGGCCGCCCCAGGAGGCGCCGGACGCGAGGGCTCGGGGGGCTCAAACACCCTCGCCCATCCTCGAGAGCAGCAACTCGTCGGCGGCCCATTTCGGGTGGACCTTCACCCAGAGCGACAGATCGACGGGCCTGCCGAAGAATCGCTTGATGCGCACGCCGGAGAGCCTGCGGATGCGGGCGATCATGCTGCCGCCGGCGCCGATCAGGATGCCTTTCTGGGACTGCTTCTCGACGAGGATGTTGGCCTCGACGTGAATCGGGTCGAGGTTGCGGTCGACGCTGACCAGTTCGACGGCGCAAGAGAAGGGGATCTCCTCGCGCGTGACCGCGTAGAGCTGCTCGCGGATGAACTCGGTGATGAGGAACTCCTGCGGCTTGTCGACCACCGTCTCGGGCGGATAGAGCGGCGGGCCCTCGGGCAGCAGCGCCGTCATCACCCGGTCCAGTTCGTCGATGTTGGTCTCCTCGGAGGCAGAGATCGGCACGATCTCCTTGGGCTCGAAGACCTTGTAGAACTGATCGAGGAGCGCCGCCACGCGGCTCGAGCCGATGCGGTCGATCTTGTTGACGGCCAGCACGCGCGGGGTGTTGACGCCCTGCATCAGCACGGCGTGGGCATAGCGGTTGCGCTCCAGGTCGGGGTGCACCGCGTCGACCAGGAACAGCAGCAGGTCGGCGCCCGAGAGCGAGTGGGTGATCTCGCGCCGCATGAACGCGCCCAGCCCGCGTCCTCGCGCGTGCCAGCCGGGCGTGTCGACGAACACGATCTGGCGTCTCTCGTCGGTCGAGATGCACCTGATGTGGAAGCGGGTCGTCTGCGGCTTGTAGCTGACGATGCAGGGATCGTTGTCGAAGAAGCAGTTGACCAGCGTGGACTTGCCGACGTTCGGCAGGCCCAGCACGGCGACGAAGCCGGATCGGTAGCCGGGC
>CAZSVK010000029.1:11220-24075 GCA_964610245.1 uncultured bacterium
CGCGGGTGCGCATGTTCCGTCGCCGCAACGCCATCTCCGGCGGAACCTGGGCCGGCTCGTCCCGGTCTTCGTCCGTGGGGTCTTGCTGCGGCGGAGAGTCGGGGAGGCGGTTGTCGTTGTCGTCCGGCATCATGAGGTTCTCGGGATACGGGCGCAGGGCCGGTCGGCCCCATCGCGTCGAACCCAGTATGCCTTAGCAGGTGTCAGGAGTCAGGTGTCGGGTGTCAGGAGGGGAGGGGTCAGGGGTAGGGGTTGGGGGTTAGGGGTTGGGGGTTAGCGGAAGAAGGCGCCCGGTCCCGTCGAGAGGGCACCGCGAGACGCCGGACGTTGCCAGGGGCCGGCCGACCGACGGGAGACGCGAAAGGGAGCGGGGTCGTGGGCCCGCTCCCTCCCTAACCCCCAACCCCTGTCTTTACTCCGTCACCATCACGCTCTGGTTGGCCTCGGGAGCGTTGCGGCTCATCACGTTGACCACCAGCATCGCACGCTTGAACTCGCCGGCCGGCTTCTTGACCTTCCAGCAGACCTTGAGTTCCTGGCCCGGTTCCATCGTCTCGGAATCGGCGGCGGTGGGGCCCGAGATCAGCTGATAGCCCGCGGGCAGCAGCAATCGGGCGCGGATCGCCTTGACCGCCTCGGAGCCGGCGGAGACGACGGTCGCATTGACCTCGATGAGGTCGGTCGCCAGGCGGCTGGCCGGAGCCAGCGCCACGACGTAAGCGCCCTTCACGATGCGCCCCGAGGTTGCGACCTCCTGCACGCTGGCCATGAAACTCGAGGTCTGCTCGCGCAGGGCGCCCAGCTTCTCGACGGCGGCGCTGCGACTGGCGTTGGTCGGCCGGAAGACGTAGGCCAGGACGTCGGCGTAGAGCGAGGCGGACTTGAGGTCGTGATCCATCAGGCCCTCGCCCAGCAAGCTGCGCATCACGTCGGGGCCGCCGTCGGAGGCCACCTTGAACGTGCTCAGCATCTTGACGTCGCGGCGGACCTGGAAGGAGGCCAACTCGACGCCGTCGAGCGCCGTCTCGACGCGAGCCATGTCGGTCTCGCGCAGCGCCGCTGCCAGCGCATCCATCGCCCCGTTGAACTGGACGGCCGAGGCCTGGACGCGGCCGCCCAGGAAGGCGGCGTACTCGGGATTGGCCTGGATGTAGTCGCGTCCGTCGACAGCCACCTGGGTGGTGCCGCCGCCCGGCGCCGCCGACTGCGGATCGAAGGCGAGCTTGACGCCCCTCTCGACCTGGCCAGGGAGCCTGTAGAGCGTGGTGGCCGAATTGAACACCGTGTGGAGCTGCAGGCCGCCTGCCAGGATGCCGGCGCCGATCGCAACGATGCGGGCGAAGCTCGACGGGTCGATGAAGTGCACGAGGCCGGCGACCTGGGAGATCGCCCCGGCGACGTTCGCGACCTGGCGCTCCTGGCGCGAGAGCTTCTGCTTGGCCATCACCGTCTTGACCATCGACTCGAGCACCGCCCCGTCGGCGGCGTCACTCTGGTCGTCGAGCACGGCCACCGCGGCCGCCTCGAAGCTGCCGGCCACGCGGTTGTCACGGGCCAGTTCGGCGCCGAGCCCGGCCACGTTCTTGGTGATCGAGACGTAGCCGATCTTCGGGGGCATCAGCAGCAGGAACTTGCCCAGGAGCTTCGCGCCGATCTTGGTCAGCAGCTCGGGCGAGATGCCGCCGAAACCGTCGCCGACCTGGATGCCGGCCCACTTGATGTAGGTGGTGGTGACAGCCGTGTAGATGGCCCGGACCCGCGAGCGGGCCGGCTCCTTCATCTTCGCCGTGATGAGGTCGACGGCGTTGTTGAGTGCGAAGATGATCCGCTCGATGATCATCAGGCGGATCTTCTTGATGATGTGGCCGATGACGGGCAGGTTCTCGAAGCGCGAGCCGATCTTCTTCATCACGTGCGTCGAGCCGTAGACGAGGTCGACCAGGTCGTAGAGCCCTTCGCCGGCGTCGTCGGCCATCGCCAGCGACGAGTCGAAGCCGGTCTTCACCACGGTCTGGGAGAGCCAGAGCCGCTTGAGCGCCTCTTCCTGCTGGGGGTCGAGGTTGGCGGTCCACTGCGCGAGCAGCGAGTTGGCGAGATCCTGGTTGTAGCTGCGGAACTTGATCAGTTCAAGCAGGTAGTTCAGCGGGATCGTGGCCCAGTTGTCCGGCAGCGTGATACCGAACGCCTTCAGCAGGTTCGCGATCTCGTCGTTGAACTGCATGATGAACGCGCTCAACAGCTTGTTGATGAGATCGCGCGCCATCGCCTGGTCGATCGGGAGGTCGGCCAGATAGGTCGTCGCTTCCGTCGCCTTCGTCAGGAACTCCGCCGTGGAGGCCGGAGGCACGATCGGCGCGTAGACCTCGTCCTCGCGCGTCTGCGCCGCCGTGGCGGCCGCGAAGAGCGCGGGGCCGACATTCACGGTGCCGCAATAGAGCAGGCTCGGCGCGAAGCTGAGCAGCAGGAAGAGGGAGAGGGAAGTTCGCAGGAGGCCTCTTCTGAGCATGGCGCCCTCCGGAGGGTGGTCAAAGGCAGGAAGGACTGGACCGGCTTTGCGAAACTCATGAACAGACTCGGTTTCGCTGTGTCGCCGAAGTTTGCGCAATTATTGGGATCGACCGCTGTTTCGTCAAGTGGGTTTGTGCTCGGGGATGGGTGATTCATGAAGCGGAGGCGCGCGGCGCTGCGACGGGCGTACCAGGTGGACCAATCACAGAGACACAGAGGCACAGAGACACAGAGGGGAAGTTGAATTCGAGACGCAGTCCCGACTTCTCTACTCTGTGCCTCCGCGGCTCTGTGTCTCCGTGATACCTGTCCCGGTCCGGCGTCAGAGACTGCCGCTGAGCCCGCCCTTCAGTCCAGCACGAGACCCGGCAGGCTCTCCACGAACGCCCGGAGTTCGTCGCGCACGCGGCGGAAGTGGGCGAGCGCGGCCTCTTCCGTCTCGGCCCCCTTGGCCAGCGCCGGCGGATCGTCGAACGATCGGTGGATGACCCGGGCCTTCCTCGGGAAGATGGGACATCGAGTGGCCGCGCGGTCGCAGACCGTCACGACGAGGTCGAAGTCGACGTGCGAGACCGCGTCCAGGTGCTTGGGCTTCTGGCCCGAGATGTCCACGCCCACCTCCGCCATCACCTGCACTGCCCGCCGGTTCAGGCGCCTGGCGGAGGTCCCCGCCGAGTGCGCCTCGAGCACGTCACCCTTGAGGTGCCGTGCCCAGCCTTCGGCCATCTGGCTCCTGCAGGAGTTGCCGGTACAGAGGAAGAGGACTTTCAGACGGTGGGAAGATGGGGTCATCGTGGGGCTTTCCGGGCTCAGGTCACCTGCTCCGCGGAATCGCCGCGCGGCGCGGTGATTCCAGGTCGTCCGCCGATAGTCTACAGCCTGCAGTCCGCGGCCTCGGAGCGGATGCCTTCCTACCGCGCGCCCATCCCGCGGTAGATGGCGTCCAGTTCTCCGGAACCGTTCGCGCCGGCCGGGATTGGGCCCGCGGCGGACGCCGACGCGGCCTCTTTCACCGTTCCGGCCAGTTCGACCGCGCGCCCGTAGGTGGAGAGCGCCTCGAACGCCGCCCGGGTCTGGCCGGCCGGGAGGCCTGCCAAGGCCTGCTGCAAAGCTACCGCCTTCTTGCTGGGCCTGGCAGCCAGCCGCAGCCGGAACTTCTCGAGCCGCTTGCCCATCTCGACCTGCAGCGAGGCCCGCTCCAGATCGAAGAAGGTGCGCCGGATGGGGCCCTCGGCCCTGGCCGACTCGATCCGGGTGAACCTGGCGAGCGCGGCCCGGGAGGCCGACGACATATGGGGGCCCTTCTCGACTCCCTCGATCCACAGGTTGATGCCCAGGCGATAAGTGTCGAAGCTGAAACGAGGCGCGGGGACGGTGAAGCCCGCATCGTGCAGGGCGGCCAGAGTCTCCAGCAGCAGGTCCATCCGGGCCAGGGCCTCCCGGCACGGCTTGCCGGACGGAGCGGCCGCCCGTTGGAACAACCCCTCCATCTCCTGGAAGATCGTCCGGTAGGAGGCCACGGCGGCATCGCGCACCAGGCCCTCCACGATCGCCGGGTCGGACTTGCCGAGGGGGGCGGGCGCGGCCGAGGCGAGATCGCCCCTGGGCCTGAGCAGGAACTCGCCGGGCAACTCGCCTCGGAGGAGCGCCCGCGCGGCAGGCGTCTTGCGGGCGGCCAGGGCCGCGAAGGCCTTCCTGCGCCAGGCTCGCACCTCGCCCGCCTCGAGCCCGGGCCGGGCCAGGATCGTCTGCAACGCCGCGGCAGTCGCCTGCAGCTCGCCGTCGGCGCCCTTGCCGAGCCTGCCGACGAGCTGGTCGGCCGCCTGCCCCAGGGCGCGGAGTTCCGATGGCGGGAGCGTCGAGCCCATCGCCTCGTGCAGGCACTCGACAACCTCGGCCACCGGCTCCCCGTCCAGCGCGTCGGGGTCGTAATCCTGGCCGAGGAGCGTCAACATCGTCGGCACCATGTCGATGTTCCGGGCGGTGTGGGCCAGACCCGGCTTGATGCCCCAGCCGGTAAACGCCAGCGTTGGCCATCCCTCGTCCTTCGTCAGGCCACCGTGCTTGGACTTGGAGGTGTCGCCGTCGACCAGGTCGCCGATCGAGATGAACGGCGCCGCCGACAGGAACAGGTCCGCCGCCCGCTCCTTCGAGTCGAAGACCTGATAGAGCACCACCGGCGCATCGGGGTAGTTGGTCGACAGGGTCGCGAGCTGCCACTCGCGCGCCGAGTGGAACTGCCCGTCGATGAGCCCCCTGGCCTGCTCCGTCTCGCGGAACCCGAGCGGATCCTCGCCCTTCACGACGGTGTAGCGGCAGAACAACCCGGCCGGCTCCCGTCGCTGCTCGATGGTCGATTCGCCGGCGGTGCCGAAGACGTGTACCTTCCCGGTGCCGGCGTCCTTGCCGACCAGGAAGCTGCCGGCGGGCAGCTCGGAGGCGGTGGCGGGGATGTCGATCTTGGCCCCGTGGTACGGGTACTGGCGCAGCAAGGCGAGCGGCGGGCGATGGTCCCAGTCCTTGACCGGCTTGCCATCCGCGCCCGCTTTCACGCTGGGGAAGTAGAGCAGCGCGTGGCCCTCACCCGAGGCGACCACGAGGTCGTAGGGCGAGAAGTCCTTGGGGAGGTCGCCCTTGAGCTTGACGCCGAACAGGCGGCGCCACACCTTGTCCAGCACGCGGGCGCCCTGCTGTTTGCGCACGAAGTCGTCGATCGAGACCACCTTGTGGATGTCCTGGTGGCCGTGGTCGGAGACGAAGCAGGCGAAATGCCGCACCTCGGCCCCGGCCTTCTCGCGTTCTCGGACCATGTCCATGAAGCACTCCATGGTCTCGCCGATCTGCTTGTCGAGCTGGATGTAGTCCTCGACGATGGCGTCGGAGCGTGAGCCCTTGGAGTGTTCCATGTGGTCGAACCAGCCGTTGTAGACAAGGGTCAACCGGGCCGGCAGGCCGCCCATCACCGACCGCTTCAGCGCGCGCCACCCCACCGCGAGCTGGCCGCGGAACTCCATCGGCTTGTACTTGAGGTTCCAGACGATCGGAACGTGCGAGTCGGACCCGCGCGACAGCGCGGGACCGAAGCTGATCGAGTCGTTGGGCCCGTCGAAGTGTTCCCAGATCGTCTTCACCTCCGGCGATAGCCACTTGTTCCACTCCATCGCCTCCAGCGGGACGTAGAGCACGGGGTACTTCTTCTGCTTGCGATCGAAGAAGTACAGGCTGGGCATGTCGTTGCGGCCCGGGAAGCAGCCGGTCAGCACCGACGGCATGCCGGCCCCGGTGATGGTCGGGAAGACGCCGGTCGCCTCCTTCACCCAGAGCCCTTGGTCGATGAAGTACTTGCGGATGTTCGGCAGGAGCACGCGCCCCTTGTACCCGTTCATCGCGATGTCGTAGACGACGTCGCCCCGGGCCCCGTCGGCCACGAACACCAGTCCGTAGCTCTCGACGTGGCCCGCGATCGCGCCGGACGATCCGAACATCAGCAGGCCGGCCAGGACGCAGAGTGCCGTTGCCGCAAGACTGGGGCGCATGATTCCTCCTCCGATGCCAGACGGGATGCAACCCGAATGGTAGCAGCGGTCACCGTCCCGCACAACCGGGTGCCGTCACGCCCGCGCCGCGGAGGCCTCGCCGGCCACGAGCTGCTGGCCCAGCCGCTCCAGCCGGCGGCGCATGCTCGGCCGGCACCGGCGGTTGAGCGCCTCCTGCAGCCGCGCCCGCGCCAGGTCGATCGCGCCCATCTCGACCTCGGCGGCCGTCTTCAGTAGCAGCCAGGTGGTCAGGCCGCTCTCGCCGAACTCCGGGGCGTACTCTCCGAGCGTCCGCAGCAGCGGCGTGTAGCGTCCCATCCGCGTGCCCAGGATGTACTGGAGATAGAGGTAGTTGAGTACCACGGCCGGACGCGTTCCGTCGGCCAGCGGACTCTCGGAGAGCGCCTCGAGCGCGAGCCTGGGAACGGTCGTCTCGCACTCCAGCCCCTGCTCGGCCATCGCGATCGCCCGGACGATCTTGACGATGCCTCGGCCGGTCGCGGGCCGGAGCTTCTCGGCCTCGTCCAGGCCGCGCAGGGTGCCCGCCGGATTGTCGTCGAGCAGCTCCAGGAAGGCGCGGTAGAGGGCCACCGGGGCCCGGTGCCGCGTCGGCAGCCCGGGCGGTCCGTCCATCTCATCGAGCAGGGTACGGGCGCTGCCCAGGTCGAACTGGTTGAGGAAGAACTGGCAGTGGACGAGCCGGGCGAACACGGCGCTCGACTGTGGCAACCCCTCGTATCGAATGCCCTTGAGGCACTCCTTCGCGCCCGGGATGTCTCGCAGACCCAGCCGGCACTGCGCCTGGTAGGCCAGGAAGACCGCCCTGAAGCGTTCGCCCCCGTCCATCGGAAGGCCTTCCAGCAGCGACAGGGCCCTCCGCCACAACCCGCGCCCGACCAGGCGCTGCAGCCGCACCTGGCCGGCCAGATGCATCCCCGCGGAGCCGAGCAGGCCGAAGGCGATCGCCCCGAGCCAGTCGCCCCACAGCGCGAGCGGCCCGGTGACGCAGGTGAGCGTCGCCGAGAACTGGGCCAGCCTCGAGAAGAGCACACGGTCGCTCCACCTGGGCTGGTCTTCGAGATCGCGCTCCGGCCGGGCGAGCAGGCGAAGCTCGGGACCGGCCGGCAGTTCGGGCGGAGTCATCGTGTCCAGAATGTACCGCGCCGCGCACGGGCGACTAGCGCGTCGTCGGCGGCGTGGCCGGCGCCGGCCGCTGGGGATGCACGACCGTCGCCTCCGAGGCGCTCGGCCGCGTGCCCGGTTCGCCGGTGTACTTCTTGTGCTTCTTCATGTCGCCCATCAGCAGCACCGGGATCATCGCGGCCGGTCCGAGGGTCATCGTCCCTCCCTTGAGCAGCCCCCCCAGCACCGCGCCCCCCGCGGCCCCCGCGAAGTCGAACGCGCTGCCGGCGCCGGTAAAGCTGACGTTATCGAGCCCCTTCGGCGTCCGCGCTGGCGGGCTGGCCGAGGTGTCCACGAGCAGCGGCTCGACCTTGACGCCGAGACCGTCGCGGGTCGAGGCCAGTCGCAGCTGGCCCTTCGCGATGGCGCTCCCGAGATCCACGGCCATCTGCCCGTCGATGCAGCGTCCGTCCGGCGGGCTCTTGACCGGTCCCGCCAGCTCTCCCTCCTGGAGACGGAAGTCCCAGCGCAAGTCGCCCAGGTCGTGCTCCCGGAAGACGAAGTCGACGTAGCGGGCGTTCATGTTGAGCCGGCCGCTCGCGAGGCGCCCCCCCCAGTTCCAGAAGCCGGGCAGCAGGCCCAGGCTCAGGAACCCGCCGGCGCGGCGCAGCTTGGTGGACGGGTTTGAGATGCCCATCGCCGCGCAGAGCTTGCGCCCGTCGACGGTCAGGCCGGCGATGGAAACGTGACCGTTCAGTTGAGGGACGGCCCCGCGCCGCGCCGGCCACGCGAGGCGGGCGGTGGCGGTGAGCGCTCCCCGGGCCACCCCCGGCGGGCTCCCGAACCGCGTCAAGACGGGTTCGAGCGCGTGCTCGCCCACGGCCGCCTGGACCGTGTAGCCCTGCGCCGTCGGCTCGGCCTTCACCGCGGCGGTCAGGCCGGCGACCCTGAAGGCCGGGATCTTCAGGCCGGCGGCGCCGGCGGTCAGTTCGCCCCCGGAGCCCTCCAGCAGCCTGCCGAGAGTCGTGGCAGCCGAACCGGCGGCGGAGAGCTGGAACTTCCCGGTGAGCACGGGGCCGGCGCCTGTCCGGGCGACCTTCCCGTTCAGTCCGAGCCGGGCGTTCCACCGAGCCGGGGCGCCGGTCACGGCCTCCGCCACGCGTCCCAGGCCCAGCCCCGAGAGCGAGACCACGATCGCTCCGGCCCTCTCGTCCAGTCCGCCGTCCAGGCCGAGGCGCCCGCCCTCGTGCCCGCCGACCGCGAGCTCGACCTTCGCGAGCGAGAGCGTGCCGTCCTTCCAGCGGGCCTGGCCCCGCAAGCACTCCAGCGGAAGGTCGCCTCCCCCCAGCGGCACGCGCGCTCGCAGGCCCGTCAGCCCGCACTCCAGCGCGGTGTGGCCCGGACTGAACGCCAGCGTTGCCGCGGCCTTGCCGGTCAGGCGGTACTGGCGTGCCCCGGGCGGCAAGAACTCTCCCAGTTCGACCGACTGGAGCTGCGTCTCTCCGGAGACCCGCGGCGAGCCCAGCGGATCGGCCAGCACGAGCTTGCCGTTCAGCCGGCCCCCGGCCACCTGCCCCGTCATCCCGGTGCCGCGCAGCATGTCCGCGTCCAGCTCGAGCAACCCGCCGGTGAAGCTGACCGGGACGCGCGTCCCCGAGTCGAGCGTGACGACGAGGCCCAGCCCCCGGGCGTCCGCCGAGAGCAGCCACGGGCGGTCGCGTCCCTTGCCCAGTTCCAGGCGCACGTCGGGCGCCCCCTGCAGCGCGTACTGCCGGGCCGCCGCCGGCGCGACGCGTGCCAGTTGCACCTTGCGGAAGAGGAACGTCCCGGCCGGTTTCGGCGCTTCCTCGAGCCCCTCCACCACCAGCTCGCCGGCGAAACGGCTGCCGGCGCAGAGGCCTTCCAGGCGCTGCCCGTAGAGGATGCCGCGCACCATCGTCAGCGAGCCGCCCGTGACCTCCAGCGGCAGCCGGGCGTCGCCCGCCGGGAGTTCGGCCCCCAGGCCCGCCGGGACAGCGCCCAGGGCCCACGAGTAGTCGCCCCGGGAACCGGCGAGCTGCACCGTGAGCGCCGTGCGGCCGTGCAGCCGGTAGCGGGCCCCGAGCGCGCCCAGTTCGCCGGGCAGCCGCCGGACCAGCCTGGCCGTGTCGACGTCGAGCGCGCGGGCCTCCGCCGTGATCCGGTCGGCCCGTCCCAGCGCCTCCGCGACCAGCGTAACGGTGATGTTCATGCCGAGCGCCCGGCCCTCCACCGACGGCGAGCGCAGGGCACCGTCGGAGTAGGAGAGGTGACCGCCCGTCAGCTCGAAAGGGACCTCGCCCAGCCGCGGCACCGGCCAGGACGAGGCGATCTGATGCACCTCGACCTCGGCGGAGACCTCCGGCGACGAGGCCCGGCCGTCCACGCTCAACTCTGCCGAGAAGGTGCCTCGGGCCTCCATCGGCAGCCCCAGCACCCCGGCCAGGGCGCCGGCGTCCAGGCGCTCGCCCGCGGCCAGCAGCGAGCAGCGGGGCCCGGCCAGCGGCGGCCGCACCGTACCCTTCACGCGGAGTTCGCCGAGCGTCGTCTGCAGCGGCAGGTCGTTCATCCGCAACGCCTCGGAGGTCACCCGCATGGTCCCCGAGCTGACGGCGACGAGGCCCAGGCGGGGCAGCTCCGCCACGACCGCCGTGGGCTGGAGCTGGCCGGACAGCTCGGGACGGGACGGGCTCCCGGCGAGTCGCAGGATTCCCGCGAGCAGGCCGCTGCGGACGGGGGAGGGCGGGAGCAGGCGGGCTTTCGCGAGCGCGCCCAGGTCGATCCGGGACAGCCGCACCGTCAGCTCCAGCGAGGGGGTGCCGGAGAGCGACAGGATCGAACCCCCCACCTGCACCGCGGCCCAGTCGGCCTGGAGTTCCGCCTTGCCCACCAGCGACGAGGGCGAACCGGAGAAGAGTCCGTCGACCGTGAACGAGGCCGCCGGCAATCCGTCGGGCGTCCAGCGGCCGGCCACGTCCAGCTTGCGCATCCCCGAGTAGGGTCGGCGCAGCTTCGCGTAGTCGACGTCGAGCAGGCCGCCCCCCAGGCGCGCGTGGACGCCGTTGACGGTGATCGTGGGCTTGTGGACCCGGGAGCGCTGTTCGATCAGGGCGAGCGTGCGGCCGAGTGCCGTCACCTGCCCGGGCGTCGCCAGGTCCAGGTCCAGGCCGCCCAGGTCGAAGTACCACGGCTGGATGGTGCCTCGCATCAGTGCCCAGTAGTCGAGTGACAGACCGAGCACCTTGGCCCTCAGCTCCAGCGCATCGGGCGGCGGGGTCAGTACGAGCCCGGTCGCGGCGACGCGCGTGAGGCCGTGCACCCAGGCCCGATCGACCCGCACCGTCATGCCCAGCTCGTCCGCCAGGCGCTCCGCGAGGATCCGGGTCAGGTCGCCGCTGGCCTCGAGTTGCCGGATCCGCCAGGCGCCGACGCCGACGGCCAAGAGCGCAGCCAGCGCCGCGGCGGAGAGCCAGACGAGCAGGCGCCGCAGTCGCTTGCGGGGGCGGGGCCTGTCATCCGGGCGTGGCACTTGGGTCACTCGGAGCCAGAGGCTCCGCTCACTCCAGTTCTCGGGCCAGCTTCTCGACCAGCTCTCGCTGCGCGGGGGTCAGCGCCGCGGGCAGTCTCACCTGCACCTCCACGAGGTGGTCGGAGCCGGCAAGTCCCTTGCCGCGCAGCCGCAGCCGCGTCCCGGGTTGTGTCCCCGCCGGGATCTTCAAGCGGACGTTTTCTCCCAGCAGGGTGGAGGTCTCGACCGTGGCGCCCAGCAGGGCGGCGAAGACCGGGACCGTCACGACGCTGACGGTGTCGGCCCCTTCCTGCCGGAAGCCGCCGTCGGGCGCGAGCTGCACTTTGAGGAACAAGTCGCCGTTGCCCGCGGCCCCGGCGTTGCCCTGGCCGGCCAGCCTCAGCTCGGCGCCGTCGCGCGTTCCGCCCGGGATCTTGACTGTAAGCCGTTTCTGCCGGGCCGACTCTCCGCGGCCCCCGCAGGCCGCGCACGGGGCGGTGACCACGTTGCCCTCGCCGCCGCAGCGCACGCAGGGTTTGGCCCCGCCGCGCAGGCCCTGGCTGCGACCCGAGCCGTGGCACTGCGGGCAGACCGCCGCCTGACCGCCTCCGCTGCCGCCGCAGCTCTCGCAGGCGCCGCCCATCTCCAGCGTCACGCTCACGCTGCCGCCCCTGGCCGCGGTCGTCAGCGGTACCTGAACGGTGGCTTTCACGTCGGTGCCCGCCCGGCCCGGGGCCGGCCGGCCCGGGCCCGCCTTGGGCTCGCCCTGTCCCCCGCGGTTGAAGAGCATGTCGAAGATGTCTCCCAGCCCCCCGATGCCGCCCTCGCGGCCGAACTGGCCGAAATCGAAACCGCCCGCACCGGCCCCCGGCCGGCCCTGGCCGGCGCCTCCGAAGTTGAAGCCCTGGCCGGCGAGCTGTCTGAGCTGATCGTACTGGGCGCGTTTCTTGGCGTCGCTCAGAGTGTCGTAGGCCTCGTTGACTTCCTTGAACTTGCGCTCGGCCTCCTTGTTGCCCGGGTTGCGATCGGGATGGAGCTTCTTCGCCAGCTTGTGATAGGCCGAACGCAGCTCCTTGGGCGTGGCCTTCTCGCTGACGCCGAGCACCTTGTAGAAGTCCTTCTCGAAGTCCTGCATCTCTCTCAGCGCGGGCAGAACCCGCAAACCCGGACAGGAATCACGGAGGCAAGGAGGCCCAGAGGCACAGCGAAGTAGGCAGCCTTCATGAAATCAACTCCTCCTCCGCGTCTCCGTGTCTCCGTGATTGGCCAACTTCGTTCTCTTGTCGAATCCTCGCGCCCCTCGCGGTCCTCAATCGACCTCTTCGAACGGCGCCGGCAGCACCGCCCGCGAACGCGCCGCGAGCTTGCGCAGTCCCTCGCGCTCCAACCGCCGAACTTCGTCCCCCGGCAGGCTGGTCAGCTGGCTCACCTCGTTGACCGAGCGCACGACCTGGTCGGCCAGCCCGTAGCGGAGCGTCAGCACGCTGCGCTCCTCGGTCGAGAGCCCCTCGATGTGCGGCCGAAGGGCGGCGATCACATGGCGCTTGCGCGTGGCCTCCGCCACCTCCGCGGCTCGCGGATCCACCACCACCTCTTCCATGTGCTTCTCTTCGTCACTGGGCAGGGGGGCATCGAGGCTCAGCGGGTTGTGGCCCGCGCTGTCCAGGAACTCCACCTTGCTAGGCGGCCATCCCATCGCGTCGGCCAGCTCCTGGGGGGAGGGTTCGCGCTTCAACCGCGACCGCATTCGCGCCCTCTCGCGCCCCATCGCGTGCAGCTCCTTCACAAGCTTGCGCGTCATTCGGATGAGCAGGCCGCTGGCCTCGATGTGGCGGTTGATTGCCTGCCGTACCCACCAGCTCGAGAAGTGCGAGAAACGTCCGCTCTTGCCCGGCCGGAAGTGGTGCGCCGCGTCGAGCAGGCCCATGTTCCCGGCCTGGATGAGATCCATCCGGGGAAGCCCCGCATGGCGGTACTCGCGGCAGATCCGCACCACGAGCTTCAGATGCGATTCGACCAGCACGTTGGCCGCCCGCGAGTCGCCCGCGGCGGTGCGGCTGGCCAGCGATTCCTCTTCCTGCGCCGACAGCGGCGGGATGTCCGAGATCTCGGCCAGGTACTGCGCCACCACGCCGGGCAACGGCGCGTCCTGCTCGGGGAGTT
>CAZSVK010000030.1:0-8101 GCA_964610245.1 uncultured bacterium
GGGCAGGATGTGCACGAAGATGCAGCGGGCGTCGCCGGCGCCGAGCGCCTTGGCCGCCACCACGTAGTCGCGTTGCTTGTGCTTCATGAACTCGGCCCGGATGAGCCGGGCGAGCTGCACCCACGTGGTCATGCCGATCGAGATGTAGACGGCTAACAACCCTTTTCCCATCACCATACAGGCGGTGAGGATGAGCAACAGGTCTGGCACGCTCGATACGGTCGAGTAGAGCCAGACGATGAACTCGTCGACCTTGCCTCCGTAGTAGCCCGCGATGGCACCGAAGAAGACGCCGATCGGGATGGCGATCAGCGAGCTGATGAGCCCCACCGACATGGCGATACGCGAGCCGTGGAGGATGCGTTGATAGACATCGCGGCCGAGGAAGTCGGTTCCGAACGGGAAGGTCCAGCTCTCCTTCTCGAAGAAACGCTTGGCCGCCTGGGCCCAGAACGAGGGAGTCGACAGCCGGATCGCGATCGCGCCGAGGTTCGTCTCGGAGTCCTTCACGCCCTCCGGAAGTTCCAGGACGCGCGTCCATGACGGGGGCGCGTAGGAAGGACCGTCTTCCTCGTTGTAGCGCGTGGCGATCAGTCCGAACTTCGCCGACAGCGCGATCCCCGCATAGAGGATCACCAGGAAAAAGCAGGCCGTGGCGAACTTGTCTTTCCAGATGCGCCGGACGGCATCGGAGTAAAGACCTCGTGAGGTTGCGGCGGGCGTCGTCATATCGGATACCGGTGGTTCTGGTCTGCAGAGACGGGGTGGTCTGGTCGTGGAAACCTGGGGCTGCCTGGCCTACTCGAGCTTCACTCGCGGGTCGACCAGCGAGTAGCAGATGTCGCAGAGCAGGTTGGCGAAGATGAACAGCACGGCGCCGACGAAGACGGTCGCCTTGATGACCGGCAGGTCGGACTCGTTGAGAGCCTTCACCGCCATGTTGCCCAGGCCCGGAACACCGAAGAAGTTCTCGAGGAGGAGCGAGCCGGTGTAGAGGAACGGCAGCTCGATGACCACGCTCGTGATGATGGGAATCATCGCGTTCTTGAGGATGTGCTTGAAGAGGATCTTCCGGTCGGTCAGGCCCTTGGCCTTGGCCGTTCGCACGTAGTCCTGACCGGTCTCGTCGAGGATCACCGTGCGGTAGAAGCGGACCTCGCCGCCCAGACCGACGACGATCCAGATCAGCCATGGAACAATCAGAAATTTCACACAGGCAAACCCGGGTTCCCACCCGGATATGGGGAACCACCCCAGCCGGAACGACAGGTAGTACTGGCCCGCGATGATGTAGGCCAGCATGCTCACGCACATGCCGACCACACAGACGATCACCATCGACCGGTCGAACCATGAGTTCCGGAAGTAGGCGCAGAAGAGCGCAATGCTGACCGACAGGCAGATGCAGATGAAGAACGGCGGCACCGTCAGCGCGAGCGAGGGGCCCATGCCCTGCTTGAACATGGTCCAGATGTCTTGCTTGGTGGCCCAGGAGCGGCCGAAATCGAACGTCGCGCACTGCTTGAGGAAGAACCCGTACTGGGAGAGCAGCGAACCCTCCAGCCCCAGATCTTTGCGCAATGACAGGATCTCTTCCGCCGTCGCGTGCTTTCCCAGCATGCCGGGCGTCGGATCGCCGCCCACCACGTTGAACAGGATGAAGGTGATCAACGTGACGCCGAAGATCAGCGGAACCGCGTAGAGGGACCGTCGGACGATGTAGTTGAGCATAGCTAGCTGAGGATCAACCCGGCCGGGCGGCCGAAGAGGGCCGTCCGGCCCTCGGGAGCGTCAGGCCCCCATTGTACACGAGCGGACCGGCCGGAACGCCAGCAAATCGGCTGCAGCGCACCGTCCAGGCCTCGGGCCCGCTCAGAACTCCTTGGCCATCTCGGCCCGGAGCTTGCCGTCGATCTTGTAGTATTTGTAGAAGCCGTGTCCGACCGAGTGGGGCTTGTAGTCGTGGACCCACTTGTGGACCAGCGTGAAGCCCATCCGGTGCACGCCCAGGATCCAGGGCGCCTCGTCGTAGAAGATCTGCACCATCTCGTCGATGATTTTCTTCCGCTCGGCGCCATCCGGCATGGCCTTCATCTTGTTGTACAGCTCGTCGTAATGCGCGTTGTGGAAGTTCGAGCTGTTCGGGCCGGGCGCCTCGTTCGGCCCGTAGAGCAACTGCAGGAAATTCTCGGGAGCCGGATAGGCGGCCGACCAGGCATAGCCGAAGATCTGCGCCCGCTTGCTGCGCATCTTGGCGTTGAACTCGGGCCACGTGTTCGAGTTGGTGTTTACCTTGATGCCGATCTTCGCCATCTCGCGCTGGAACATCTCGCCGAACTGGCGCGCCGTCGTGTCGGCCATCTCTTCGCTCGTGAACTCGGGCAGGCCTTGGCCGTCGGGGTAGCCGGCCTTGGCCAGCAGCTCCTTGGCCTTCTCGACGTTGTACTCGCCCGAGGGGTTCTTGCGGGTCTCGTCGTAGCCGAAGATGCCCGGCGGAATGAGCGACTGCGCGGCCAGCGCCCGGTCGTTGTAGAACAGGCTGATGCGGCGCGCGTTGTTGTAGGCGAGAGCCATGGCCTGCCTGAGCAGCTTGTTCTTCCCCAGGATCGGGTCTTCCATGTTGAACGCCGTCATGGTGATGTCCAGCTCGGAGGTCTTGATGAGCCGCATTCCCTTGGAGGCCAGCTCGGCCTTGAGTTCCTTGGTGCCGCGATCGATGGCGGCGTCGAAGTTGTCCTTCGGGATGCCGCCCGCGTCGAACTCGCCCTTCATCTGTCGCAGCCAGCGAGGCTGGTCTTCCGTGATGATGCTGAGCTCGACCCGGTCGAGGAACGGCACCGGCTTGCCGGCATCTTCCAGCAGTCCCGCCTCCTTGTCGCCCGGAGCGCCCTCCGACGGATAGACGTCGCCGCGGTAGGACGGGTTGCGCTCGAACACGATCTTGTTGTTGCGGACCCACTCCTTCACGAAGAAGGCGCCGGTGCCGACGGGATGGTTCAGGAACTCCTTGCCGTAGGTCTCGACAGCCTCGCGTGGGACCACGGAGGTGAACACCATCGAGAGCACGTAGAGCAGCTGCGGATACGGGGCGGTCAGCGTGACCACCAGCGTCTGGGGATCGGGCGTCGACAGGCCCTCGACCTTCCTGGCGTAGTCGGTGGGCGTCTTGCTGTCCTCCGAGGCCTTGCGGAAGTCGTTGAGGCCCGCGATCTTGCCGTCGAAGATCCACCAGCCGGAAGAGTGGTTCTTCATGTCGGCCAGGCGCTTCCACGAGTAGACCACGTCTTCCGAGGTCAGCACGCGGCCCTTGCCGTTGGTCGCCTTGAAGCAAGGGTCGTCGGCGAACTTGACCCCCTTCTTCAGCTTGAAGGTGTAGGTCAAGGCGTCCTTGCTGACGGTCGGCATGCCGTCGGACAGATTCGGCTCCACCTGATAGGGCCGCTTCAGGTAGGCGTACTGCATCAGGCCCTCGTAGACCTGCGACGCCGCCGTGTTCGAGTAGAGGTCGTCGCTGATCACGGGATCGAAGCCCTTCACGTCGGCGATGATGGCAAGATGGAGCGTCGAATCCTGGGCCTGGGCGGCCGTGAGCGCCAGCGTCATGGCCAGCAACAGCGTCATCCCGAAAGTGAAGCGCATGGGGCGTCCTCCTTAGCTGACAGAGACCAGAAGATATTGGACGAACCGATGATAGTACGGCCCCCAAGCGAATTCAAGGCGGGGAAACAGGCCCGCGAATCCGCCTACTCGGTGACGGCGGGGGACGGACCCTCCGAGGAGGGAGAGGTCGTGGTCTCAGTGGCCCCGGTTGCCGCTCCCGCTACGCCGAAGCCGGGGGGCAACTCGTCGCCGGCCGCCTCGTCGGGAGGTGCGTACTCTTCCTCACCCGCTGCGGGCGGGGTCGTCCCGGCGGACGGTGAAGCAGCGTCAGTGGAGGCCGACGTCCCACCGGAAGGGTCGTCAGAGATTTCGCCCGGCTGCTCGATCTCGGACGAGCCGCTGGTGTCCCCCTCCTCGGCCAGGGCCGAGCCGGAACCCGCCGGCCCCACCGCTAACGACAACATCAGAACGGCCAGGGCGGCCAGCAACAACGATCGGGCAGCACGCATGAAAAATCCTCCCGGAGGAGAAGGCTACCCTTCGCCGACCGGAAAAGTCTACTTCATCCCGGAGGAGGTGCCGCGCTGCAGTTGCTCGAGCTGCTGCTTGAGCATCATGTACTTCTGGCGGCTCTGCTCGAAGCGGCTTGCCTGGCTGGGATCGCGGGCGTACTGCATCATCTGCATGTAGGCCTCGTCCATCATCGCCTTGAGCTGACCCGGATCGCTCGAGCGGAGGTCCTCCACCGGAAGCTTGTCGAAGGTCGTGGGAGCGTTGTAGCCGGGGGGATCCGAGGCGCCGGGGTACTTGCTGAACTCGCGCGGGTCGGCCGCCTCGGAGCTGGCCTCGAGCCACTCGCGAACCTTGCCGAGGATCCAGGTGGCTGCAAAGTTGCCCACGATGCCGCCGATGAACCCGCCGACCGGGCCGCCGATGGCGGTGCCGATCAGCACGCCCACCGTCGAGCCCACGGAGGTGCTGATGAGTTCGGTCCAGTCGGTCTCGAACAGGTTTCCGGTGCCGAGCTGCCAGCCCACCGCGGCGCCACCGATGGCCGCCAGCGTCTTGACGAAGGCGCCGCCGGGGATGACGGAACTCAGGAGCATCGACACGCCGAAGCTGCCGGCCGTGCCGCCCCAGAACTCGCCGGTCATCAGAGGAGCGACCGCGGCGCGCCAGTCGAGCTGGTTGAAGTTCCAGCCGTTGTGCGTGAGCTGCGTGATCAGGTTGGTCGTGACGGTGATGCCGGCCGAGAAGGCCGCCCACTTGGCGGCGCTGGCGGCGAGCCCCTTGAGCTGGCTGCCGGCCGACTGATGGGTCGAGTCGTACTGGGAGATGTCCTTCTCGAGCTGGACCTTCTTGCCCTCCAGCTCGCCGATGCGCTTGTCGATCGCATCCTTCGCCTTGATGCTCGACGCCTTGTTGCGGTTGAAGCGCAGGGTGTCGATCTGGTTCTGGATGTTCGCCTTGGCGCCGTACAGCTCGCCATGGTAGTCAGCCGAACGGAAAGCCGAATCGTTGCGGATGTCGGTGCCGTTGGCGCTCTTGATGGTCGACGGCCCCATGTCCTTGACCTGGCCGTTCGTCGAGCGCATCAGGACGCGGCCGCCCTCCTCGACCATCGTCCAGCTTCGGGGCGAGGGCGGCTGCATGTTGGCGATCTTGTCGCCGAGCGCCGCGCTGCGGGTCTGGCTGCTGGCGATGTTCTTGGTGACCGAGTTGAGCCGGGCGCCGTTGATGCTGCGGCCGACCGCACCGGTGAGGTTGCCGATGGTGGGACGCGCGGCGATGGGGGCCGCGAGCGTTCCGCCCACGCCCAGGAGCGTGCCGAGGTTCTGCTTCAGGCCCTCGTCCTGGACCGAATAGAGGCGGCGCTTGTCGCTGTCGATCTGGCCGTAGACCGAACCCAGATTGCGGCGGAAGTCGGCCACGTTGCGGTCGTTGGCGATGATGTACTGCTCGAGCTGAGCGACCTTCTTGTCGCGGGCCGCATACCACTCGCTGGGGTTGGCCCCCGCGGGCGGAGTCGCCGCCCGGAGACGCTCGAGCTGCTTGCGATACTGGTCGCTGCGGACGGCAGCGTCGGCCCAGCGCTTCTCGAGGTCTTCCTTGAGCGCCACATGCGACGCCACGTCGCCGGCGTACTCCTCGTCGGTCGGCTGGTAGGTGGCCGTGCCGCGATTGCTGCCGCCACCGTAGATGTCGAGATCCTGGGCCAGCAGGACCGGCGAGGCGAGCGACGACACGAAGGACAGCAGCACCACCAGCGCCACCGTCCGTCTCAGGCCTGTCGAAGCTCTCGCGTTCATAGGTTCAGGGAATACGCCTTCTCAGACTGCGAGAAGTATAAGGACGCTTCGGGGGCATGACAATCCGGCATGACCCATATTTCTTCGGGCCATCGGCCGCCACGCTCTCGGGTTCGGGCTTTTCACGTCCTCTACTACGAATGGAGGCGTGCGAAGGTTACGAGGAGGCTTGAGGCTTGAGGCCTGTCGGGGACGCCGTCCCCGAGCCCCTGCCAGGAGGGGTGCCCCCCCCTGGACCCGGCAATGAGAAGACGAATCGGAGCCTGCTCGGCACTTTCGAGGACTGCGAGCTGCGAGCGCGGGCAAGACTCGCTCCAGTCATCGGGGGGGCAAGGGGCGAACTCCGCCCCTGGCGTGGGTTCGGGAGCAGCGCTCCCGACTTCAACTTCAGTACCGCTGCGGTAACTCGTACGCCCCGTCAGCGCCCTCGCCTCGCGGGCTCGAACCGTCCAGCTCGAGCAGCGGCAATTCGGTCATCGCCGGCACACCGGCCGCGGTCTCCGGCGCGATGGCGGCGGGCGCACCGGCTTCGGCGGCCTCGGGCATTCGCTCGAGGCTCGCGATGACCCGGTCGAGGTCGGGTCCGGGGCCGCCAACGCCGGGCCGGGCCGGACCGCCCACCAGGATGGTGTCTCTCAGGAAGACCCAGTCCGGCAGCGGTCCCAGCTCGAACAGCGGGGTCCGGTAGCTCTCGAGCGAGCCGCGCCACTGCTTCTGGCGGGCCAGCTCGGTCGAGGCCAGCTGCAGCCCGCCCTCCAGCGTCTCCGACGCCTGGCGCATCGCGCGGCCGACGGCAGCCAGCGACCGCGCCGGAACCGGTCGCGGCGCGACAGTCGCCCTGAGCGTGTAGAGCAGTTCGAGCAGGCCCTTCTGATTCACGTAGAGCAGACCGTGGGCCGTCTGCATCCCCTCCATCGCCTTCGTGACGGCATCCTGCATCCGCTGAAATCCGGTAGCCAGCTTGTCGATCGCCTCCGGCCGGTCTTCCAGCGTGTAGGTCGACGCGGAGGAGCGCATGCAGAGGCCCTTGACCTGCTCGAGGTAGCTCAACCCCGATCGGGCCAGGCGGAAGGTGTCTTTCAGGTTGGCCTGGGCGCGCACCAGGTAGGAGCGGGCCGACTCGAGGTTGCTGCGGGCCCGCAGATGAACCTCCGTGAAGGCGGCCACCAGCGGGATCGCCTGCGCCTCGCCGGCCTTCTCGAGCGCCGCGTTGACCGGCGCCCGGCTGCGATCGAGCAGGTTCTGGGCCCCGTTCACCAGTTCCCGGGCCTGCTGCACCAGTTGGTGGTTGTTCTGGATCTGCCCCAGCAGGCGCTGGAAGGCGGCGTGGAGCCGATCGACCGAGGCGGCCGACGAGGCCCCGTGCAGCCCTTCGCGATAGCTGACGAGCAGGCGTCTGAGCGGCTCGGTGCCCCTCGCCAGGTTGGCTAGCACCTGCGCGGGCAGCGTGAATCCGGCCCGGGCCGACAGCTCGGCAGCCCCCGCCGCCCCGTCCTCGACCGAGCCGAGGCCCTGCTGCGTACCGGCCGGGAGCTTCAGCGCCCCGAGCGCATCCTGGAGCCGCGGCGACCAGTCCTGTTGCCGGCCGGCGGGCGCGGGCGCGGCCTGCCGCCGGGCGGGAACGACGATCGACCCCATCACCGTCGAGAGAGCGCCCGGCCTCGAGAGCGCCGGCTCACCTCGCGAGAGCGCCGGCTCCCCGAGGCTCCCGAGCCTTGCATCGTCCGGGCCGCCCAGACGGGCGGCCTCAGGCACTGCCGGTCGCTGACCGCCCGTGCGCTCCAGCTTTCGTAGGAAGCCGTCCACGTCCTGCGACGGCTGGTGTTCGGCACCCGCGTCCTCCGTCGAGAACAGGCCGTCGAGCTGCCGGTTCATCCAGCCGAGCACGTCGGCCCGCGCCGGCCGCGCGGCCCCGGCCAGACCCAGCACGAGCGCCAGCGCCGCAACCCGGGCCACGCCCGGCTTCCGGCGCCGCGCTGGCACTTCACCGGCCGAGCGGATCGCACGAGCGAAGGTCGAGATGGGGACACGCATCCGCCTTCTTCATCGACAAATCTCCGGGCGGTCTTGAATCTTCCGTGCGATCCGCTCCTCCTCGGAGCGAGGCATCGCCGCCCCGGACGCCGGCCAACCCGCGGCTTCCAACAAATCTGCCCCGCGTGGTACCATTTCTGTCAGTCCAAGGCCGGAGT
>CAZSVK010000030.1:8111-23976 GCA_964610245.1 uncultured bacterium
TGTCCTTGAGTTCCAGAGCCTCGCGGTGTTAGGTTTCCCGCTTCGAATGATCGACTATCGCGCCAATGCTGAGCGGCGCCGGCGGCTGGGGTACCGCCGGCTGAAGAGCTACGTGCAGCGCCGTCCGGGCGCGCGCATGTCGCCCTCGGAACCCGGCGTGGTCACGGCCGAACCTCTCTCTTCAGGCGATCCCTGGAAGATGGTGGCCCCGTTCGCGAGGGAGAGCCTGCTCGCGTTCCTGGCCAACAAGCTGCGCTACTCGTTCCTGTATCGCGCGGTCGGCTTGATCGTCGTCCTGTTCTGCGTGCTGGTCAGCTCGTTCCTGGCGGTCACCTACACCCAGTTCAAGCGCATCAATCAGGTGACCGAGACCACGGCCCAGGCCCGGCCCGATCTGGTCTTCCTGGTTCTGGGGGCCGACGACATGAAGCACGAGCGCGGCCGCTCCGACGCCATCATGCTCGTCCGGGCCGACATGAAGAACCGGCGCGTGCGGGCGCTCTCGGTGCCCCGCGACAGCTATGTGGAACTCGACCACAAGGGCCTCCACATGGACAAGCTGAACCACGCCTACTTCTTCGGGGGCCCCGCCCTGGCCAAGGCGACCGTCGAGAAGTACACCGGCGTCAAGGTCGACTACTACGGCGTGGTCAACTACGCCCTGTTCGAGCGAGTCGTGGATCTGGCCGGCGGCGTGCCCATCGACGTCGAGAAGCGGATGGACTACGACGACAACGCGGGCAACCTGCACGTCCACCTGGCCCCGGGCCCGCAGACGCTCGACGGTGTCCAGGCGAAGGGTTACGTCCGGTTCCGCCACGACGCCCTGGGTGACTTCGGCCGCATGAAGCGCCAGCAGACCTTTGCGAAGGCGCTCCTGCAGCGCCTCAAGAGCCCCAAGGTGATCGCCCTGATGGCGCTCAACCTGGGCAATCTCTTCAGCTACGTCAGCACCGACGTCCCGCTCGATCTCGCCCTGGGGCTGCTCTACCACTTCAAGGACCTGGAGCCCAAGAACATCGAGGTGAAGGCCATCCCGGCCGAGTCGCAGAAGATCTGGGCCCCCCGCTACAAACTCAACCTGAGCTTCATGCTCTCCAAGCCGGAAGAGGTCGCGGCGAGCCGGGCCTGGCTGATGTCGGGGCCCGGCACCGCCGCAAAGACCGCATCGGCCGCGGCTGCCTCCGTGGCGGCTCCGCCTGCCGCCATGGCCCCTGCTCCGGCCGGTCCAAGGCCCTCCCCTCGCCCGCCGTCGGCGCGCTCCTCGCCGGCCGCGCGCTCCTCGCCCTCGCGTACCACGCCCCCTCACGGCGCGCCGTCTCGCACCTCGTCCCCTCGCCCGGCGCCCTCCCGCGCCCGGCATTGAGCCGCTGACCTCTCCGCCTTGCGCGAAGGCCGTGATGCCAGCCGTCACGACGGCAAGAGTCCTCGGCTGCCCCCAGCCTGCGATGCCCCCCTCAGAGACCCCGCCCCTCCTGGCCAACACCGCGGACCCGGTGGCACCGGTCGAACCGCGCGACGAGCCAATCCCACCCGGGCTCGCGCTCTCCGACCACGACTACGAGCTGCCGCCGGAGTTGATCGCCCAAGGACGCCGCCCGCCGGGCGAGGTTTCGCGCCTCCTGATCGTGCGCCGAGACTCGGGCGAGTTGCAGACCGGCACCTTCGCCGACCTGCCCGGCCTGCTCCGCCCCGGCGACCTGCTGGTCCGTAACGACACACGCGTGATGCCCGCCCGCCTGCAGGCCGGCCGCCGGCGTCCGTCGCGCCAGGCCGGCGGACCGGAGCCCATGGAAGCTCTGCCGGCCGAACTGCTGCTCTGCCACCCGCTTGGGGGCGGCGTGTGGGAGGCGCTGGCCAGGCCCGCGAAGCGCCTGAGGACCGGCGACATCCTGACCTTCCCGGACGGCACCGAGGCCTCGATCCTCGGCGGCTCTCCGGACGGGATGCGCACGGTCGCCTTCGCGGACGACCAGGCCGCCTTTGCCTGCATGCAGGCCTGCGGCGAGATGCCCCTGCCGCCGTACGTGCACACGCCGGTCTCCGACCCCGAGCAATACCAGACCTCGTACGCCGCTCGGCCGGGCGCCGTGGCCGCTCCCACGGCCGGGTTCCACTTCACTCCGGCCGACTTCGAGCGGCTCCGGGGCCGCGGAGTCGAGGTCGTCGACGTGACGCTCCACGTGGGGCCCGGCACCTTCCTGCCCATCCGCTGCGACGACCTCCGCCGGCACGAGATGCACCGGGAGCGCCTGGAGGTCCGAAACGACGTTCTGAAGCGGCTTTTCGAGGCCCGCGCCGCCGGTCGCCGGATCATAGCTCTTGGCACGACCTCGGTCCGCGTGCTGGAATCCTTGCCTGACGCGGCCTCCGCCGCGGGCGATCTCGCCGCGTGGACCAACCTCTTCATCAAACCCGGCCACGGGTTCCACCTCGTGAACGCGCTCATTACAAACTTCCACCTTCCGCGAACCTCGCTGCTCGTCCTCGTCTCGACCTTCGCCGGCCGGGAGCTGATCCGCCGGGCCTACAGCCTGGCGGTACAGCAGAGGTTCCGGTTCTACAGCTTCGGCGATGGGATGGTGATCCTGTGATCTCTGCAACCCCGCGACCGGTCCTCTCCGTGCTCCTGCTGCTCCTGGCAGCGACGCTGACCGGGGCCGCCTACGCCCTCGTGTTCCCGATGTCGCTCACAGACCGCATCCTGGCCTCGGAGGCGATCATCCTCAGTCGGGTGGTGAGCGTGGCCGACCGGGCGCCGAGCGACATCGTGGCCGAGATCAAGCAGATCCACGCATCGTCGAAGCCCGAAGAGGCCCGCATCCTCCGCTCTCGCGTTCCGAGGATGGTGGCGACGGTCCAGGTGCTCGAGCGGCTCAAGGGCCGGAACAGCATCCCCAGGATAGTGAAGGTCCTCTACGGCATCCAGTCGGAAGTGCCCGCCAAGAAGCCGCTCTTCGCCGGCTCCCGGGTCCTGCTCTACCTGAAGGCCCACGCCGGCGCCTGGGCCGTGGTCAACTGGCCCTACGGCGCCGTGGGGTGCCCCGGCGAGAGCCAGCTCGACGACGGCTCCAGCCTCGATCAGGTGCGCGCTCTGATCGCCGAACTCTGCCCCTTGCGCTAGCGCTCCAGGATACGGGAGATCAGCCGCGGCCAGCACTCACAGAGCCGGCAATCCGCCGGCGACACGGGCGCCCGACCTCGATGCGGGCGCCTTGTTCCCATCCCCCTCCCCCGTCGCCGAGCCGCTCGCGGGCATGCTCTTCTTCCTGGTACCGGTGCTCTGGTCCCGCGGTCCCCTGGAGCCCTTCCTCGCGGTCAAGTTCCTGACGATCGGGCTAGGCGCCGCCGCGCTGCTGGTCTGGCGCTCGGAGGAGTTCGTGGGGTGGCTCCGCAGCCTGCGAAAGAACCCGGCCGATGGGCTGGCGATGGGGCTGGCGGCCTGGGCCGTGCTCTCCGCAGCGGTCGCCGAGAGGCCCGAGGAGGCGGCCCGGACGCTGGTCTGCGCGATTCCCTTCGCGATCGTCTTCGTGGCGCTCAGGGTCTCGCCGGCGAGTCAGTCGGCGGCGCTCGGCGCCACGATGGCCGCCGTGCTGGTCAACTGCGCGGCGGGCACCGCCCAGTGGCTCGAACTCCCGATGGCGCGGTTCGGCGTCGGCGAGGAGCCGATCGGTCTGCTCGGCAACCGCAACCACCTTGCGGCCTTTCTCGCCATCGCGTTCCCGCTGTTCTTCCTGCCGTCGAGTGACGGCCCGAGCCGGCGTTCCTCGGACGATGCGGGGACCTCCGAGCTTGACAAGGGCCGGCTGGGCGCGGCGCTGGCGGCCGCGGCGGTGCTCGCGATGACCGGCTGCCGCGGGGCGATTCTCGCGGTGACGGCGGCGCTGGCCGCGGTGCTGGTCGGACGGCGCCCCTCCCGCTCGCAGAAAGTGGTCATCGCCCTGCTGTGCGCGGCCGCCCTGCTGCTGGCCGCCTGGGCATCCACCAGCACCTCCGGGCGCGCCCGCGGCCTCGCCTGGTCGATGACCGCCGCCGCCACCCTGCGCCATCCGGTGCTAGGACACGGTCCGGGGAGCTTTGCCAACGCCTTCGCCTCGCTCCAGCAAGAGCGGTTCAGCGGACTGGACGAGGCTCCGGCCCGTCTGGCCGAGGGCTCCTGGCGCCTGACCCGCAATCACCGGGAGGCCCACAACGACTGGCTCCAGGCCGGCTTCGAGCTGGGCATCCCCGGGGCAGTCCTGCTCGTCGTCCTCCTCGGGGTGGCCGTGGCGGCGCCGGGCCGGCCCGTGGCTATGCGGGCTTGCGCGGTGGCGCTGCTGCTGATGGGCTGCACGAGCTTCCCTCTGCGGACGCCGGCCACGGCCCTGCTGGCGGTGGCGGTCCTGGCATCCGCCCTGCCGACGTGGCGCGGGCCGACCGCCACCGAGCCTGCCGCCGGCGGAGCGAAGGCTTCCTGGGCGATCGCGGCGGCACTCTCACTCCTGCTCGCCGTCCACTGCGCGCGCTCGTATTCGGCCCTCGCGGCGCACGGGGCCGGGCTGCGGCTCCTGTCGCAAGGGCGGCCGGGCGAGGCCGAGGCGGCGCTCGGCGAGTCGCTCGTGGGAGCGCCCGGCGACGGACGGGTCCGAGCAGCGCTGGGACGCGCCCTGGAGGCGCAGGGACGGCCCGCGGAGGCCCTGGCGGCCTTCGAGGACGCGGCCCGCGATTACCTCGACTCGGCGGTGCTGGCCAACCAGGCGGTGGTGCTGCGGGAGCTGGGCCGCCGGCCCGAGGCGCTCGCCCTGTTCCGCAAGGCGGTGGCGACCCTGCCGACCGACACTGAGGCGTGGTACTTCCTCGGCCTGGCCCTGAACGAACAAGGCTCGCCCGCTTCGCGAGCGTCGCCGTCATCCCCGGACGCAGGGGCTCCGCCTCTGCACCCGCTCGCCCCCGCCACGGGCTCGACCTCCGAGGGTCTCGCCGCGCTCGACCGGGCCTGCGAACTCTCGGTCGACAACTTCAAGGCCCATCTCGACCGCGCCCGCGCGACCCTGCGCCTGGGGCGGGCGGCCGACGCCACGCGGTTCTTCGCCGACAACGCCGCCGTGCTGACGAGCCGGCTGGTCGCGGAGGATCCCTCGCTGCGAACGGTCGACCCGGTCAAGCGCGAGTACCTCGTCCTCAACGGCCAGGAGCTGCTGAAGCTCTACCGGGCCGCCGGAGCCGCCGAGCGGGCCGCCGACCTGGAGCGCACCCTCGCGCTGTTCTTCCCGGCCGGCCCGGCGGCTCCGCCGCGGTCGCGTTGACCGCGCAGGAGTTGCCTCGGAGCGCGCGCTGTCGCACACTGTTCCCCACACCCGCGACATCTGGACGTGCCGTCCCCCGCGGCCGCCGCGCATCGAGAGGGCCGACCCGTGAACCAGGACGCGAGCACAACCCACACTTGGCCCGCCGGCACCGGTTTCGAGGTTCTGGCTCGCGAGAGCGCTTCGGCCGCCCGCGCGGGGCTTCTGCGCCTGGAACACGCCGAGATCGAAACGCCGGCGTTCATGCCGGTCGGCACCCGGGCGAGCGTCCGCTCGATGACCAGCGAAGAGGTGGCCTCCATCGGCTACCGGCTGATCCTGGCCAACACCTACCACCTGTTCCTGAGGCCGGGGCACGAGCTGGTCGAGCAGCTCGGCGGGCTGCGCCGGTTCATGAACTGGGACGGGGCGATCCTCACCGACAGCGGCGGCTTCCAGGTGTTCAGCCTCGCCAAGCTGGTCAAGATCGTCGAGGAGGGCGTCAAGTTCGCGTCGCACCTCGACGGCAGCCGCTTCATGCTCTCGCCCGAACTGGCGACCGACGTGCAGCTCTCGCTCGACAGCGACATCGTGATGTCGTTCGACGAGTGCATCCGCTACCCATCGGAGGAGCGCTACGTCCGGCAGGCGACGGAGCGATCCTTCCGGTGGACCAAGCGCAGTCACGAGCGGTTCCTGGCGCGCCGGCGCAACCGGAACCTGTTCTTCGGTATCGTGCAGGGCGGGTTCACGCCGGAGCTGCGCCGCTGGTCGGCGGAGAACCTGATCGGCCTCGATTGCGACGGCTACGCCATCGGAGGGCTTTCGGTGGGCGAGCCCAAGCCGATGTGTTTCGAGACGCTGGCGGCGACGGTGCCGCTGCTGCCGTCGGCCAAGCCGCGCTACCTGATGGGAGTGGGGACCCTCGAGGACATCCTGCGAGGAGTGAGGCTGGGAGTCGACATGTTCGACTGCGTGCTTCCGACGAGGCTGGGCCGTCATGGCCACGCCGTGACGAGGGGGGGGCATCTCAACCTCATGAATGCCCGCTTCAGGACTGAGGCTTTTCCCATCGACGAGACGTGCCGATGTAACACATGCCGGCACCATACTCGCGCCTACCTGCATCACCTGTTCCGGGCCGGCGAACTGACGGCGCTGCGGCTGACCACGCACCACAACCTCTGGGTCTACGCTAGATTCATGGAATCGATCCGGACAGCCATCCGGGAGGGCTCGCTGGAGCAGTTCACCTCCGGTTTCCTGGCCCAGACCGGTTCCGCCACGGAGGCCCCGTGAATCCAGGCGCCGACAGTCCTCCGGCCGCCTGCCCCGATACCCGATTCCGGCTGTCAGACCTCCCCCTCTGGGCCGCGTTCTACCTGCTCTGCCTCATCTGGTGGCTGGCCGTCTGGCCGTTCTTCTTCATCCGCAACTTCATCCCCCTCATGCGCTCGCGAACCTTCTTCGCCCTCGGCGTCCTCCTGGTGGCCATCGACCAGCTCACCAAGCACGTGATGCCGGGCATCCTCGATGCCCAGGGCGGGCGCATCACGGTCCTTCCGGGTTTCCTGGATCTGACCCTGGTGACGAACAAGGGGGCGGCGTTCGGGCTGTTCCAGGGACAGACGACCGTCTTCATCGTGATGGCCGTGCTCACGGTCGGCATCATCATCGCCTACCTCAGCATCGTCGGCGAGGAAGAGCGGATGGTCCGCTGCGCGCTGGTCTGCATCATGGCCGGCGCCATCGGCAATCTGATCGATCGCGTGTGTCTGGGCCACGTCATCGACTTCATCTTCGTGCACTACGGGCCGTACCACTGGCCGGTCTTCAACTGCGCCGACGTCGTCATCGACGTGGGCGTGGGGTTGATCCTGATCGACGTGGTCCGCGACCTCTGCCGCCCGCGCGATCGGGTCCCCGCGGAGACCTGAGACGCGAGACCGCGCGCCCATCCTTGACTGTGGGTCGCCGGTTTCGTTGACTGGCTGAGACGTGTATCCAGTCCTCTTCAGCATCGGCGACTTCGACGTCCACACGTTCGGCGTCCTGCTCGCGCTCGGATTCATCGCCGGCGTCTACACCGCCACGATCCAGGCGGAACGCGCCGGCCTGGATCTCGATCAGGTCACCAACGTTCTGCTGTTGATCCTGGCCTGTTCCATCATCGGGGCCCGGGCCGCTTTCGTGGCGGTCAGCTGGCAGCACTTCGTCGCGAATCCGATGGAGGTCATCCGCCTGCACAAGGGCGGCCTGGTCTACTACGGTGGGCTCATCGGCGGCTTGCTCGCCGGCCTCGTGGGAACGCGGATGGCGCATCTCCCGCTGGGCCGCTTCGCCGATATCATCCCGGCGGGCCTCTGTATCGGGCAGATACTCGGCCGGCTCGGCTGCTTCGCCAACGGCTGCTGCTACGGCGCCGTCTGTTCGGTCCCATGGGCCGTCCGGCTGCACTCGGGCCCCGGGGCGATGGTGCCGCGCCACCCGACGCAACTCTACGAGGCGCTGTTTCTGTCGGCCATCCTGGCCGTCTGCCTCTGGCTCTTCCGACGGCCGCACCGGCCCGGGATGGTCATGGTCCTCTACCTGTATCTTTACGGAGTGGGACGCTACGCGGTCGAACTGTTCCGAGGCGACGACCGCGGTGCCAGTCCCATCCCGGGGCTGTCGGTCTCCCAGAGCATCAGCCTCGGCGTCCTGGTCCTGGCCTCGATCGTTCACCTGCTCGCCGCGCGCCAACCGCTCGCCGCCGCCGAGCCGCCTCCGGAGAAGCCCGACCTTGCACCCGATCCTCTTTGAAGTGGCCGGTCATCCGGTCTTCGCCTTCGGCACCTTCCTGGCCATCGGGTTCTTCCTCGCCTACCTCTACACCGGCTGGCGCTGCCGGCAGCTGGGCATCTCCGACACTCACATCCTCAACATCTTCATCATCCTGATCGTGGGAGGAGTCAGCGGCAGCCGTCTGATGGCGGTCGCGCTCAGCCCCGAGCACTATCCGGACTTTCGCAGCATCCTGATGGTCACCAACGGCGGGATGGCCTTTCACGGCGGTCTGCTGGTGGCGCTCGGCGGGGGCATCCTCTATCTGATTGCGACGGGGCTGCCGGTGGGGCAGGTGCTCGACCGGTTCGGGCCGGCGGTGCCGCTCGCCCACGCCAGCGGACGCATCGGATGTTTTCTGTTCGGTTGCTGCTTCGGTCTTCCGTGCACGCTTCCGTGGGCCATCCGGATGCCGCCGGCCGACCCCTCCGGCCAGTGGCCGCTGCGCCATCCCACCCAACTCTACGAGCTGGTGCTGCTGCTGATCCTGACGTGGGTGCTGCACAAGGCGATAGACCGCCCCCATCGCGCCGGCCTCGTGATGGTCTTCTACGGCTACGGCTACCCGATCGTGCGATTCCCGCTGGAGTTCATCCGTGCCGACCATCTGGGCGTCGAGCCGCACCTGGCCGGCCTGAGCATGGGGCAGCTCTCCTGCCTGGGAATGGCGGCGATCGCCGGAATCGTGCACTGGTGGCTGCTCCGACATCCCGAGGCGCCCGCTCAGGCCTCCGGCAAGCGCCGCCGGGAGCGCGCGCGCTGACGGTCGCCGCCGTTCGCGCCCTCGAGCGCCCGACGATGCCAAAGCGCCATGAACTGGTCTGCCCGCCGGACGAGGCCCCGGCCCGGCTGGACGTTTTCCTGGCCCGCAAGCTACCCGAGCATTCGCGCGAGTACCTCAAGACGCTGGTGGAGTCGGGCCGGGTGACGGTCGGCGGCCGACCGGCCAAGCCCTCGCACAAGTTGCGTGGCGGCGAGCCGATCGTGCTCGAGGTACCGGATCCGGTCCGGGTCGAGCTACCGCCCGAGCCGACCGACCTGGACATCTGCTTCGAAGACCGCCACCTGCTCGTCGTGAACAAGCCCAGGGGAATGCTCACCCACCCGACCAGCGCGGCGCGGCCGACCGGCTCGCTCGTGAACGCGCTGCTCGCCCACTGCACCGACCTCGCAGGCATCAACGGAGAGTTGCGGCCCGGCATCGTGCACCGCCTCGACCGCGACACCTCCGGGCTGCTCGTGATCGCCAAGCAGGACCAGATTCTCCGTGACCTGGCGGCCCAGCTCAAGGCGCGAGCGATGGTGAAGCAGTACGTGGCGCTCGCCCGCGGCCGGGTGCAGCCCGCCTCCGGCAGCCTGCGCTGGCCCATCGGCCGGCACCCGGTCGTGCGCAACAAGATGCGTGTCGACGAGGATCGAGGCAGGGTCGCCCGCACCGACTATCGCGTCGCGGCGCTCTACGCCGCCGCGTCGCTAGTCTGGGTGCGGCTGCACTCGGGCCGCACCCACCAGATCAGGGTGCACTTCTGCGAACTGGGCTTCCCGCTCGTGGGCGACGTCCTGTACGCCTCGAAGCGCGAGGCCTCGGTGTTCAAGGGCGTGGCCCTGCACTCGGCCCGCCTCGCTTTCCGCCATCCCGCCACCGGCGAGTGGATGCGCTTCAGCCGTCCGGTGCCAGCCGACATGGCCGGTCTGATCCGCCGCGCCGCCGCCGGCGACCCGCTGACGCCTGACACCTGAAAGCTGACACCTGAAAGCTGAAGCGTGATAACCTTTGGGCCGCCCGCGCGGACGCCAGAACGGAGGTCCGCTCGAAGGTCCCGCAAGCTCTCATGGCCCTGCTCTGGTGGAGGAAGAAGAAGGACGAACCCGGCCCCCAGGCCGAGGAACCGCCCGTCGGCGACGCGGCGGAAACGCTCGCCGAGGAGTCGGCTGACGAGCCGCTCGACGCGGAGCTGCCGCCCGAACTGGAGGAGGAGGAAGAGCCCGAGCCACCGCCAGTGGAACGGTTGGCGCCTCCTCCGGCTCCCGAGCAGCGCTCGAGCTGGCTAGCGCGCCTCACCACGGGGCTGACCCGTACCCGGGGCAGCTTCACCGATCAGCTCCGAGGCCTCTTCGGAGAGACGGCGAAGTTCGACGACGCGGTCTTCGACGATCTCGAGGCAATCCTGCTCCAGGCCGATTGCGGACCTTCAGCGACCACCGATCTCGTGAACCTGCTCAAGGCGCGAGTCGAGCAGGAGCCGGGCCTCTCGTCCGAGGCGGCGATGGAGCTCATCAAGGACTCGCTGCGGTCGAGGCTCAGCCGGGACGCCGGGCCGATGGCGCTGCAGGCGCATCCCGCCGTGATCCTGGTCGTCGGCGTCAACGGGGTCGGAAAGACGACCACGATCGCCAAGATGGCCCGCGTGTTCCAGGCCTACGGCAAGCGCATCATGCTGGTGGCGGGCGACACCTTCCGTGCCGGCGCGATCGAGCAACTCACGATCTGGAGCCAACGGCTCGGCTGCGACCTGATGAAGGGCGCGGCGGGCGGCGACCCTTCCGCGGTGGTGTTCGACGCCATCTCGGCGGCCAAGGCGCGCAAGCTCGACGTCGTCCTGATCGACACGGCCGGCCGGCTGCACACGCAATCGAATCTGATGGAGGAGCTGGCGAAGATCAACCGAGTCATCAAGAAGGTCATCCCCGAGGCGCCGCACGAGACCTTCCTGGTGCTCGACGCGACGACGGGCCAGAACGCGCTCGTTCAGGCCCAGACCTTCGACCGGCTGGTGAAGGTGACCGGCCTGGTGCTCACGAAGCTCGACGGCACCGCCAAGGGCGGCGTGGTGACCGCGTTGACCGACGTGCTGCACGTGCCGATCCGATTCCTCGGAGTGGGCGAAGGGGTCGACGACCTCGACAACTTCAAGGCAGACGAGTTCGTCGAGGCGCTTTTCCGCCCCGCGGCGTGAGGCTGGAGGCTTGAGGCTTGAGGCTTGAGGCTTGAGGCGCGAGGCTGGAGGCTCGAGGCTTGAGGCTTGAGGCTCGAGGCTTGAGGCGCGAGGTTCGGACCGTGCCACCCCGAGGGGCCCGGAACCCGGCCCCTAACCCCTAACCCCTAACCCCTAACCCCTGCCCCCTGCCTTTCGCCTCTTCCCAGATCGCGTCCATCTCTTCGAGCGTCATCGACTCGAGCTTGATCCCCCGCTGGCGTGCGTTCTCCTCGATTTCGGCGAAGCGCTCCATGAACTTGCGGTTGGCCGCCTCGAGACTGAACTCGGCGTTGAGCCCCAGGAACCGGCCCAGGTTGACCAGGCTGAAGAGGATGTCGCCGTACTCCTCCTCCATCTTCGTCCGGTCATTCTCCCGGCTGACCTCGAGGAACTCCTCGATCTCCTCCCGGACCTTGCCGGCGACCTCGTGGGCAGCTTTCCAGTCGAACCCGACCACCGAAGCCTTCTCCTGCAGCCGGAAGGCCCTCAGCAATGCCGGGAGGTTCCGGGGCACGCCGTCGAACACCGACTGGCGCCCCTTCTCGGACTTCTTGATCTCCTCCCAGTTCCGGACGACCTCGGCGGAGTCCTTGACCTGGCGGTCGCCGAAGATATGCGGGTGGCGGCGCACCAGCTTGGCGCTGATCGAGTCGGCCACGTCGGAGAACTGGAAGGCCCCGCGTTCCGAGGCCATCTGGGCGTGGAAGACGATCTGCAACAGCAGGTCGCCCAGCTCGTCTTGCAGCTTGTGGTCGACGCGGCTGTCGATCGCGTCGAGCACCTCGCTGGCCTCTTCCATCAGGTAGACCTTGAGCGACTTGTGGTCCTGCTCCAGGTCCCACGGGCAGCCCTTCACGGGGTCGCGAAGGCGGGCCATGATGGCCAGGAGTCTATGAATCGGATGGGGGCGGCGGGTCTTTGCGGTCTTCCGACGTGCGGAAGACGATGGCGTCTTGTTCGGCATTGAGTTCGGCGACGATGTGGTCGTTCTTGCAGATGGCGCTCGAGAGGATCAGCCCGGCGAGCGGATTTTCCACGAACCTGTGGATCGCCCTCTTCAGCGGCCGCGCACCGTACTTCGCGTCGGTGCCGTGATCCACCAGGAACTCCATCACGGGCGGAGGCACCTCCATCGTCAATCCGAGGTTTCGCAACCGCTCCGCCACCTCCTCGAGCATCAGGCTGATGATCTTGCGGCAGTCTTCGCGCCCCAGAGCGTTGAACGTGACGATCTCGTCGATGCGGTTGAGGAACTCGGGCGGGAAGTACTTCTCGAGCGCCTTGCGCGTCTCGCGCGCCTTGACGTCATGGTCGATCTTCGTCTTCTGCTGGCTGAACCAGATCGCCCCCTCGAGCCGCTCCAGCGATTCGACGCCGATGTTGCTCGTCATGATCACGACCGTGTCGCGGAAGCTGATCTGCTGGCCGCGGCCATCGGTGAGCATCCCTTCTTCCAGGACCTGCAGGAGCACGTTGTGGACTTTCCGATGGGCCTTCTCGACCTCGTCGAAGACCACGACCGAGCGGGGCTTGCCCTTCACCGCCTCGGTCAGAAAGCCACCCTCGTTGTGGCCGATGTAGCCCGGCGGCGCGCCGATGAGCTTCGCATACTCGTGGCTCATCGCGTACTCCGAGCAGTCGACCCGGATCATCTCCAGCTCGCTGCCGAACAGGAAGGCGGTCAGCGTCCGCGCCAGCTCGGTCTTGCCCACGCCCGTCTGACCGACGAACACGAAACTGCCGATCGGCTTGCGCGGGTTTCGAAGGCCTACCTTGGCCTTGCGGATCGCCTGACAGACCACGTCGATCGCCTGATCCTGCCCGATGACGCGGCGCCGAAGCTCCTCGGCCATGTGCAGCAGACGGTCGTTCTCGGGGATGGGCTCCGGCTCGGCGCTGTAACCGAGCAAGGGGATCTGCCTTGCCGACGATTGCTCCTCGACCTGGATGGTGACTTCCTTGATGTCCAGGCCCGGGTTGACCTTGATACAGAGCGCGTACAGCTCCTGCTCGATGATCTCACCCAGGAGAGGATACTCGTCGTTGCTGAAGACCGACGGGGCGATCTCGTCGAGGTAGTTGACCACCGCCGCGTTGATGATCAGCCGCTTGTACGATTTGCGGTCGGTGATCCGGACGTTCTGGAACAGCTCCTTCCGCTGCTGGGGCGTGAAGCTGCGTATATCCACGAACCGGTCCAGCGATTCGCAGAACTTCCGTTTGATGCCGGAGGAGCTGTCCATCAGATCGACGAGGTCACCTCGGAAAGCCGCCCACGGCCTCGCTTCCCGGATTCCATCTTACTCCAGAACATCGGGCCGATCCAGGTGCGGCGAGAGTCGTACCGGCAGAATCGCCTCGCGAGCCTCGAGCCTCAAGCCTGGATCAGCCCTCGGCTCGCCAGCTCAGCCCGGGCCTGCTCTCCGCCGTCCCGCGGAGTCTGTCCGCCGGCCCAGGCGCACAGGTCTTCCACGCCCTTCTCGAACGGAATCGCCGGCTCGAAGCCCAGCAACTCGCGTGCGCGCCCGAGGTCGGCGAAGCAGTGCCGGATGTCGCCCGCCCTGAACTGGTCAAGGTAGCTGGGGCTCACCTTCTTGCCCAGTTGCTCGGCCAGAATCTCGATCAGCCGGCGCAGGCTCGTCGGCTGTCCGCTGCCGACGTTGATGGCGTGGCCCGGGGCCTTCTCGCTCGTCAGCGCCAGCAGGTTGGCCCGCGCGACATCGCGCACGTGCACGAAGTCTCGCGACTGCAGGCCATCCTCGAAGACCAGCGGCGGATTGCCCGAGAGCAGCCTGCAGCTGAAGATGGCCGCGACCCCCGTGTAAGGATTTCCGAGCGCCTGGCGGGGTCCGTAGGCGTTGAAGTAGCGCAGGGCCACGGCGGGGATGCGATAGGCCTCGCCGAACGACAGCACCAGTTCCTCGTGATCCCTCTTGGTCACCGCGTAGACCGAGGTCGGCGCCAGCGGCTTGGTCTCGGGGGTTGCCCGTGGCCCGACTTCGCGCCCGCAGCCGGGGCAGCGCATCTCCCACTCGTGCCGCGAGAGTTGCTCGGTCGGGCGCAGTTTCGGAGAGACCGGCCCGCACGCCTCGCAGCCGTACAGACCCTCTCCGTAGATCGACATCGACGAGGCCACCACCAGCCGCGCGAGATCCCGTCGCTCCGCCTGGATGACGTCGAGCAACACCGCCGCCCCCACCGAGTTGCACGAGACATAGCGCTCGATCTCGTACATCGACTGCCCCACGCCGACCATCGCCGCCTCGTGATAGACCGCCTCGACCCCCCTGAGCGCCCGACTCACCGCCGCCCGGTCGCGCACGTCGCCGCGCATGAACTCGGCCTCCGGGTCGAGATAGGACGGCGGTTGCCCCGAGGGGCCGTGGACTTGCGGCTCCAGGGAGTCGAGTACCCGCACCTTGTGCCCGGCCTCGAGCAGGAGATCCACGATGTGCGAACCGATGAAGCCGGCGCCGCCAGTGACGAGGATGTGCATGATGGTTGCGTTCTCCCGACGAGGTTTCCGGCGAAACCGGACGCCCGCCCGCTCCCGGGCCCGGCCGGTTGCCGGACCTTTCGGCTCAGTATAGTTGCAGGCCGGCCCGCGACACCAGGCCCGGCCGGCTACCGGTCCGGCACCGATCCGCCCAAGATGGTTGACCCGATCCCGCTCGTGCGCTATACTTTCGCGCTCACCCTCGTTCTGGGGAGGTTGGTTTTCGGGTAATGAACAAAAGGAAGGCTGGCAAGGGCGCTCCCAGCAAGGCCTTGCCGCAAGTCGCACCGCTCTCGGACTTCCCGGAGACAGCTGAGGACAGCGAGTTCTTCGTCCGGATGTTCGAGCACGAGTTCGATTCCGGGTCCCGGCTGCGCAAGCCGCCCAAGCTGGCTGACGTGGCGATCGTATTGACGAGCGACCGCTGGGGGGCAGACGACGCGGAGCTTGGCGCCACATTGGTGTGCCACCTGCTCGTGACCCTCGCGGAGAGCATGCAGCAACCCAAATTCGTCTTTCTCGTCGGCTCTGCGGCCAAGCTCGCCGTGAACGGTTCTCGTTGTCTCGAGTCGCTCCAGCAGCTCGAGTCGCTCGGAACCAAGATCTACATCAACAAGGCCTCCCTCGAGCACTACCACCTGGAAGGCGAGCTGCGCGTGGGCGAGCTGAACACCATGATGGAGATGCTCTCCACTCTCTACGCCGCAGGAAAAGTTCTCACTTTTTGACGCCGGATGGTATAATAGACACCCGCTGAAAGTTTCCCAGGCACGTAGCTCAGTGGTAGAGCACTAGCTCGACACGCTAGGGGTCCGCAGTTCAAACCTGCGCGTGCCTACCAGAATCCAGACCGGGGTCCGCATCGCGGGCCCCGGTCGTTTGTTGCCAGCCGGTCACGGGCGCCGATTCCTGGGTGCGTTCGCAGTTCGTCGGGAGACGGGGAGAACCTCGACGACTGCGCCCCGGCTCCTTCGCGCCATTGACGTCGCGTCGAGGCAAGGTGTAGCGTGTTCCCGTGATTCGACTTGCAGCCGTCGACGGCTCTGCCCTGATTCGCGGTTTCCTGGAGGGCGTTCTCGGCAGCGAGCCCGACTTCGAACTCCTGGCGCTCGGCTCCAACGGAGCCGAGGCGATCGATATCGTCCGCCATCACCAGCCCGACGTCCTGGTCCTCGATCTCGAGATGCCCGGAATGGGCGGCCTCGACGTCCTGCGTACCCTGATGGTAGAGTCCCCGCTGCGAGTCCTCGTCTACACCTCCCACCAGGGCAAGTCGCTCGCTGCCTATCAGGCACTGCGCCTCG
>CAZSVK010000031.1:0-7445 GCA_964610245.1 uncultured bacterium
GGACGCGGGGCTGGTGCTGACCGCGGCCGCCGACGTGGTTCGCGCCGGAGGGGCGCTGAAGGTGCGCGAGGCGGCGACGGTGGCCGGAAAGTACAAGGTCACCGTGGCGCGGTTGGAGCGCGAGGCGGTCTTCGAAACGGTCGAGCTGAAGGCCGGCGCGACCGAGCAGCTCACGCTCAACCTGGGGCCGGAGGTGGACGGCGTCCTTCGCGTGACCGCCTTCGACTGGCAAGACAAACCGCTGGCCGAGCGGCTCGTGCTCAGGCTGCCGAAGCGGGCGGTGAACGTCGAGGTGAAGGCGGAGCCCTCCTCGTCGTCGCCGGGCTCGAAGGTGAAGGTGCGAGTGGCGACCACCGACGCGACCGGCGAGCCGGTGCCGGCGACGGTGAGCCTCGACGTGGTCGACGATGCGGTGCTCGAGACGGTCGAGAAGCGCGAGCGCGCTCCCCGGCTGCCGGTGCAGGTGCTGCTCGGGAGCGACGTGCGGGAGCTTGCTGACGCTCACGTTTACCTGGCGGGCGGCGAGGAGGCGGCGCTGCGCACCGACCTGTTGCTCGGCACGCAAGGCTGGCGGCGCTTTGCCTATCGCGATCCGCAGGCGTTCGTGAAGGCGCACGGCGACAGGGCGTTGCGGGCGCTGGCCGCGCGCGTGCCTCCGCCCGAACCGGTCGACCAGTTCGACGGGGCGTTCGGCGGGGGTATGCCGATGGGTGCCGCGGAGGGCGTGTTGCGCGCGGCGGGGCCTGGCATGCCCGGCGCGGTGCCGCAGGCCGCGATGATCGCGGAGAAGGGTGGCGCCCCGGACGCAGCGGTGGAGGAAGGCGCGATCGAGCCCGCGGCGATGCCCGCGCCGCCGGCCGCGCCCGTGGCGCAGGAGATGGCCGAGCCGAGGGGTGAAGAGCAGCCCGCGGCCGACATGGGGATGGCTCGCGCCGACCGCGAGTTCTTCGCCCCGCGGAGGCGGGCACGGATGGAGTTTGCCAACAAGCCCGTGCTGCCGCCGATCTACGTCCGCGTCTATGCGCACGCGGCCCAGCCGGCCCAGGCCGGCGCGCCCCGGCGCGATTTCGCCGAGACGCTCTACTGGAACAGCGCTCTCGTGACCGACGACAAGGGGCAGGGCTCCTTCGAGTTCGACCTCTCCGACTCGATCACCACCTATCGCGTGCGTGCCAACGCGCTCGCCAAGGACGGGGCGCTCGGCGAGGCCGACGCCACGGTCGAGTCCCGCAAGCCGTTCTACCTGGAGGCGAAGCTGCCACTGGAGGTCACGGCCGGCGACCGGCCCGAGCTCCCGGTGGCGCTGGTGAGCGGCACGGCGAGCAGCCTCTCGGCCGTGCTCTCGGCCGAGCTGACCACCGGCCTGACGCTCGTCGAGGCGCTACCCTCGGCCCTGGAGCTGTCGGCCGAGGAACGCAAGAAGGTCTACCTGCCGCTGTCGGTTGCGAGCTTCGCGGGCGAGGCGTCGGTGCGGGTCGGCGCCAAGGCCGGGCCTTTCGAGGATGACGTGAGGCGCACCATCCCGATCGTACCCGCGGGGTTCCCGATCGAGGTGACCTTCGGCGGCCAGCTCGCCGGCAAGGCCGAGCACACGCTCGAGATCCCGGCCGGCGTGGACGCGGCCAGCGTGAAGACCGAGGCGGCGATCCATCCCACCCCGCTCGGGGCGCTGACGGAGGCGCTCAAGTCGCTGCTGGCCCAGCCGTGCGGCTGCTTCGAGCAGACCAGCTCGTCGAACTACCCGAACGTGATGATCCTGCAGTACCTGAAGTCGCACCGCGTCGACGATCCGGAGTTGCTGAAGCGGACCAACGAGCTGCTCGATTCCGGCTACAAGATGCTCACCGGCTACGAGTGCAAGGAGAAGGGCTACGAGTGGTTCGGCGGCGATCCGGGCCACGAGGCGCTGACCGCCTACGGCACGATGGAGTTCGTGGACATGGCCAAGGTCTATCCGGTCGAACAACCGATGGTCGTGCGAACCCGCGCGTGGCTGATGGCGCGCCGCGACGGCAAGGGCGGGTTCCAGCGCAACGAGCGGGCGCTCGACAGTTTCGGCCGCGCCCCGCAGGACATCACCGACGCCTACATCGCCTGGGCGCTCTCCGAGGCCGGCGAGCGGGGACTGGAAAAAGAGCTGGCGCGCTTGACGGAGCTGGCCGGCGCCGGCGATGACCCCTACTTCCTCGGGTTGGTCGCTAACGTCTTCGTGAACCTGGAAGAGAAGGAGTCCGCCGCCTCGGCGATGAAGAAGCTGGCGGCGGCCCAGAAGGCCGACGGGCGGCTGTCGGGCACGCGGACTTCGATCACCGGCTCGGGCGGCGACAGCCTGGACATCGAGACGACGTCGCTGGCGGTGCTGGCCTGGCTGAAGGCGCCGGAGCACACGGCGAACGTCGAGAAGGCGATGAAGTGGGTCCTGGAGATGGCCAAGGGCGGCCGTTTCGGCGCCACTCAGGCCACGATCCTGGCCCTGAAGGCGATCATCGCGTACGACGCCGCGCGCTCGACCCCGAAGAAGGACGGCACGGCGCTGCTCTCGATCGACGGCAAGCTGATCGACGAGGTGCCTTTCACGAAGGACCGCGAAGGCGCCATCCTGCTGCCCTCGTTCGCCAGGTACCTCACGCCGGGCGCGCACAGGGTCGAGCTGAAGATGGTCGAGGGGGCCGAGATGCCCTACTCGATCCTGGTGCGCTACTTCACGAGCAAGCCGGCCAACTCGGCGGCGTGCAAGGTGGGCATCGCCGCACGCCTGGCGAAGACGGAGGTCGCGGAGGGCGAGACGGTTGACCTCTCGGTCGACGTGACCAATCGCACGACCGGAGGTCTGCCGATGACGGTCGCCATTGTCGGGTTGCCGGGCGGCCTCGAGACGCGCGCCGATCAACTCAAGGAGCTGCTGAAGGGCGGAACGGTCGACGCCTACGAAACTCGAGGCCGGGAGGTCGTGTTCTACTGGCGCGGGATGGCGCCCTCCTCGAAGCGCTCGGTGGTGCTGAATCTGGTGGCCGCGATTCCGGGCGCTTACACCGGCCCGGCCTCGCGCGCCTACCTGTACTACACCGACGAGCACAAGGACTGGGCCGACGGCCTGGCGGTGAAGGTGAAGAGATAGGGGTTAGCAGTCAGGGGTTAGTAGTTGGGGGTTAGGGGTAAGGCACTCCGTAAAGTTCGCACCTCTCGTTGGCGGCCGTTCCGGTGCCTAACCCCTAACCCCCAACTACTAACCCCTTGGTCCCAACCCCTGCTCTTAGCGTTGCAAAAGCCCCGGAGATGCGATAGGATGCATCCCGCACCGCGAGGTGCCCGGGCATTTAGCTCAGAGGTAGAGCACTGCTTTCACACGGCAGGGGTCGTAGGTTCAATTCCTACAATGCCCACCAGCGTCGAGGGCGGCCGATGAGGCCGCCCTCGTCCATTGTCGGGAGAAAACCGGCGTCCGTGGGCCCGACTCGAGCAGCATAGGCACTTCCGTCGTTTGGACCGGCTCACGCCTCCAGCCCCCGATCAGTCGAGCGCCTTCTGCAGCCGCTTCACCACCCGCGAGTTGGCCAGGTCATCGAACAGCGAGTAGGCGACCGGCGTCAGCAGCAGCGTGATGAGCAGGCAGAGCGACTGGCCTCCGATGACGACGATGGCCATCGCGCGGCGGCTGCCCGAGCCTGGGCCGGCGCCGAAGGCCATCGGGATCATGCCGGCCACGAGCGTGAGCGTGGTCATCAGGATGGGGCGCAACCGCGTGTGGTTGGCCTCGAGGATCGCCTTCAGCCGGGGCAGACCGCGGTGTCTCAGTGTGTTGCTGTAGTCGATCTGGAGGATGGCGTTCTTCTTGACGATCCCGAACAGCATGAAGAGGCCGAGCGTCGAGAACAGGTGCATGCGTTCGCCCGCGATCACGAGCGACAGCACGCCGAACGGGATGGCGAGCGGCAGCGAGAGCAGGATCGTCAAGGGATGGACGAAGCTCTCGAACTGGGCGGCGAGAATCATGTACATGAACAGCGCGCTGAGGATGAACGCCATCTTGAAGCCCTGCTGCTGCTCCTTCATCGCCTTGCTGCGGCCGAGATAGGCATAGCTGTAGCCGGGCTTGAGTTCCATCGACTTGATCTTCGAGTCGATCAGGTCCTGGGCCTCGCCCAGGCCGATGCCCTGGAGATTGGCGAAGATGGCGACCTGGCGCTGCCGGTTGTAGCGATCGATCTCGGTCGGTCCCAGCCCCTCGCGGACGTCGGCCACGGCCCCCAGCGTGAGCGTGCCGTCGCGGGCGCGAACCGGCAGCCCGGCGATCTGACCCGGCCGGTTGCGGAACGGCTCGGCCAGTCGCACCCGCACCTCGTACTCCTCGCCCTCGGCCTCGTCCTTGTACTTGGTGACCTGCTCCTGGTCGCCGCCGACGAGCGTCCTCAGGGTCGAGGCGACGTCGAAGGGGTCGACGCCGAGGTTGGCAGCCCGGGATCGGTCGACGACCACTCGCACTTCGGGCTTGCCGAAGTTGAGCGACGTGTCGAGGTCGACCACGCCCGGCGTGCCCTTGATCGTGTCCAGGATGGTCTGGCTGTAGTTGCGGAGTTCGTTGAGGTCGGGGCCCTGGAAGGTGAGATTCAGGTCGACCTGTTTGAAGCCGGCGCTGAAGTCGGGGACCAGCGAGACCGAGGTTCGCAGTTCCGGGAACTTGCTGGCCAGCAGCTCGCGAGTCTGCTTCATCAGGTCGAGCTGGGTGAGCTTGCGCTTGCCCAGGTCGGTCATCCCCACGTAGATCTGACCCTCGTTGACCTGGGCGCCCTGCGACTCTCCGATGGTTGTGAAGAGCAGCCGGATCTCCCCCAGCTTCCGGATCTCGCTCTCGAGCCGGGTCAGGATGCCGGCGGTCGTCGACAGCGAAGTGCCCTCGGCGGTCTTGACGGTCACCATGAACTCGGAACGGTCCTCCGACGGGATGAAATCCTTGCCCACGATGGCCATGAGCGGGACGGTGGCCATGACGCAGGCGATGCTGACGATCACGAGCGTCCAGCGGTGGTTCATCGACCAGGTGAGCATCGCCAGGTACGGCTCGGCGATCGCTCGCTCGTACCAGGACCTCCGGCCCTTCTCGCTCTCGTTCTTCGGGCGCAACTTCAGGAAGTGGGCGCAGAGGGTCGGGGAGAGGGTGAAGGCCACGAGCAGACTCGTGAGGATGGCGAAGACCATCGTCAGGCCGAAGGTCTTCAGGAAGCGGCCCACGATGCCGGGCATGAACGCCACGGGGACGAAGATCACGACCAGCGAGAAGGTGGTCGCCATCACGGCGAGGCCGATCTCGCGCACGGCGTCGCGGGTCGCCTGGCGGCGCTCCTGGTGCAGATCCTCCAGGTGGCGGAAGGCGTTCTCGTGCACCACGATGGCATCGTCGATGACCAGTCCGATCGCCAGCGCCAGGGCCAGCAGCGAGAGCTGGTTGAGCGTGAACCCCTCCCAGTACATCAACGTGAAGGTGCTGATGATCGAGGTCGGGATCGACAGTGCCACCATCCCCGTGGTGCGCAGGTCGCCCAGGAACAGCAGCACCACCAGGCTTGCCAGGATGGCGCCGAGCACGATGTGCTCCATGACCGCGTGGAAACTGCCCAGGATGAAGGTCGACTGGTCCCGCACGACCTGGACCTTCACGTCGGACGGCAGGGTCTGCAGCACCGTGTCCAGCCGTTGCTTGACCTCCTGCACGACCTGGACGGTGTTCGTGCCCGACTGCTTCTGCACGACGAGACTGATGGCGTTGACCCCGTCGAGGCGGGCCATCGTGCGCTGCTCCTCCCGCGTGTCCTGGACGGTGCCGAGGTCCGAGATGCGGATCAGCGAACCGCCGACCTCGCGCACGATCACTCGCGCGAAGTCCTGGGGCCTGGCGATGCGGCCCATCGTGCGCAGCACCAGATCGCGAGGTCCCGTCTCCACCAGCCCACCGGGCAGCTCGACGTTCTGACGTTGCAGCGCCTGCTTGACCTCGAGCGACGTCACTCCGTGGGCCTTGAGCCTGGAAGCGTCCAGGTTCACATGGATCTCACGCTCCTGACCGCCGATCACGTTGATCTGTCCCACGCCCGAGACCGATTCGAGCGCCTCCTTGACCTGTCTGCGCGCGATCCGGGTCAACTCCTGGATCGGCCGCATCGACGAGACCACGAGCGTGATCACCGGCGACGCGTCCGGGTCGAACTTCTCGATGACCGGGGAATCGATGCCCTGGGGCAGCTTCGAGACGACGCGGCCGATCCGGTCTCGCACGTCCTGGGCCGCCTCGCTGATCTCCCGGTGGAGCTTGAACGCGACGATGACGAGCGAGACGCCCTCGAACGACTGGCTGCGCAGTTCGTCGATTCCCTCGACGGTGTTGATCGCCTCCTCGATGATCTTCGTGATCTGGGTCTCGACCTCCTCGGGGCCGGCCCCGGGAAGCCGCGTGGTGATGACCATCGTGGGGAAGTCGATCTTGGGGAAGAGGTCGACGCCCAGCGCCGAGTAGCTGAACAGGCCCAGCACCACGAGGGCCATCACCAGCATCGTCGCGAAGACCGGGCGGTCGATGCAGAGTTCGGGGAGCCTCATCGGGCGCCTCCGACCGGCTTCGTCTCGGGGAGTTCCAGTTCGCGGGTTTCGATGGGGGCGCCCGTGCGCTCCGAGCCGGTCACGATGTCGGCGGTGTCGACAGGCAACTCGCTCTGGCCCGGCTTTCGGCCGGCGAGAACCTCAGCCGTGGAGCGGGCGGTGGTTGCCGCCGCCGGGACGACCGCCTCGACGAACATGCCCGGCAGCAGCCGCGGGGGCATATTGGGAAGTTCCAGCTCGAGCTTGGAGTTGCGCGTGGCCCGGTCGACGTACGGGAAGAGGTTCACCACGGTGGCGGGGAACGCCTGGCCGGGGAAGGCCTGGACGTAGACCTGGGCAGGCTGGCCGAGCCGGATGTCGAACATGTCCTTCTCGGGGATGTCGACCAGCGCGCGGAGCACGTGAGACTGGGAGAGCACCGCCACGGCGGGCGCTTGCGGGGAGCTGGCGGCCAGCAGGAACGTGCCGGGATCGGCGAGGCGCTGGCCCACGATGCCGGTGAAAGGAGCGCGGATCTTGGTGTAGGCCAGACGCAATCCGGCGAGCTGGCACTCGACCTGGGCCCGCGTCACGTCGGCGCGGGCCGCGCGCTGGTCCTCCGGACGAGGGCCCTCGCGGACCAGGTCGAGGCTCTTGCGCGCCGAGGTGAGGTGCGAGAGTGCCACGTCGACCTCCCGCTGGCTCTCGTCCATCGCCTGTCGCGAGACCCCGCCCTTGGCGAACAGACCCTGCAGGCGCTCGAGATTGCGAGTGGCGTTGCGATGGACCGCCGCCGCGGAGTCGACGTCGGCCGACGCGCGAGCGCGCTCCTCGGGCCGTCCGCCGGCCTCCATCGCCGCGAGGCGGGCCTTGGC
>CAZSVK010000031.1:7455-21816 GCA_964610245.1 uncultured bacterium
ACCGGGTCGATCTCGGCCATCACGTCGCCGGCGCGGACGGCGGTGCCCTCCTTGAAGTTGACGCGAGTCAGGAGGCCGGCGACACGCGCGAAGACCTTCACCGTGACGCGAGGCGCCAGGTCGCCGGTCAGGCGAAACGTCCTGGAGGTCGCGGCCGCGGGCGCCGTCGAGACGGTCGCGCCGGGGCTGGCCTCGGCGGCTCCGGACAGCGGCCCCGAGGCGAGCGAATCAGCAGGTGACCCCGCTGCGAGCGCGAGCGTGACGAGAAGCGAAAGCGCGGTCCTGAGGAGAGGCGTACCCATCGGAGTGAAGTCCTTTCTGGCGTGGAGTCCCGGGCAGGCTGGCCGGCGGATGAGGCCGGGCCGGTGGCCTCGGCCGGCGCTCGCGGGAAGGCGGCGGTCGCTCAGGTGCCCTCCCGCGAGAGGATGCCCCTGAGAAGGGTTGCGTGATAGGCGCGGGCCCGCTGGCGGAGCCACCGCTCGGAAGACTTGCCGCCCCGGAACAGACGGTCTTCCAGGAGGATGGAGTGCAAGGTGCCGACGAACTGGAGGGCGCAGGCCCGCGCGTCGATGCCCGACCGGAAGATGCGCTGGCTGGCCCCTTCGGACAGGATCCGTTCGAAGAGGTCGACCAGCTTTCGAAGTTGGTCGAAGCAGGGTTGGTCAGCCTGTCCCCGGGCGAAGGTCGACTCGCGGTGGATGACCCAGAGGATGTCGCGGTGCTGCAAGGCGAACTTGAGGTGCTGCTCGGCCAGGTACTGCAGCTTGCCGAGCGGGTCCTCGATGGCATCGAGTTCGGCGAGGATTCGCGGCTCGACCTGGTTGCCCTTCTCCTGGAGGATGGTGACGTAGATGTCGGCCTTCGACGGGAAGTAGCGGAAGATCGTGCCCTCGGCGACGCCGGCGGCGCGCGCGATCTCGCCGGTGCCGATGTTGGCGAACTCGCGCTCCGACAGGAGCTGCAGGGCAGCCTGGAGGATCGCCTCGCGGGTGGTCTCTGAGCGGGTTCGCAACGGGGGAGGGGGTCTAAACGAGAGTGAGCACTCACTTTACTCGGCGGCGGCCCCGGAGTCAAGCCGGTCACGGGCGCGCAGAACCCCTCGCTCATCGTGACGCGGCGCGCTATCCTGTCGCCCATGACGAAGACCAAGCTGCCGCACCACGGGCCCTGCTTCATCTGCGGTCCGCACAATCCGAACGGGCTGGGGGTCGACTTCTACGACATCGGCGAGGGCCGGGTCGAGACCCGCTTCCAGTTCGAGCTGGCCCAGCAGGGGCCGCCGGCCCACGCCCACGGAGGAAGCATCGCCGCGGTGCTCGACGAGGTGATGGGAGCCGCGGTCTGGCGCGCCGGCCACCCGGTGCTGGCGGCCCGCCTCGAGATCGACTATCGAAAGCCCACGCCGCTCGGCAAGCCGCTCGTGGCCGTCGGCTGGGTGGTCAGCGTCCGGGGCAAGCAGGTGAAGGCCCGCGGGGAGTTGCACCTCGAGGGAGGCCACCTGCTGGCCGAGTCGGCCGGCCTCTTCGTCCACGCCCGGCACGTCATCGGCCCCGCCTATCTCGAGGCACGGCCCTACGGCTTCCCCGGCGAAACGCACCGGGAGTGAATCGCCTCCGAGCCACCGGCCTCAAGCCTCCAGCCTCAAGCCCCCAGCCTCAAGCCTTTCTGAGCGCCGTCTGGACGATGTCGCGGTCGAAGTAGTTGATCGACATCCCGGCGTCGATGACGATTGACTGGGCGTTGATGGCGCTCGAGCGCGGCGAGAGCAGGAAGGCGGCGACGTTGGCCACCTCCTGGGTCTGCACCGCCTTCTTGCGGGGGATGACCTTCTCGGCGAAGAGGTAGCTGTCGACGTAGTTCGGGATGCCGGCGGAGGCCGAGGTCTTGAGCAAGCTCGGCGCGACGGCGTTGAAGCGCACTCGCGAGAAGGCGCTGAACGACTTGGCCAGGAAGGCCAGGCTCGCGTCGAGCGCCGCCTTCACGGGGGCCATGTAGCCGTAGTTCTCCGAGGCCATCCGGGTCGTCGAGATCGATATCGTGATGACCGAGGCGTCGGGAGCGAGCAACCCTTTGAGGGCGTTGGAGAGGGCGATCAGCGAGAAGCAGCTGATGTCGACCGCCTGCAGGAAGTCCTTTCGCAGCGTCTCGTGGAACGGCTTGAAGCCCTCGGAGTAGTTGGCGAAGGCCATCGAGTGGACGAGCCCGTGGAGCACGGGGTGGCGCGAGCCGATCTCGGCGGCGGCGCGGTCGAGTTCCTCCTGCCGTTCGACGTCGCACACCACGACGTCCGCGTCGGGTTTCCAGGTCAACACCTGGCGGCGGACCTCTTCCGAGCGCACGCCGTGCACGACGCGACAGCCCTCCTGCTCCAGCAACTGGCCGATGAACCAGGCGACGCTCTTCTTGTTCGCGACGCCGAAGACGGCGACGGTCTTGCCTTCCAGTTCGAGGAATCCCACGGGGTCACTCCACCTTCGCTTTCGGCTCCGCGGGCGCCAGCGTCACGGCGAACTCCAGCAGCAACGCCTTCTGTCCGCCGACCGACGCCCGACCCTTGAAGAAGAACACGTTCTGCAACCGCTCGGCCAGTTCGGCCTCCAGTCGCACGGTGTCGCCGGGGCGCACCATGCGCTTGAACCGCGCCTCCTGGATGCGGGTGAGCACCGGGACGCCGTCCGTGCCGGCCGCCAGCTTCCGGCTCACCAGCAGTGCGCCGGCCTGGATGACCGCTTCGCACAGCAGCACGCCCGGGGTGATCGGCGTGCCCGGATAGTGGCCGCGAAACTGCGGTTCCGTCGCGCGCACGACCCGCTCGGCGACCAGCCGCGTCTCGCTGCACTCGAGGATGCGATCGACGAACAGGAACGGCGGCCGGTGCGGGATCGCCTCCAGCACCTCCGCCGAGGCCTGGCCGGAGCCCTCGGGCGTCCCGCGCTCGGCCATCTGACCGGCGCAGCGATCGACGCACGGGACGCAGACCCGGGCGCCGTTCGGGCCCGAGGCGCCGTCCGCGCCGGCCGTCTCGCCGCAGAGAACGCAGACGTTCAGCTCCGGCATCACAGGCCCCCCGTGACCTCGAGCGTGGTGCCGGTCACGTAGCTGGCCTCTTTCGACGCCAGGAAGAGCACGCAGGCCGCGACCTCCGCGGGCTTGCCGAACCGGCCCAGCGGCACCTGACCCTTGTAGGTCTTGACCAGATCTTCCGGGAGATCGGCGAGCAGCTCGGTCTCGATGAAGCCGGGCGAGACGCAGTTCACGGTGATGTTACGCGACGCCACTTCCTTGGAGAGCGAGCGCATCAGGCCGACCTGGCCGGCCTTCGAGGCCGCGTAGTTGGCCTGGCCGCGGAAGCCGAAGTGGCCGCAGGGCGAGGTGATGTTGATGATGCGGCCGAAGCGCTTGCGCATCATCGCGCGCACGGCGAACTTGGACATGTTGAACGTCCCGGTGAGGTTCACGTCCAGCACCCGGGTCCAGTCGGCCGATTCCATCGCGCCCAGCACGTTGTCCCGGCGGATGCCCGAGTTGTTGATCAGCACCTGGGGGCTGCCGACCTCCTTGTCGAGCCAGTCGAAGAACTGTTCGCAGGCGCCGTGGTCGGCGACGTCGAACTTGCGCGTGTGCAGCCGCCCCTCGAACTGCGGGAGCGTGCTACGAAAGGCCGCCGCCGCCTCGTCGTTCGCGGCATAGGTGGCGACGACGGTCGCCCCCTCGGTCAGAAACGCCTCCGTGAGCGCGCGCCCGATGCCCCGGGTGCCTCCGGTGACGACCACGATCTGTCCCTCGAAATTCGGCATGTGCGGCTCCTCGGATCAGGTGGCCTGGGCGGCCTTGTTGACGTTGAGGTAGGAAGCGGCGTCGTTGGCGACGATGACGCCGTAGTTGATCGCCCCGAGCCAGCCCGACATGATGATGCCGACCGAGCTGGCGTGGAACATCCCCGGAATCTCCCGCGGGATGGCCCGGCTCACCTCGAGCCCCTCGAACTTCGTGCCGAAGGTGGCGCCCCGGCTCGTGCGCGTGTAGCGCTCGAACGTGCGCGGCGTGGCGGCCTCGACCCAGTCGAGCTTGGCGCGGATGTCGGGCAGGTATCGCTCGAGCGCGACGAGCGTGTCGTCGATGAGTGCCTGTTTCTCGCGCTCGTAGTCTTCGTCGGAGAGGTGGGCCCAGTCGTCCCAGTTGGCGTTGGTGGAACTGACGATCGCGTAGCGGTCGTTGCCGGGCCTGGTGTCCGGGTAGTAGCAGCTGAAGGTGCGGCTGGTGACCTTCTTCGCGCAGAGGGCGGCCGAATCCAGCCGATCGAGCGTCGACGTGAAGAAGAGGTCGCCCAGGTAATCGAACTTCTCGCCCTCTCGCAGGCCCATGTAGACCTGCGCGCTCGAGTTGCTGAAGCGGACCTTCGAGAACTTCTCGAGGAAACCGGGGCTGAAGTTCTTCTCGCCGATGAGGCCGGAAACGGTCGTTCCCAGGTGCGCGTTGGAGAGCACCGACCTGGCCCGGATCTCCCGGCCGTTGCAGACCACTCCGGCGGCGCGGCCGTCGTCGAGCAGCACCCGCTCGACGTCGCAGTAGATGCGCACGTCCACGCCGTTCTTCTTCAGTTCGTCCTTCATCATCCGGATCATCAGGTCGGTGCCGCCCCGGAAGATGTGCACGCCCTTGCCCATGAAGTTGGAGAAGACGATGCCGAAGGTGATTGCCGGATCGTCGAGCGTCGAGCCGTTCGCGTAGGCGATCGGCTCCATCAGCAGCCGGTGGACGTCCGAGCGGCCCGGGAACCAGCGCTCGAGAAACTGCCCGGTGGTCATCCCGTCGTCGTTGTAGAAATTGAACGAGCGCGCCTGATCGAAGAAGCCCTGTACGCGCTCGAGCGGCTGCCCGAATCGCTCGACCAGGATGCGCGTGAAGTCGTTCCGATCGTAGGTGGTCTCGAAGGCGAACTGCGGGTTGTCGAAGCGGATGCCCTTCAACTGCACGATCTGGTCGGCGATCTCGGCGCTCCAGTAGCGGCGGCAGCTCTTGATCATCCCGTGCGGGAAGCCGTGCAGCGAGATGTCGAAGATGTGGCCGCGGCTGCGCCGGAACCAGCTCGCGAAGCCGCCGAGCTGGTAGTGGTGCTCGAGCACCAGCACCGAGTAGCCGCTTCGTCCGAGGATGTTGGCGGTGGTGAGGCCGGCGAGGCCGCTGCCTATGACGATCACGTCATACCGGTCGCGAAGGCCCTGGAGTTGGTCGCGCATGGGAGGCTTGAGGCTGGAGGCTGGAGGCTGGAGGCTGGAGGCTTGAGACTTGAGACTTGAGACTTGAGGCTTGAGGCCTGAGGCTGGAGGCGGGGCTAATGGCGCGGGCGGCCTTCCGGCCCCTGACACCTAACCCCCAACCCCTGACCCCTGTTCTCGCAGCACGTGCATGTTCGCCATCGAGATGCCCGAGAGCAGCGCTCCGACGATGCCGAGCATACCCTGGTCGGTGCCCATCAGGAACAGGTTGGGAAGTTGCGTGCGGCCGTTCTTCAGCTTGCGGGGCGAGCCGTAAACGGCGCCGTTGAGGTGGCCGGTGAAGCGGGTGACGGTGCTGGGAGTGAACATGTCCGTGAAGCGGACGTGCTCGCGGAAGTCGGGCACGAGCCGCACCGCCTGCTCGAGCACCGCCTTGTGCCAGTGCTCCTTGGCGGCTCGGTAGGCCTCCTCGGGCAGGCCGGCCCAGGCGGCGTGATCGGCCAGGTTCGTGACGCGGATCATCGGCGTCTCGAGCGGCCGGTCGAACTGGAAATTGTCGGGGCAGCAGATGACGCCGCTCGTCACGTCCACCGCCAGCGCGGGCCGCTGATATCGAAAGCGTTCACCGGAGGAGTAGAAGACGATCGTCTCGTCGTGGCCCAGGTCGCTCATCGGCCGGTCGAGCACCTCGATCGCCTCGACGAAGCTGAGGCTGCCGGCCGTGGGCTCCTCCTCGAAGCCGGCCCCGCCGGGCAGCAACCGCGCCGTCTCCGGGGCCCCGGCCGACGACAGGATGACCGACGCCTCGAGCGCGGAGCCGTCGTCCAGCCGCAGGCCGCGCACCTTGCCGCCCTCGACCTCGAGCGCGGCGACGCCGCAGCGCATCCGCAGTTCGCCGCCCAGCGTCTTGAACTTCTCCACCAGCACGTCGAGGATGCGCCGCACGCCGGCCCAGGGCCGGGCGAACCCCTCGAAGAAGAGGCTCTTGAACATGATGACGAACTGCCCGAAGTCCATGTCGTTCTCGACCGCGCTGCCGTAGAAGAACAGCGGGCAGAGGAGCATGTCGACCAGCAGCGGGTCATCGAGAAAGCGGGCGATCGCTTCGCGGGCCGAGAACTCGCGCACCTCCAGGTCGAGTGCGTCGTACTGCCGGATGTGCTGCACCAGCCGGCGGAAGCCGTCGGCCTGGCCGGGGAAGGCCTGGCAGACCTCCTGCTCGAAGAGCCCGAACTCGTTGGTGAAGTGCAGCGACAGGCCGGGGAAGGCGATGGTCGAGCGCTTCTGGGGCCGCAGCTCGAACGCGTCGTAGTCGAGGCGCAGTTGTCGCAGCAGCTTCGTCAGCGGGGCGTTGCGCGTGCCCCGCGGCACGAAGTTGGTCATCGCGTGGAGGCCCACGTCGAAGCGGTGGCCGCCCAGGCGGTAGAACGAATTGAGCCCGCCCCAGAGCGAATGCCGCTCGAGGATGCAAACCTTGCGTCCGTACAGGGCGAGCCGGATGCCGGCCCCGAGGCCCGACATGCCGGCTCCTATGATGGCGACGTCGTACTGCACGTTAGGCTCGAGGCTCGAGGCTTGAGGCTGTAGGTCTGGTGCGCGCCCGGTTGGGGGGGGCGGGCAGGGCTGGATCCGGTCGCCGCCGGTCCTAGGGGATCGTAATCCGGCCCCTAACCCCTTAGCCCTTACCCCTAACCCCTGTCTTCACGCCATCTTCGGGGCGAGATAGTCGAGGCAGCTGGCCATCGTGGCGAGCTGGGGGTAGTCGCTCGAGGGAACCTCGACGTTATGGCGCTTGCGCAGCTCCATCACGATGTCGAGGAAGTCCATCGAATCGAGGCCGAGCTGTTCGCGGAGGCTCAGCTCGTCCTTCAACGCGGCGGTGTCCTCGTCAGGGGCGATCTCGGCCAGGATGTCGATGATGGCTTGTCGGATCTCTGCTCGGGTCATTCTGGGTGCTCCTTGGGATGCGCGAACGGGCTTGCGGGCGGGCTCAGACCCGCCGGACGATGACGACGGCGTTAATGCCGAGCATTCCCGCCGAATTGTTGAGGATGTGATCGACCCGGTCGATGGCCCGGGGCTGGTTGGTCACCAGATTCGGGATGGCGCACTCGGGGTCGAGCCGGTCGACGTTGATGGTCGGATGCACGATGCGGTCCTGGAAGGCCGGCAGGTTGCCCGCCAGTTCCAGCGCCGCCGCGGCGCCCATCGCGTGACCGATGAAGCTCTTGGTGTTGTTGAACCAGGTCGTCGGGGCCTCCTTGAAGACCTCCTTCAAGGCCTGGCTCTCCTGGGCGTCGCCCAGCTTGGTCGCCGTGGCGTGGGTGTTGACGATGTCGATGTCGGCGGGCGTCAGGCCGGCACGCTTCAGCGCCAGCCGCATGCAATCCATCTGGCGCTCGGGGAGCGGCAACACGAAGTCGGACGCGTCGGAGTTCATCGCGTAGCCGACGATCTCGCCGTAGATCTTGGCGCCGCGGGCCGTGGCGTGTTCCAGGGTCTCCAGGATGTAGAGGCAGCCGCCCTCGGACACCACGATGCCGTTGCGGTCCAGGTCGTAGGGCCGGCTCGCCTTGGCGGGCACCTCGTGCGTCGCCAGCGCGCCCTGCGCCTTGAAGCTCGCGAAGATCCCGAAGGTGTGGATCGCCTCGCTCACGCCGCCCGCGACGGCGTACTCGACCTCGCCCAGTCTCAGCATCTGCACGCCGCTGATGATGCCGGCGTTGCCCGCCGCGCAGGCCGCTCCGATGCAGAAGTGCGGGCCGGTGATGCCGGTCGCCAGCGTGACCTCGCCCGCCGGGTTGTTCGCCACGGTGCGCGGGTTGTGGTGGTGGGTCCAGAAGGCGGTGTCATTGCCGTGCTGGCCGACGTTGTAGACCTCGTTCTCGGTCTCGACGTTGCCGTGCTCGGTGATGCCGACGAAGACGCCCACCTGAGAACGATCGATCCGCGCCAGGTCGAGCCCGGAGTCGGCCACCGCTTCCAGCGCGCAGTAGATGGCGATCGAGCCGGCCCGCGTGCCGCGCCGCAGATCCTTCTTCTTCTGGTACTTCAGAGGATCGAAGTGGCACACGCCGGCCACCAGCTTCCCCATGTAGCGCGTCTCGAACGCCTCGACTCCCGAGACGCCCTCCAGCAGGGCCTTCCGGTAAGCGGTCAGGTTGTCCCCGTTGGGTGAAGCCAACCCCACCCCGGTGATGACTATGCGATCTGTGATGGCCATTTTGCTGCGCGAATCCTCTCGTTGCCCGAACACTTCCCGAGGTCCGAACGTGCCTCTGTTTCGCCGGAAATACGAATCGCTGGCGGTCGGTCCCAACCACGCTGGCCTGCAGGCCCTCGCGGCGCGCCCGTCAGCTTCAAGGCCAGCCATGCTGCCACGTTACCGCCGTCAAGTCAAGACTACGACGGGCCGGCCTCGCCGTCTCAGTAGGCCGCCAGCGCCTCGATCTCGCGAAGGAGGTCGTGGTACTGAGGTAGTATCGCGTCTTCCAGATCGGGGCAGTAAGAGACGGGCGTGTCGGCTGCGCCGAGACGCCTGACCGGGGCATCCAGCCTGTCGAAGCAATGCTCGCCCACCCAGGCCGCGATTTCGGCGCCGAACCCGGCGGTGAGCATGTCCTCGTGCGCCACCAGCAGCTTGCCGGTGCGTCCCAGCGCCTCCGCTACCGCCTCTCGATCCCACGGCACGATGGTCCGCAGGTCGAGCACCTCCACGCTGATGCCGCGCCGCTCGGCCTCGGCCGCCGCGTCGAGGCTGCGCTGCACCAGCGCGCCCCAGGTCACGACCGTCAGGTCGGTACCGGCCCGCGCCAGCCGCGCCCGCCCGAACGGGATCAGGTGCTCGGGGCCCGGGTCGGGATGCCGGTTGTAGCCCTGGAAATAGAGGTGCTTGTGCTCGAGGAACAGCACCGGGTCGTCGCAGCGGATGGCGGTCCGAAGCAGCCCGTTGGCGTCCAGCGCGTTGCTCGGGAAGGCGATTCGCAGGCCCGGGCAGTGGGCGAAGATCGACTCGCCCGACTGGCTGTGGTACGGCCCGCCGCCGCGCAGGTAGCCGCCGATCGACACGCGTACCACCACCGGACAGCCGAAGTCTCCCGCGGTGCGGTAGCGGATGAAGCCCAGCTCGTCGCGGAGCTGCATCATCGCCGTCCAGATGTAGTCGAAGAACTGGATCTCGACGATCGGCCGCAGCCCCCGCAGCGCCATCCCGATCGCCCGCCCCACGATGTTGGCCTCGGCCAGCGGCGAGTTGAACACCCGCCGGGAGCCGAACCGCCTCTGCAACCCGTAGGTGACCTTGAAGACGCCGCCCTTGCCCTTGCACTCCGCCAGCGTAGCCTCCCGCGCGGCGTCGGCCACGTCCTCGCCGAACACCAGGATGCGCGGATCCCGCGCCATCTCGTCGGCCATCGCCTTGTTGATGAGCCCCGCCATCGATTCCGGGCTCGGGTCGCCCGGCGCCGGCGGACGGTCGAACCGCGAGCCGCTGGGATCGCCGTCCTCGCTGAAGAGATGCCGGAGGATGCTCGACCGCGGCGGTCTGGGGGCGGCCAGCGCCCGCTCGGTGACTGCGTCGACCTCCGCGTCGACCTCGCCGCGGATGCCCGCCAGCTGGGCTTCCGTTGCCAGGCCCCGTTCCAGAAGCCAGGCAGGGAAGGTGACGAGCGGATCCGACGCCCGCTCGGCCGCGAGTTCCGCGGCGGTGCGGTACATCGTCTGATCGTCCGAGAGCGAGTGGCTGTACGGCCGCACGACCGAGGCGTGGACCAGGCATGGCCCCTCGCCGGCCCGGCAGCGCGCGACCGCCCGCCGCATCACGGCGAGGCTGGCGACCGGGTCGCAGCCGTCGACGCGGTACAGCTCCAGCCCCGGGAAGCCGCTCACCAGCCGCGAGATGTCGCCGCCGGCCGTCTGGAATTCGACCGGCTCGCTGATGGCCCAGCCGTTGTCTTCCACGAGGTAGATCACGGGCAGCCGGGCCTGGCAGGCGGTGTTGAGCGACTCCCAGAACTCGCCCTGGCTCGTCGTGCCCTCGCCGGTCGTCACGAGCACGACCTCGTCGGGATCATGTTCGCCCGGCAGCTCGGCCTGCCGCAGATACCGCCCCGCCTCGGCGGCGCCAACCGCGTGCAGGAACTGGGTCCCGGTGGGGCTCGAGGTGGGCCCGAGGTGCAGCCGGGCCGAACTCCAGTGGGTCGGCATCTGCCGGCCGGCGGACATCGGATCGGCTTCGGCCCCCACCGCCTGGAGCATGCTGTCGAGGGCGGTGATGCCCCAGGTGAGCGCCAGGGCGCGGTCGCGGTAATAGAGGAAGCACCAGTCGCGGCCCGGCCGCAGCGCCATCCCGGCGGCGATCTGGATCGCCTCGTGGCCCGCGCCGGAGATCTGGAAGAAGACCTGATTGCGTTTCCGCAGCAGGATCTCGCGGTCGTCGAGCCGTCGCGACAGGAACATCAGCCGGTAGACGCGCAGCAGCTCGACGGTGTCGAGGTCGACCTGGGCGGGCTTTCGGGCGCGGGTTCTGGGCATGGGATGGAGTGCGTGAATCATGACAGCCGGCGGCGGCAGCCGCAGATTGCCGCCCTGCGCGGCGCGGGAGCCGTGCCCCGGGGCTCGGGCCCTCCTGTGGATCGAACCAACATACCGACGGTCACGGCCGCTTGGCCACCCCCGTGGGGGGTGTGATACTGTGCCTCCGGAACCAGCATGGAAGCCATCATCCTCCTGTTCTTGCGCCTGATGATCCCGATCGCCGTGTTCGGCGGTCTGGCTTATTTCGCGTTGGGTCCGGGGGCGCGCTGGCTGGCCCGGAAGCTGGCCGGCGAACCGCCCTACATGGCCGAGGCCCGGGCCATCGCCGCCCGGATCGGGGCCAACCTTCGCGGCGCCGATCCAACCCTCGCGGCCCGGTGCCTGGACGATCTGGAGTCGCTGCTCGAGCGGCGGCTGCCTCGTATCCTCGAGCAGTACCAGCGCCTGACCGACCACCTGGCCAAGACGACCGAGCAGGCAATGGAACAGGAGCTGGAGCGGCTTCGCCAACAGTTGCGAGAGGCCGAGGACGCCCCGCTGCGGGCGATCCTCGAAGAGAACCTGAAGCTGGCCTCCGAGCGTGCCGAGTCGCGCCGCAAGATGCAGTTGCTGACCGAGCGCACCGAGGCCCAGCTCAAGCAGGTCCTGCTGTACCTCGAAGCGGTGGAGAGCCGCTCTCTGTCGCTCGGCGTGGGGGCCCCCCAGGACGACGTCCCCCGGGAAATGGTGACGCTCCTGGAAGAGGTCTCGGTCCTGGAGGGGATGTATCGCGAGATGGACGAGGTCCCGGCGGCGCGAGCGTCGACCGGGTCCGAGAACGAATCTGAGACGACCGATTCCCGTCGCGGTGCCCGTGGGCAGTCGCGCCGGCGGGATCGAAACGGAGGTGAGCCGAAATGAGCCCAGCACGCGTCGAGCTCTCGTCGCTGTTCAGGCGCAGCGGCGAGGACGGGGTCTATACCAGCATCGTCAACCTGCTGTTCCTGGCCTCCGTGGTCTTCCTGATCTGCGTGGGGGTCGCGGCCGCCGCGATGGGCAGCATCAAGGCCGATCAGGTGGGCATCCTGGTGAATAACCTGACCGGCGCCGTGCGCAAGGTCGATCCCGGCACCTGCTTCTACAACAGCATCGTCAGCGACCTCTACGTGATCGATCGCAGCCAGCAGACGGTCGAGATGAAGCGGGCCGAGCATCGAGGCAAGGCCGGCAGCCAGGAGAGCGACTCTGACGAAAAGGGCTCGGTGAAGATCAAGACGATCGACGGCAGCGACGTGAGCGCCGACATCATCATCAACTACCTCATCGATCCGGAGCAGGTCGTGAAGATCGCCGAGGATTCCGGCCCGATGGACGCCTACAAGGAGAAGTGGGTCAAGGACTACGCCCGCTCGCTCTGCCGCAACATCATGGGCGAGCTGACCACCGAGGAGTTCTACGACAGCCTCAAGCGCGACGAGAAGTCGAAGAAGTGCCAGGCCGAGCTGAACAAGGAACTGCGGCCGTGGGGCATCCAGATCTCGGCGGTCCAGGTCCAGGACTTCGGCTTCTACCACGAGTACGAACAGAAGATCCGCGAGAAGAAGCTGGCCGACCAGGAGGTCGAGGAGCAGAAATCGCAGGCGAAGGCCGGCGCCGAGCGGCTGAAGAGGGTTCGCATCGAGGAAGATTCGAAGGTCGCGGTCGAGGTCGCGCAGTTCAAGGGCGACATGGACCGCAAGCTGGTGGAGGCCGACGCCCAGGCGGCCAAGGCCAAGCTGGGCGCCGACGCCTACTCCTACTCGACCAAGGTCGACGCCGACGCCCAGTTCTACCAGAGCGAGAAACGCGCCCAGGGCATCCGGGCCACGCGCGAGGCCGAGGCCGAGGGCATGAAGAGCCTGGCCGAGGCGCTCGTGGGCGGCCGGAATCTGGTGCTCCTGGAGTACGCCAAGAAACTGCAGACGATGCACATCACCGGCCAGCCGCTGCTGCTGGACAGCCGGATCGAGCGGCTGCAGCACTTCGGCTCGGCCTCGGTCGCGCCTGCCTCCGGACCCGGACTGATGCAGGGGATGCCGGACACGGCCGGGATTTCGGGTGACGCCGTCCAGGACGCGGCCGGCGGGGCCGCCGCCGACGGGGAGGTGCAGCGATGAAGCTCACGATCAAGCTGGTGGTCGTCGCCATAACTCTGACGTTGCTCTTCCTCGGCACGCTGGGCGAGTCGCTGATGTACAAGGTGCCCCTGGGCATGGTCGGCGTGCGCACGCAGCGCCTGGCTTTCTTCGGCTCGCAGGGCGTCGTTCGGGAGGATTTCGGGCCGGGCTGGCACCGCAATCTCTGGTTCGTCGACGAGTGGAACCGCTTCGACGGTACCGTGCAGACCTTCCACATGAGCGACTCGTCCGGCTATCCGTTCCAGCTCAAGAGCCACGACGGTTACTCCGTGAGCCTCGATGTGACGGTCAAGTACCGCATCCGACCAGGCCAGGCCCACGGCGTGCTCGTCAAGTTCGGTCCCGGCGACCGCTACCAGAGCTTCATTCAGAACCTGGCGCGCGACGCCTGCCGCAGCGCCTTCGGCACGATGAAGACCGAGGAGTTCTACCAGCCCGCCAGTCGCAACAAGGCGACCGAGCGCGCCCGCACCAACCTGATCGCCATCCTCAAGGATAATGAGGCCGACGTCGACATCATCGAGATCCTGATCCGCGACGTGAAGTTCGACGAGCAGTACGAGCGCAAGATCAAGGACAAGAAGCTGGCCGACCAGGACATCGAGCTGAACAAGTCGAAGGGCCTCTCGGCCCAGCAGAAGGGCCTGACGCAGAAGATCCTGGCCGAGACCGACGCGATGGTGAAGGTCATCCAGCAGACCCGCGACGCCACGTTGATGCAGATGAAGGCCGAGATGGACAAGAAGATCAACAAGATCGTCGCCGACTACCAGAAGTACGTGACCGAGACCCGCGCCGACGCCGACCTGTATGCCGCCGAGAAGAACGCTGCCGGCACCCTGCTCATCAAGAAGGCCGAGGCCGCAGGCGAGGATCTGCGACGCCGTGCCTTGCTGGGACCCGGCGGCGCCACCATCGCCGCGCTCGAGACGGTTCGAAACTTGAGGTTGGGCGACGTGGTCTTCTCGACGCTGCGCTTCGATCCGCTCGACGTCAACCAGGTGCTCACCAAGCTCGGCGTTCCGCTCGTCCCGGCGCCGGCCGCTCCCGCTACCCCTGCCGCGAAGGAGAAGTGAGGCCTTGAGGCGGGTCGTGACGCTGACTCTGCTCTGCCTGCTCGGCGGGGCGCTGGGCTCCGCCGGGCAGGTCGTGGCGGGTCCGGTGGCGGCTCCCCGAGCGACGGCGCTGGAGCAGACGCCCGGACGACCGTTCCCCTTGCGCCTCCGACTCGATGGCGTGGCCAGTCGCGGTGGCGCCGGGCCCGTGGCAGCTTACCGGTGGAGCCTGGCGCGTGAAGCCAGCGGCCTCCCTTCGGCGCCCGCCGGGTCGATCGTCCGTGGCGTGGACGACGCGACGAGCGGGTCGCCGCTGCTCACGCTCGATCTGCCCGGGGCCTACGCGGTCCTGCTGAGCGTCTACGACGGTCTGGCCTGGAGCGAACCGGCGCGGCT
>CAZSVK010000031.1:21826-23963 GCA_964610245.1 uncultured bacterium
CGGGGCAAACGGATCCGTCGACGCCCGCGAAGCAGGGCCGGGGCCCAGCCCTGCGCGGGGAGCGCGTCGCGGTCTGGGCCACGGCCGGTGGCGCGCCGGTCGCGGCTCTCGACGACTTCGTGCAGCTCTACGAGGGCACCCGGCCGCTCAGCCCCGCGCCGGTGACGCTCACCCCCGAGCTGACTGCGCGGCTCATCGGGGTCACGCTCTCGGCCACGACCACCGACGGTACGGTGCTGACGCTCGAGCGCGTCCGCGAAGACGGCCAGTTCTACTTCCCTCACGAGGTGCTCCGGACCTACACCGTCAGGCTCTCGAGCAGCTCCTCGATGCAGCTCGTCCTGGGCGACCCGGGCACGGTGTTCGTCAACCGGGCGCTGCTGGGTCAGACCATCGACATCTCGGTCATCCTGGGCAACCAGGTGCCCGCGCCCGAGGGCGGCACGGGCCAGCGCGGATGCGCCATGGGCGCGGGACGCGGCAGCGGCGTTCTCGACCTCTCGGTCTGGGCGCTGGTGCTCGCGGCGCTACGGTTCAGCGCAGGCAGGCGATCCGGACGCTGCCCCGATCGTCCGCCCACGCCAGCCAGGCCTCTCCCACGGGCGTGACCGCCAGGGCGGTGGCGTTCGGCTTGTCGGCGACGGGACCCACGAGTTGCCGCCGGCTCCAGGTGCGGCCGCGGTCCGAGCTGTGCGCCCACGCGAGCAGCTTCGCCGGCGCGTACCAGTAGAGGGCCCAGACCCGATCGCCCGCGGCGCCCAATCGCGCGAACGGGTCACGTCCGTAGGGCCAGCAGAGGCGCGCCGGCGCGCCGAAGGTCCGGCCGCCGTCCTCGCTCGAGGCGGTCATCATCGGATGGATCAGGAACTCGACCTCCGACCAGGCCAGGTGGAACCGGTTGCCGGTCGCGGCCAGCACCGGGTGGATCGTGTCGATGCCGGCCGCCTTGAACTTCAACAGTGTCGGCGTCAGCCAGAGCCCCTTCGGACCTGCGCAGCGGCTGGCGAGCAATTGCCATGCGGCCGACTCGTTCGGCTGCTGTTGCCAGACCACGAGCCCTTCGCCGGCCGCGTCCTGGGCGGCGGCAAAGCGCTCCCTGCGGTTGCGGCACTGGAGCTGGCGCGAGGGCGCCCAGCCCTTGCCGCCCGGAAGCTGCCAGGCCACGCTCAGCTCGTGGCGCGACGGCCCCTCCCAGACGAGCAGCGCCGGGCCGGTGCCATCGGGCCGCCCCGCCAGTTCGAGCTGGATGCCGGGAGACTCGGCAGGCCCGAGCGAGACCGGCGCCGCCCAGGCGTTCGCCTCCGGGTCGAAGGCGACGGTCTGGGCCACGGCGCCGCCCGCCGGGCCGGTTCCGGTGTAGGCCAGGATCGCCCGGCCGTCCACCGCCTTCACGACCAGCCCCGAGTTCTCGGCAAGCTCCGGCCCCTGGGCCGTGGCGACCATCGACCAGGCGCCCTTCACTCTCACCGTCGCGCGAAGGCCGGTGCCCGCCTCGGGCCAGAAGACGGCGAGCCGGTCGCCGAGCAGCGCCAGTCCGACGGCGCTTGCCGGGGGACCGCCCGGATTGAGCACCGTCCCGGCCAGCGTGGCGGTCGCCGGGCGAGAGTCTCTCGCGGACTTGCCGGCCGGGGTGCTGGGTTCCGGTGACAGGATACCGATCCCGGCGCGAGCCGGGATCGGTATCCTGTCACCGGAACCGCCGGAACCGAGAAAGACCGTCACGAGGCCGAGCAAACCCAGCAGCGCCCCGGCGAGGAGGGCCGTGCGCGCGACGCGGCCGGCGAGGGGCGCGGTCAGGACGGGGATGGCGCGGCCGCTTGCCAGCGTCTTTGCGGGCCGGGTCGTTCGAGGCCGCGGGCCGGTCTGACCCGGGGTGGTCGAGGTGCGGCCCTTCGCCGCGGCCTCCAGGGCGAGTCGTAGCTCGCCGGCCGCGCCGTATCGCTTGTCCCGGTGAAACTGGCAGCAGCGATCGATGACAGCAGCAATCGTCTGCGGGACGCCGGAGACGACCTTTCCGACCGGTGGCAGTTCGACGAAGGCGCGCGCGGCCAGGAGCGAGCTGTTGGGGATGGTGGCGAAGGGCAACCGGCCCGTGGCGAACTCCCACATCGTCGCTCCGAGGCTGAAGAGGTCCGAC
>CAZSVK010000032.1:0-21035 GCA_964610245.1 uncultured bacterium
TCGTCGACGGGGTTTTTCCTTTCCCCGAAAAGACAGGGGTTAGGGGTTAGGGGTTGGGGGTTGGGGGTCAGGGGCAAGACGGGTCTGACCCACCCTCGTGCCCGAGAGCCTGGGTTGGCCGACGTTCGCCGCCCGGGGCAGGTCCCCGACGGACCCGCCCCGGGCGTCAGCGATCTTTGAACGTGAGCGGTGGGAACTCGGGCGGCGGCGCCGCCGGCGATGACGGCGTCCCGCACAGGATGGCCAGGAAGAGCTTCCAGAGCCCGACTGCCGCGAGCCCGAAGACGCCGATCGCGATCATGATCAGCAGCATCCCCGGGCCGTCACTCGTCCAGTGGGCGTGATTGCCAACCATGATGAGCCCGACTGTGGCGGCCGTCGAGGCCAGGGCCAGAAGGCCGACGAGGAAGAGCCCTGCGATACGCATCATGGTTCCGGGCTCTCTGGCTCAGGCCCGATCGGCACTCTCAAGGACTCCGACTCGCGAGCGTAGGCAAGACTCTCTCCAGTCATCGGGGGGTCGAGGGGCGAACTTCGCCCCTCGCGAGGGTTCGGGAGCAGCGCTCCCGACAGATTCCCTGTCTTCACGCTTCCACCACTCCAGCTTACCGCTTCCTTCTCGACTCCACGACCGGCTCGGGCGCGGTCGGCGTCGGCGGTTCGGGCGCGGCCGTGGGGGCCGCCCCCTTCTCCTCCGCCGGGCTGGCCGCGCTGGCGACCTTCGCGGCGAGCTCGGCCGCCGCCGAGACCACGCTGGCCAGCTTGCTCGAGGTCGCTGTCTCGGTGAGGAAACCCTCGACCGACTGCCGGATCGACATGCCCTGGCTGAACGACTCAGCCATGCGGCTGAAGGTGGTCGGGTCTCCGTAGATGGTGAAGTTGCCGCGGGAGAGCATCGTCCCGATCGCCTGGGCCCGTGCGATCTCGACCTGGCCCTGGGTCTCGATCGCCTTCAGGCGCACCTGGAGATCGATGGCCGCCTTGCCATACATCTCCTGGACCTCGAGTCGGCGGGACTCGACCTCGACCTTCTGGCGCTCGACCTCGACCAGCCGCTGCTGCACCGTGACGGTGACGCTCTGCTCGGCGGTGGCGCCTTCCGCCCGCTTCTTGGCCGCCTCGGCGTCCGCGTCGGCTCGCTTCTTCGTGGACTCGGCATCGGCTTCGGCCGATTTCATCCGGGCCTCGTACTCGGCCTGGGCGGCGGCCTTCTTCGCCTCGGCCTCCTTGAGCACGGTGTACGCCGCGGCGTCGGCTTTGCGCTGCTCGCGGACCAGGTCCTGATCGGCAGCCTTGGAGGCGGCGATGAGCTTCTGGTCGCCCTCGCGGTTGGCCTGGGCCTTGATCTTGACCGTCTCGATCTCCTGGGCGGCCTTCTCCCGCTCGGCCATCTTGAGCAGTTGTCCGGCCTCGGCCTCGGCGCGCTGTGTCTGGGCCTCGGCAATGGCCGTGAGCTTCTGCTGCTGCGCGGTCTCGATAGCCTTCTGTTTCTCGACCTCGGTCAGCTCGCGCTGTCTCTCGGCCTCGATGACCCGCTTCTGGGCCTCGACCATCGCCATCTCGATGGTGTTCTGCTTCTCGACGTCGGCCAGTTCGCGCTGGCGTTCGCTCGCCAGCACCTTCTGCTGGGCTTCGAGTTCGGCCGCCTTGATGGCGCGGCCTCGCTCGACCTCGCGGGCCTGCACGTACTGCTCCTGCTCGATCTGGGCCTGCTTCGACTCGGCCTCGCGCTGGGCCTGGATCTTCGCAATCTCCATCTGCTGGCCGGCCTCGGCCTCGGCCTGCTGCTGCTCGAGCTTGAGGATCTGCAGGCGCGTCTGGACGTTGCGCTCCTTCATCGCCTGCTGCGCGAACTGCTCCGACTCGTTGCGCTTCACCATCGCCTCGGTGGTGATCTCGGTGATGCGCTTGAGACCCTGGGCGTCGAAGACGTTGTCGGCCTTCAGGTTCTCAGGGGCGGTCTGGTCGAGCTTCGAGATGGTCACGGTCTCGAGCGTCAGGCCGTTGTGCTTGAGGTCGGGCTCGACCTGCTGCTTGACCTCGGCCGCGAACTCGTTGCGCCGCGTGTTCAGCTCTTCCAGAGTGCGGTTGGCGGCGACCGAGCGCAGGGCGCTGATCAGCTTGTCGTTGACCAGATTGGCGATCATCTCGGGCTGGTCGGCCAGGGGGCCGAGCGAGCGGGCCGCATTCTGGATGTCCTCTGCCTGAGGCATTACCCTGATGTAAAACTCGGCTTTCAGATCGGCGCGCAGCTTGTCGGCGGTGATGAGGGAATCGGGGCCCGAACGATCGACGTCGAGCCGTGTCGTGGTCAGCGGGACACGCACCAGCTCGTGCATCACGGGGATGATGAGCGCACCCCCGTCCAGGATGACCCACGTGCCGCCCCAGCCGGTGCGGACGAACGCCTCGTTGGCGGCCGGCCGGACATAGAGCCGGGTCACCGTGGCCACGCTCACTCCGAGGGCGAGCAGCACCACGCCGAAGCCGCTGACGACCACCTGGCTGGCCGTGCTGTTCATCACGGGGATCATGTACGGGCCGACGATCAGGACGATCGAGAAACCGATCCAGAGAGCCATCTTACCCATAGCGTTACCGGCCTTTCACCCTTCGCGCCCCGGGGTGCTTTCTGGCTTGCCGCCCGCGCGCTCGAGCATGCGCCGAAGCGGGTTCCGCCAGGGGCCGAGCATCCGGGTGCGCATCGATCGGCTCGGCCAGATAGAGGGACTGGGATTCGTCGTAGTCGAGGAAGAGGATCTTGCTTCCGAGTTCGAACTTCGTCCCCGGACTGCCGTGGACGTGAACCTCGAGCAGGTTGTGGTTGGGATCGTAGACCTGCGCGTAGGCCCCGCCGTCGCTGAGCGTGCCGGTGATGGTGCCGGTCTGGCCCACGCAATCGCAGCGCTGCAGCGCATAGGTTTCCATCCGGGGCAGCACTCGGGCGAACGTCCTGGCGAAGGTCCTGCTGATCGCGAGCCCTCCGCCCATCGCCAGGGCCATCGAGAGCCAGACGTACACGAGCGGGGGCAACAGCTGGCCGAGCAGGTGGTTGGACACCAGCCCGATGATCCCGAAGGAGAGGGACAGGACGACCAGGACCAGCATCAGGGGGGCCCGGTCGGCTCCGGGCAATGCCAGGGCCCACTGCATCCACCCAGGCGAGTGGGCCTCGTCGGTGCCGTGACCCGGCTCCGCGTCGTGGGCGGTGGCGAGCGTCGCATCGTGCACGACGTCGCCAGACGCCTCGGCATCGTGGTCGACCTCGGCGTGCAGGTCGTGGTCCGCATCGGCGTCCAGGTCATGGTCGACCTCGACATGTACCTCGTTCCCGAGATCGACGTGTACCTCGTTCTCGATCGCGACATCCAGATCGTGGTCGACGTCGGCATGGAAGTCGTGGTCGACGTCGGCGTGCAGATCGTGGTCGACGTCGGCGTGCAGGTCATGACCGACCTCCGCATCGTGACCGGCCTCGGCGTCATGGTCGGTATCATGCCCCTCCGTGCCCGGACCGAGAGCGGCCATCATCGACAGCATGCACGCCGTCAGGACGGGCAGCTCGAAGATCAGGTTCCACCAGGCCAGCCACTCCATCTCAGAGGGGACCCTCGCCGGCCCTGGCATCGAACACGGGCGGTTCCACGGCCAGGCGGCGAGCTGAACCCGAGCGCAGTATATACCAGGACCTCGCCGGTCGGGCCTCGGGATGCTCCCGCCTGCGGTCCCGCAGTGGCGCCGGGCAGCCTCAGTTGGTAGAGTTTGCGCGTGCAAGTCAGAGGCGGGCGCTTTGCGGTCACCGGTGGGGCCGGATTCATCGGGAGCAACCTGGTCCGGGCGCTGCTGGCCGGCGGCGCGGCCAGGGTCGCGGTGCTCGACAACCTGGTCCGGGGCAGGGCCCGCCATCTGGAAGATCTTGCGGGCGACCGGCGCCTCGAACTGTTGCTCGGCGATCTTCGCGAGAGCTGGCCCGCGGAGGCGGTCGTGCGCGACTGCGACGCGGTCTATCACCTGGCCGCTCTGCGCATCCCTCGGTGTCAGGAACGGCCGGACGAGTGCCTGGACTCGATGGTTCGCGGCACCTATTCGCTCTTCGACGCCGCCGCCCGGCATGCCGTGAAGAAAGTGATCTACGCCAGTTCGGTGGCGGTCTACGGACAGCCGGCGCGCCTGCCGGTCGACGAAGAAGCCCCGGCGGCCCCGACGACTTTCTACGGCGCGGCCAAGGCGGCCGGCGAGGGATTGCTGAGGGCCTTCGGCGCGCGCGGCGCCTTTGGGTGGACCATCCTGAGGTGCTTCAACGTGTACGGGCCTCGGATGGACCACGCCGGTCCGCACACCGAGGTCCTCGTCCGGTGGATGCGGGCCCTGCGGTGCGGCCAGCCTCCGAGGGTGTTCGGCGACGGAGAGACGACGCTCGACCTGGCGCACGTCGACGATGTCGTGACCGCCTACCTGGCGGCCCTGGCTCCCCGGGCGTCGGGGGGCATCTACAACATCGGCGCCGGTACCCAGGTCTCGCTGGCCTCCCTGGCCCGGATGCTGGCCGCTGCCGCGGGGAGCGGTCTCGAGCCCGAGTTCGCGGCGGCCCCTCCGGCGGCGCTCGCCCCTCGCATGGAGGCGTCCGTGGAACGGGCCCGTCGCGAGCTGGGGTTCGTGCCTCGTGTGCCCTTGAGCGATGGCCTTGCCTCGCTCTGGCGCTGGTTCTGCGAGGTCGACGCCCCTTCCGCCGACGCCCGGAACGCCGAGGTGGCGGAATGACCGCCATCCTGGGGCTGGGCTTCGGCATCGATTCGGCCGCGGCGCTGGTCGTGGACGGCCGCGTCGACTCCGCGGCCGCGCAGGAGCGGTTCGATCGCCGGAAGCACTCCCGGGCCTTTCCGATGGACGCGCTCAGGTTCTGTCTGGGCAGGGCCGGCCTCGACCCCGGCGCGCTCGAGCGGGTTGCGTTCTTCTGGAACCCGGGCGAGCACCTGCGAAACTTCGACTCCCGGCGGGGGATGACCTACCGCGACCATCGCGAGTTCCTGGAACTGGTGCCCTCGCATCTGCTGGGCCTGGGGCCGGATCCCGGTCCGGCCGACGTGACCGAGCAGACCTTCCGCTTTGCCGGCGGGCGGAAGCTCACCATCCAGTATGTAGCGCACCACCTGTGCCACGCGGCCGCCGCCTTCTATCCGAGCGGCTACGACGAGGCGGCCATCCTGACCGCCGACGGCTACGGCGAGAGCACGAGCTTGCTGATGGCGCGCGGCCGCGACACGCGCATCGAATGTCTCGGCCAGGTGAGCTTTCCCAACTCGCTGGGCGCCGTCTATGCTGCGGTGACCGAGCACCTGGGGTTTGCCCCCAACTGCGACGAGGGCAAGGTAATGGCCCTGGCCGCCTGCGCCGAGCCGGCCTTCTCCCGCGAGTTCGAGCAACTCCTGCGGCTGACCGACGAGGGCCGCTTCGAGGTCGACCTGTCGTACTTCTCGTTCTATCGCCCGGCCCGTTCTCGCTGTTCGGAAAAGTTTCAGGCGGCGTTCGGCCCCGCGAGGTCCCCTGGAGCGTCGCTCGAGAGGCGCCACGAACAGCTCGCGGCCAGCCTGCAGCAGCGCGTGGAACAGGCGCTCGTGCATGCCGCGCGGCACCTGCGCCGCGTCTCGGGCTGCCGGCGGTTGGTGATGGCCGGCGGGGTGGCCCTGAACACGGTGGCCAACAGCCTCGTCCTGGCCGAGGCGGGGTTCGACGAGCTGTGGGTGTGCCCACCGGCGTCGGATGCCGGGGCGGCGATGGGGGCCGCCTTGTACGCGACCCACGCGTTGGACGGAGCGCCGCGGGACGGCGCCGAGTACACCGACTTCCTCGGGCCCGACTACTCGGCCGACGAGGTCCGGGCGTTCCTGACGAGCGCCGGCGCCGCCTTCGAGGAGTGCCCGGAGCCCGCGCGCGAGGCCGCCCGCCGGCTGGCGGCGGGCGAGATCGTCGGCTGGTTCCAGGGCCGGATGGAGTACGGTCCCCGGGCGCTGGGAAACCGCTCGATTCTTGCCGATCCGCGCCAGGCCTCGATGAAGGACGTTGTGAACTCCCGCGTTAAACACCGCGAGCCGTTTCGCCCGTTCGCGCCGGCCTGCCCCGAGGAGTCCGCGCCGGCCTACTTCACGGGCGCGCACCCGTCGCCGTACATGATGAGGGTGTTCGGTTTCGCGCCGGGCTGGGGCGAACGCCTGGCGGCCGTCCGCCACGTCGACGGCACGGCGAGGCTGCAGACCGTGGCGGCCAGGCAGAACGCCAGCTTTCACAGCCTGCTGCTCGCGATGGGCGAGGCGACCGGAACGCCGGTCCTCCTCAACACCTCGTTCAACGACGCGGGCGAGCCGATCGTGCGGACCCCGGCCGAGGCGCTCAAGTGCTTCTGCTCGACGGGGCTCGATTCGCTGTTCCTCGGGCCCTACCTGATTGCGAAACCTGCGGGCGAGCCGCCGCGGGGGGCGAGCGGGTGCAGGGCCGGAGCCCCTGCGTTCAATGATGACGGCGCAGCACGCGAAGCGGGCCAGCTCGCTCGGGCGCCCGGGCGGGAGTGAAGCCGACGTGAGCAAGAAGCCTTTCGCCAACGAGTCGCTGACCATCGTGATTCCCGCCTACAACGAGGAGGCGTCGCTCGAGACGGTGTTCCGGGAGGTCCGGGAGCACGCTGCCTTGCTGGTGGGCCGACTCGAGATGATCGTGGTGGACGACGGCTCGACCGACGGTACCGGCGAGGTGGCCGCTCGCCTCGCCCGGGAGCACCCCTCCACGCGGGCCTTTCACCATCTGCGCAACCAGGGCAGCGGGCAGGCGATCCTGACCGGCGCGCGCCAGGCCCGGACCGCGCTGGTGATGTACGTGCCCGCCGACGGACAGTTCCATCTGCCGGAGCTGGCGACCTACCTGGAGGCGGCGCGCCGCGGCCAGGTCGTCATGGGGGCTCGGCCTGAGCGGCCCGACTACTCGGCGTTCCGCCGGCTGGCGTCGCGGGTGTTCCTGCGTCTGGCCAACGCCGTGCTCGGGACCGACTTCGCGGACCTCAACTGGGTGCACCTGTGGCGCCGCGAGGTCTTCGAAGACACCACGCTCAGAGCGCGAGGCGTGGCCTTCCTCGCCGATCTGGTGGCCCAGGCGCTGGCCCGCGGCATGTCGGTGGTCCAGGTGCCCTCGCTGCAGCAGCCCCGTCGGGGCGGCCGCGCGAACGGGACCCGGCCGGCGGTGATCGCGCTGGCGGCGTTCGAACTCGGCCGCATCTGGCTGCGCTCTCGCCGCCGCCTGGCCCCCCGGATGCGCCCCGGCCGAGGAGTTCTCCAGAGCTATCTCGGTGACTTCTGGTGGCCGGGCGGGCGTCACCGGACCGGCTCCGCCACGGCCTCGGGCAGGGGCCAGACGGTGCTGCCCAGGTTGGAGGAGGTCGAGCTGGCGCCGGTGATCCGGGCCCCCTGGATGGACTCGGAAGACCGCCTGCTCCTGCCGATCGGCGTGGCGGTCGAGCCGATGCCCGAGGGGGCCGAGGTGCTGGCCCGGGTCGAAGGCAGGCCGGTGCTGGTGAAGGAAGAGGCCGGCCTCCGCTTCCTGTTCGACGCCGAGCAGGCCGCTGCCTGGCGACTGACCGAGGCCTTTCTCTGCCGCCGCAGACCGCTTGCGGCCTGGCTCCCTCCCGGCTACATCTCGCTGCTGCCGGGTCCTGTGCGGCTGGCGCTCCACCGGCTCTCGACCCTTGGGCGTTCGCCTCGCACGGGCCTGGCCGTGTGGCCCGCCGACCCGTCGGTCGAGTGGCTCAGGTGGGCGCACCTTCAGGCCCGGGGCTCCCGCGGCGAGGACCGGCAACCGCTTCCCTTCTGGCCCGAGGGGAAGCGCTGGGCCCTGGTGGTGACGCACGACGTCGACACGGTCGAGGGGCTGGGCTCCGTCCCCATCGTGGCCGATACCGATCGCGAGCTGGGCTTCCGCCCCTGCTGGTACGTGACCGGAGAGGTGGCTCGCGCGGGTCTCTCTCAGCTCGACGGGCTGGTGGCTCGCGGTCACGAGCTGGGCCTCCACGGGGATCGACACGACCTGCGGCTGGCCTATCTGCCGCGCCCGGAGATCGAGCGCCGGCTCGAGACCTGTGCCGACCTGATCTCCAGGTGGAAGATGCGCGGCTACCGGTCGCCCGGTCTTCTGATGACGCGCCGCCTCGCTGGGGTCGTGGCGCGCTTCTTCGAGTACGACAGCTCGGTGCCGGACAGCGACGTCGCCAGCCCCGCGGGCGCGATTCGAGGCTGCGGCACGGTGTTCCCGTTCGCGCGCCCCGAGGGCGGGCTCGAGTTGCCGCCGACCCTCCCGCTGGAAGACAAGCTCGCCGCCCTGGGCTACCCCCCGCGAGAGATGCTGGGCATCTGGAGGCAGAAGATTGATTTCATCCGCAAGGTAGGAGGGATGGCGGTCGTGACCACGCACGCCGAACCCCACCTGGGCGGCTCTCGAGAGTTGCTGGAGGTCTACGCCGAGTTCCTGGGCGGTCTGGCCGGAGACGCCGACGCCTGGGCGGCCCAGCCCTCCGAGGTGGCGGCCTGGTGGGCCCGCCGGGGAGAACGCTGATGCCTGGAAAGAGCTACCAGTTCGACACGGTGGGGGTGCTCTACTCGGGCGGCACCGACAGCACGCTCGCGGCGGTCCTGATGTTGCGCGAGGCCCGCAAGGTCGTCCTGCTGACGTTCGACCCCGGCTACGTCTTCTTCCTGGCGAACACCAAGGTACACGCGCGGATGCTCGCGGAGCGCTTCGGCGAGGAGAGGGTCGAGCAGCGCATCATCGACGTCCGGCCGCTCGTGGGCAGGCTGCTCTTCGGCGCCGCTCGGAGCGACTTCGAGAAGTACGCCTTCGGTCTGACCAGCCTGGTCTGTCTGGGCTGCAGGCTGTCGATGCACGCGGCGGCGATCATCCACCTGCTCGAGACCGGCATTCCGTATCTGGCCGATGGGGCGATCCGTCAACAGTGCGACACGCCGGAACAGATGGAATCGACCCTGGAGAGCCAGCGGGAGCACTACATGGAGCGCTACGGGCTGGTGCACATGTCCCCTCTCTACGAAGAGGCGCGTTCCGACCTGGTGCTGCAGGAGATGGGCCTGGCGGCCTTCCCCGCCCTGAAGAAGCAGTTCATCCTGTACGACACGCAGGCGACCTGCCCGTTCGGAGTGAGTGCCGACGTTTATGCTCGCATCTTCTACCGGCCCTGGCTGATGGGCGACCGCCGGGAGCGCGACGCCGCCTGCTACCGCGAGGACAAGTACCCGGTGATGGAGCGCGTCATACGCGAGCACTTCGAGTCGAAGGGGCAGAGCATGGAAGAACTCGTGCGGACCATCCGCGCGACCGTCGAGCGAGATCGGCAGTGGAACTCGCAGGGAGCGGGCCAGTGAGCGACTTGACGGGGCACCGTCTTCGCGCCCTGTTGCGGTGGCCGCTGGCGGTGTTGCTGATCCCGTTCGGGGTTCTCCTCGGGCTCTGCGGCCTGCTCGACAACATCTGCCGCGGCCTCGCCGACCGGCGCCGCTGACCGGCGGACGCCTATTCGGGCCGGCCGGAACGCTCGCTCGGTTCCTTCGGCTGAGGGGGGCCGATGACGGGCACGGTGTCGAGCGAGGGCGCCCCCGGCGAGAGCGGCGGCCGCTGCAGCCTGACGACGCCGAAGCCGCTGGCCACGCCTCCGAGGCCGAGCAGCAGCTCGTGCTCGTCCAGCGGCCGGATCGCCAGCTTGAATGCCACCTTGGATTCGTACGCGGGAAGCGGATCCGGCAGGACTTCCATCCGCACGAGGATCCGGCCCTCGGGGGTGAAGCCCAGGAGTCGGTTTCCCTCCACCAGAACGTAGAGGTTACCCTTCGGGCCGCAGGTCATGCGAGATAGCGCGGTGACGTCCACGGCCCGCCAGAAGTCGAACTCCCTCCCTTCCGCCGAGAGCACGGCGATACCGCCCCTCCGCTGGGTCGTGACGTAGATCCGCTGCCCGTCCGGCGAGCTGCAGAGCGACGTCGCGCCGAAGCAGTTCCAGGCGGGCTTCGGCTCGCCGTCGGGCTCGAACCGCAGGATCTTCCCCGACAGAGAGTCGGCGACCAGCACGGTGGACGAGGCCGCGTCGTAGGCGATCCCGCTGAGCCGGTGCGTCTCGCCGGCAAAGGTGACGAGACGGTTCAATTGCCCGTCCGGTCGGATGAACAGCAGCCGGCTGGCATAGCAGTCGGCCAGGAAGAGCGTGCCGTCGGGCGCGGTCGCGAGCGAGTAGCCGAAGCGCAGGAAGCCCCGGGTGGGAGGCAACTCGATCGGCCGGTCCTGCTGGTCTCGCAGCCCCTTCCAGGAGCGCACCGGGGCCCCGTCCAGGTCGAGGCAGAGGAGGGGGGCCCGGCCGTGGCCCAGCAAGTAAATGCGACCGTTCACAAACGCCATGTCTTGCGTGCGCCCTCCGATTTCGGGCTCGACCCAGTATCGGTACCGGACGCTGGCCACCGAAAGTTCCGGCTCCACGACCGGTCTGGCGCGGAAGAGCGCGTTCGCCGGGAGCTTGCGCAGGAACACCTCGGACGGCACCTCGGAGAACCGGTCGAAAGACGGCGGGCGCCAGGAGAACGAGATCGGGCCGACCGTCGTCCGGGCCGTGGTCGCGCGGGCCGAGAAAGCCTGCCAGCCCTCCGGGAACCACCCGGAGAGGCCGCACCCTCCGGCGCTCGAGCTGGCCGTGCGCTCCCCGATCGAGAGGATGGCACCGCGGGTCCCGTCGAACCGGAAGTCCCACAGTCCCTCCTGGTGCAGATAGAGCGCCCCGGTCCACCGGTAACCGCGGTCCGGTTGCAGGGCGATGCCCGGCATGTTCAGGCCCGAGACCAGCAGGTCCGGCGACGTGTTCACATCCAGCCCGGAGGACAGATAGAGCCCCTGGAAGGAATGGGCCTCCCGCCGGGAAACGGTGTAGAGGTCGAGTCCGCAACCGCTGCCCGCGGGCCCCTCCCAGCGCTCGTGCCGTCCGCCGGGAAACGTCTCTTCCAGCAACTTCTGCCACTCCTCCTTGCCCAGGACGTAGCTGACGTCGGACCAGGAAGGGAAGACGGGAAAGAGGTTCAGACCGAGGGCCGAGACCACGCCGAAGTTGTTCAGGAGGAAGGCGAGGTTGGGAGCCATGCCCATCTGTCCCGTGAGGAACGGATAGCGTACGGTCGACTGAGAGACGACAACCTGGCGCTCGGGCGCGAGGTGCGCCGCGGCGCGGAGAAGCTTCTCCTGCGGGGGCATCATCCCGATCTGCGAGCACATCCTCACCAGGCTGTGGTGCAGGTCCGAGAACTCGGCGGCGATCAGGGCCAGGAACGCGGCCATCAGGACCAGGCCGCGTCGGCCGGTCGCAAGACACGTCCAGAGTCTGTCGAGCCCCAAGGCGAGCCAGATGTAGAGCGGCACGATGCCGAGCAGGAAGCGGCGCGCGGCGGCAGCCTCGAAGTGCACGACCAGGGGCGGGAGAAGCGCCAGGGAGATGAGCGAGACCGTCAGCGCGTCGGTCAGCGTGGAACCAGTCGGCGCGGCGGGGGCGAGCGCTCCTGGGCCGGCTGCGCCGCGGGGGGGGGCTGGCTGCGGCCGCGTCGGGTCCCGGTGCCCGGCCCGCAACAGAGCGAGCGCCCCGAGCAGGGCCAGCGGCACCAGGCTGCGAGGAAGCGGCACGAACCCCTCCAGATACGGCTCCACTCCGAGGAAGATGCCGGCAACGTCCGGCACCCGCCGCAGGGCGTGTCCCAGCGCCTCGACCGGGGACATCCCTGCCGTCGTCATCCTCGTCAACCGCCCGGCGTACAGCTCGAGTGTCGAGGCGTCCTGGACGAAAGGCGAGAAGAGGGCGAGCGTGACCACGAACGTCAGCAAGCAGCCGAGCATCAGCCGGCCGGGCAACGTCCGGCGTGACGACCAGCATCCCAGGGCCAGGATCGTCAGCAGGATGGGCGGGACGATCCGGAAGGCCGGATAGGTATGGAGTCCGGCGCCCAGCATCAGCCCCATGCCCAGGAAGTCGGTCAGCCGTCCGGTCGACAGCGCCCGGACCATGAAGAGCAGCGCGCCGGCTTCGAACACGGCGGGGTAGATGATGGTGTTGGCCTGTCTGCTGAAGTGGCACAGCGTGGGGTCGACGGCGGCGAGCAGCGCGGCCAGGGCCGCGGGCAGACGCCGCGCGAGCCTGCGAAACAGCCAGAACAGGAGCACCGGACAGCAGGCCCCGAGCAGCGCCGCCGGAAGCCGGAAGGCGAGCATCGTGGGGCCGAACAGGCTGAAGCTGAAGGCGTGCAGATAGAAGAACAGCGCCTCCTCGCCCGGCACGGCCCGATCCAGCACCGGGCCCGGTTGCCACGTGTGATTGAGGATGCCGGCGATGAGCCCGCCGTTGATTCCCTCGTCGAGGTTGGGCGAGGGCGGCCGGAACTCCAACCAATAGAACCTGGCGAGCAATGCCAGCGCGAAGACCGCCAGCGTGATGAGCTGGTCCGCCGAGGAGAACGGCTCGGGTCTCGTCGGTTTCTCTTGCGGCCGAGCCGCGCGGTAGAGCAACACCGCCACCGCCGACATCAGGCACGCGGCCGGCAGCAGGTTCCCCCGCTCGGAGGGCGCCAGAGCGAGGTTGAGCAGACTGGCCCCCGCCAGCCCGAGAAACACCCATCTTCGTCCTGTGGAACCCTGGACCACGATCCTTCACGCCTCCACGCCCGGGGACATTCTAGGGCCAGAAGGCGAGGAAGTCATCCGGGCCGACGCCACACACCCGCTCGTCCTGGGCGCTTGGGGGAGCCGCGGGACCTGGCGGCGCGTTCAGATCAGGTCGTGGCTGGGCGACGAGTTCACGAAACCCGCGAGCCGCTTCAGCCCGAGCCAGGCGTCGACGGGCCTCGACATGACCCTCCCGAGCTGCCGCAGAGCGTAGCCCGGCCGCAGGTAGAACCGGCGGTAGAACTTCTGCTCGGCAGCGAGGGTGCTGTCGGGCGCCGTGACGGGTCGGAAGGGGAAGAGCGACGATGGCCGGGAGTCGAGCCCCAGCGAGGTGCCGGGCCAGTACTGGAGGCGGGTGACGATGACGAAGTCGAGGTCCCAGTCGATGGCGGCGCGGATGCTGGCGTCGATGTCGGAGGGGGTCTCCCAGGGCGTGCCGACGATGAAGAAGCCGCTCAGCTCGAGGCCCGCGTCGCGCACCTGGCGGACGAGCCTGGGCATCTGCTCGGCGCGGTAGCCCTTCCGCAGGGAGTCGAGCACGAGTTGCGAGGTGCTCTCCAGACCGACGTAGAGGCGGCGGCAGCCGGCGCGTCGCATCTCGGCCAGCAGCGAGGGCTCGAGGCAGTCGAGGCGCGAGAGGGCGGTCCATTCGAGGTCCAACCGCTCGCGCGACAGCAGACGGCAGAGTTCGAGGAGACGCGGCCGGTCGAGCGGCAGCGTGTCGTCCATGAAGCGGAGGTTGCGGACTCCGTGGCGGCCGGCGAGCAGGCGGGCCTCGTCGAGGATGTTGCCGGGACTGCGGTAGCGCATCTGGCGGCCGTAGGTGCGCGTGCAGAAGACGCAGGCGTGCGAGCAGCCGCGGGCACTGAGGGTGACCGCGATCGGGCCCGGGCGCAGCGGCTCGGCGTAGAGCGAGAGGTCGACCAGCGAGTGGTCGGGCAGCGGCAGCCGGTCGAGGTCGTCGATGCGGGGCCGCCGCGGGTTGACCACCGGTTGGCGGCCGTCCCGGAAGGCCAGGCCCGGGACCCCGGCGAGCGTCGTGCGGGTGGCGAGGCAGTCGAGGAGGTCGGCGAAGACGAGTTCGGGCTCGTCCAGGAGCACGACGTGCAAGGGGCAGTGCTCGAGCACGTCGGCCGGAAACTCGGATGGGAGGTAGCCGGTGGCGCAGACGGTGGCGTGGGGGTGGTCGGAAACCAGCGCGGCGGCGGCGGCGAGGTCGCCCGGGAAGGTCGAGAAGCCCACGGCGAGCACGATGACGTCCGGCCCGAAGCGCACCGCCTCTCGGCGCACGCCGTCGAGGTCGAGGTCCCGGGCGACGGCGTCGACGACCAGCACGTCGCTGCCCTTCCAGTCGCGGGCGAGCGCCGCAAGCCCCATCAGCTCCATCGGAGGCATCAGGAAGTTGGGCGCGTAGTACGACGCGGTCCAGCGGCGCATGACGCGCTCCCGGGCCGGTGGATTGAGGAAGAGGACTCGCACGACTCGATTCTACTCCCCCCGCCGGTGAGCGTCACCCGGCCGGATTCGTGGGAGTTCCTACGGTGTCCGGAGCCGCCTCGGCGCGACCGGGCGGGCGGGGTTGCCGGCGACGACCGCCCCGTCGGGGACGTCTCGCGTCACGACGGCGCCGGCGCCGACGAGCGCGCCCCGGCCGACGACGACCCCCGGGAGGATGGTGGCGTTGACTCCGATGCGGGCGCCGCTGCGGACGACCGGGCCCTCGAGGTCCCCGGGGCCGCGGACGGGGTACTTGTCGTTGGCGAAGACGACGCCCGGGGCGACGAAGACGTCGTCCTCGAGGACGGTGAACTGGGCGAGGTAAACTCCGGAGTGTATCTTGACCCGATCGCCGACCGTGCAGCCGTAGTCGACGATGCTGTTGCTCCAGATCGAGACCTGGCGCCCGATGCGGGTCTGCTCGCGAACGACGACGTTGTGCCCGGTCTCGAAGTCGTCTCCGATGACGACGTTGGTGTAGAGGACGGTGCCCGAGCGCAGACGGGCCCGGGCGCCGAGCACGCCGGGCACGATCTCGATGGCCCGCGAGGGCCGGTAGTCGAGCAGCACGCCGGGCTCGAGCCCCGGATTGGCTTGCCCTTCGCTCACGGGACTCACGGTTTGCCGGCCCCGGTCCTGGCAGGCGCGGGCGCGGGGGGCTCAGCCTTGGGAGGGGCCTTGCCGAGCGGGTCGGCGACGCAGGGGCTGGGGAGAAAGCCGGACTGCTTGCGCTCGTCGAGACTGGCCTTGGCGTCCTTCTTCTGCAGGGCGTCGAGCGCCTCGGCGAGCGGCTTGACCCGGCCCGAGAGCTTGCGGTCGTGGCGGGCGTACCAGAGATAACGCCGCAGGCACTTGGCCTCGTGCCTCAGGGTCTCGGCCTCCATCTTGATCGCCTTGTCCTCGGCGCCGTGCTTGACCAGCAGCCTCTCGCGCTCGAGCCTGAGCCGGAGCCAGCGCAGCGAGGCCTCGCAGTCCTTGTCGATCGCGGCGCCGGAATCGGGTAGCGGCTCGTCGGAGGCCGCGGCCGGCCCGGATCCCTGGCAGGCGAGCCCGAGGGCGAGGAGCGCGGCCAGGGCGAGCGGGCGCGTCATTGCAGGATCTTCGCGAAGGCGCGCAGCTCGGGGGTCTCGGCGATGGCCACGGTCTTGTTGCGGTAGGCCTGGGCGATCGCCTTGCCCATCCGGACGAAGGAGGCGCGCATCTTGGCGCGGTACTGGTCGAGGCCGCTGGTGAGGATCTGGGTCTTCAGCTCGCCGTCGGGGGCGAGGCTGTGCGAGAGGGAGCGCAGGTAGTCCTGGTAGCGCGTGATCTCGTAGTAGTGGACCATCAGGGCCTTGTCCTTGAGCTCGCCGCGGCGGCAGAGTTCGAAGCCGTCGACGCCTATCTTGAACAGCAGGCGCGAGAGCGTGGCCTTGACCTCCGCCTCGCGCAGCTCCTGGGCGATGTTGAGGATCTCGCGCTTGAAGGTGCGCTCGACCTTCTCCCGGACACGGGCCTGGAACTCCTCGTCTTCCGGGGTCGCCTTCGCGGGAGGCGTGGGGATGTAGGGCATGTTGGAGCTGGCGTCGTTCAGTCCCAGCTCCTGGCGCTGCTTGAGCAGCTCCCGGATGTCGACCCCCTTGGCCGCGAGAATCTCGATCGCCTGCTGGCGCACGGTGGGATCGTTGTCGTCTATCCGGCGGGTGATGGCCGCGACGGCCCTCTCGCCGGTGCAGTCGGCGAGGCACTTCACGGCCCGGAGGCGAACCCCTTCGTAGGCGTCGCTGGCGGCGCGCACGAGCAGGTCTTCCAGATCGAGCTTGGAGAGCTGGGCAATGGCGTAGACCGCGCTCTCGCGCATCGCGACCTTGTCGCTGTCGAGCATCGACGCGAGGTACTCCTTGACGTGAGGATCGCCGAAGCGGCCCAGCGCCTTGACGACGTTGGAGCGCACCCGGTTGTTCTCGTCGTTGAGGAGCGGTACCAGCAGCGGGATGTGTCGCTTGTCGCCCAGGTCTTCGAACACCTCGACCGCATTCGCCCGCACGCGGTCGTCTGAGTGGGAGAGGAACCTGCTCGTGTCGGCCAGCACCGACGGGTCGGTGCACCTCCTCAGATTCGCGAGGATCGACGCGATCTTGACCGTGTCGGTCTCCCGCACCAGTTCGGCCACGAGCTGCCGGCCGGCGGCCGGCGGAGGAGGCGGAGCGGCCGGCTGCTGCGGCGCGGCCTGGGACCTGGCGACGGCCCCGGCGAGCGCCTCCCGGGAGATGGACTGGGTCTGGCGGCCGCCCGCATCCATGTAGTTGGCCGCCTTCTTGGCGAGGAAGGCAATGTCGCCGTTAGGTCCGGTGCACAGCTCGTTCACCTTGCGGCGGAGGATCTGCAGCTCTTGCTGGGTGACGCCGTCGTCGAAGCTGATGCGGGTGACGGTCGTCAGGGCGAGCGTCTGGATCTCCGAATCGGAGTCGGACAGATCCTCGATGATGCGCTGGATCTTGAGGGACATCGCTTGGCGGAAGGCAGGTCAGGCTCCGGCGCGGCTGGCCTGGGCCAGCTCGGCCAGGAGCTTGCGGATTGGCTCGCCCTCGCGAGGCGGGAGCTGCAGCTGCTGGCGCTGGAGGAGTTCGGCGGCCTGGCGGCCAAGCTGGGTGAAGGAGGCCTTGATCTTCTCTTGCAGGTGTTCGATGGCCGAGGTCCGGGTGGCATCCTCGGGATCTCCGCGCTTCACCATGTAGTTCCGGAGGAAGTCCTGATAGCGGAGGACCTCGTAGAAGACGCTGTCGAGGTTCTCGTGAGTGAGCACGTTGAGCCTGCAGAGCTGGTAGATCTCGGTGCCCAGGCCACGGTAGAGTTCCTCGAGATGGGCGGCCTGCTCCGGGGCCGAAGGGGCCTTGGCCGGGGCCGCCAGAGGCGCGGGGGCCGGCGCTGCCGGTTCGGGCTTCTCGGGGATCGGCGGCGGGGCGGCGGCCTCGGCGGCCGCGCGCTGGTTCTGGAGCAACACCTTGATGGCCCGGAGCGCTTCGGCGGCGGCCTCGCAGATGTTGATGTCGAGGTCGTTGAGCATGCGCTTGAGGGCGATGACCACGGCGCGCGTCGGGAAGCGGGCGAGCGCCTTGGTGGCCCGCAGGCGAACGCCCTCGTACGGGTCGTCGAGCGCGTGCAGGAGCAGCGCCTCGACGAACGGCATGTCGATCTTGGAGAGAACGTAGACCGCCGTCTCGCGCATGCTCATCGCCGACTGCGCGAGCATGTCCCGGAGCGTGTCTTCGACCCCGGCGTAGCCCAGCTTCGCCAGAGCGACCGCGGCGTTACCGCGAGCGCGGTTGTTGCGGTCGGCCAGGCGCGGAACCAGCCAGTCGATGTGATGGTGCGTGCCCAGCCGCTCGAACACCTCGATGGCGTTGGCTCGAACGCGATCGTCGGCGTGCTCCAGGAGCGATCGTAGTGCGTCCAGGTCGGCGGTGGTGCCCTTTGAGGCGAGCTGGATCAGACAGGATGCGATGTAGTAGGTCGGAAGCGGCCGCGTGATCGCGTCGAGCAGCTCGGGCCGCGACAGCGAGCTTGCGTCCGGCAGCGGAGGACCTGCCGGCTTGGCGGGCGCAGTCGGCGCGGGGGCCGGGCGCGGGGGCCGGGGCGGCAGGCCGGCCACGGGCGGCGCGGCTACCGGCGGGGCGGCCTGCGCGATCGCGGCTGCGGCCGGTGGGGCGGCAGGGATCGCGACCGGGGCCGGGGCCGGCGCGGCGCTGGGTGCGCCTACCAGCGCCGGCGCCCCGGGCAGGACGACCGCCGCCACCGGCTGCTGCGGCTCGATCGCGATCGGCTGGAGCGGCGCTACCGGGGCGAGCGTCACGGGTATGACCGGCGACTCGAGTGCCTGCACGAACGGGATGGGCGTGGCAACCACCGGCGCGGCGATCGGCTCGGGTGAGGGCGTCGCGGGGCCGGCCGGTCCTGCCGGGGCCTCCTGGTCGTGGAGGCATGCCTTGAAGGCCGAATCGATGTGATTGAAGGCCTTGCGCGCCAGGAATACGACGTCGGGATTGTCCGACGACGACAGCGGCTTGAGGCGGGCCGCGATCTCGCGGATCTCTGCGGGAGAGTCGACGATCTGCGGGCTGAGCCGCGTGATGCTCATCAGGGCGAAGGTCTTGATCTGCGGATCGGGATGAGCGAGATCGGCGCAGATTTTCGCGAGATTGACGGCCATGAACCGGACTCCTGCCGGACGGTGCCGGCATCTGCCGATCATATCGATGCAGCGCCCGAAAGTAAAGGCACCCGGGGCGTCGGGCCTATCTCGGCGAGGGGTTGCGCCGGGGCTCGGGGGGCACCTGCAGCTCGCTGCGGCGGCCGCAGATCGAGAGCCACACCCGCGCCTGCAGTAACCGCCAGGCCAGCTCCCGGTCGAGCGGATCGGCCGAGGCTCCGGCGGCCGGATCGCGCGGCCAGTGGGTGATCAGCCGATCTCTCAGCCCGACCCAGGTCCGGAACTGCGCCTCGTGTTTCTGGAGCCGGTCTTCCGACGTAAGAAGGGCCGCCAGCAGCAGGCGGTTGCGCGTCTGCGCCGTCTCGTAGAAGGCCAGCTCCGCGGCGGGCGGCATGGCGGCGCCCGAGGCGCCCGACACCGGGGCGAGCCACGAGCTGGTGAGCCGTTCGACGGCGTCGAAGGCGCCCATCAGGATCAGCGTCCTGAGCGCCGCGGAGGCCAGCGCCAGGTCCTGCATCGTGGGCGCGGCCGGCAGCCGGATCCGGGGCGTGAGCGCCAGCGCGTTATCGACGACCTCCTTGTGCAGGGCGTCGATCGCTCTGCCCTTCAGGTCGTAGCGCGAAAGGGCCCGGAGGGCCAGCCATCCGGTCCGCCAGACCGGATCGCGCGACTGGATCAGGATCGGGGGCACCTGGCCCTGGAATCGAACGGCGTCGGACGATAGCCTCTCCATGACGCCGGCGACCTTGAACTCGAGCGAGAAAGAGCCGATCAGGGCGAAGGTGATGGTCTTGAGGCTTGCCTGGGCGGTCATCGCGTCCCAGCTCAGGACCCGGATGTGCTCCGTCAGGAGGAAGAACCTGACGAGCAGCTCTCCGGCCATGGGCGCTCCTTCCGGCCCGTTGTTGCGGGCGAGGCTCGCCGCGGCCGGCAGGGCCTGAATGATGGCGTTCTGCGCCCGCTTCCAGATCGCGAAGATGCGTTCGAGCAGGACCGGCGTCGAGAGCGAGGCCGGGTCGCGCAGATCCTGGGCGTGGCCTTGCTCGGCCTCGGCCCGGAGCGCCTCGATCGTTCGCGTCGCCTCCGCGGCAGCCTCCCGGGCCTTCTCGAGCAGCTGCTTGCGGTGGGCCTCGGCCGACGGCTCGGGCTCGGGCGTGGCGACCCGGGCGATCGGAGGCGCCGCGGCAGGAGGCGCGCCGCTCCGCGCGTAGAGCAGGATCCCGGCCGCGAGCACGGTGGCGAGCAGGGCGACCCCCAGGCCTATCATGACCGAGCGATCCCTTACCGCCGCCGTGGCGATCTGACTCGACCGGGTCGACGTGCGAGGCCTGGGAGCGCGGGTGACGCGCCGGGCGGCTTCGCGGGCGGCGACCGAATCGGCGCGGATCATCGTGGCCTCGAGCAGGGTCTGGTCGTTCGCCAAATGCTGCAGGGCGGAGATCAACTCGCGTGCGCCGGCAAACCTGTCTTCCGGCGCCTTGGCCAGGCAGCGGGCGAGGATGCGATCGAACTCCGGGGGGACCCCGCGGCCGAGAGAGGCCAGCGGCGGCACCGGCGACTTCACGTGCTGCTTGAGGATCGCCTGGGGCTCGGGTCCGCCGAAGGGGGGTTCCCCCGCGAGACACTCGAAGAGCACGACGCCGAGGGCGTACAGATCGGACGCGGGGCCGGCCGGCTTGCCCACGATGGTCTCGGGGGCCAGGTAGGCCGGGGTGCCCATCACGAACCCCTTGCGGGTCTGGACGAGCCCCTCGGTGGCCAGGTCTTTGGCGATGCCGAGGTCTCCGATGAGTGGCCCCCGGTCGACGGAGAGAAAGATGTTCTCGGGCTTGATATCCCTGTGCAAGATGCCCGCGTCGTGAAGCGTGGCCAGGGCGTCGGCGCAGGCCAGGACAACATCCACGCTCTGCTGAACCGGGAGCGGCCCCTCGCGGTGCAACTTCTCCCTGAGCGTCTTTCCGTGCACCAGCTCGAAGGCCAGGAACAGGCGGTGCTCCTGCTCTCCGACTTGCAGGACTCGCACGAGCTGGGGGTGCTGCACCCGCGCGGCGAGGATGCCCTCCTGCAGGAAGCGCTTGCGCGAGGCCTCGTCGAAGGCCAGATCCGACGTCAGGACCTTGAGCGCGACCGGCCTGTCGAGCGAGATCTGGCGGGCCTTGTAGACGATCCCCATGCCGCCCTGGCCAAGCTTGCCCTCGATGCGGTAGCCGCCGAGAACGGAGCCGGCCGGGAGTTCGTGTCGCATGGGAGACTGAAGGCTGCAGCCTACAGTCTACTGCGCAGGATCCCCTTCAGGAAGGCGCCGGTGTGCGAGCGCTTGCTCAGGCGCGCAACCTCCTCGGGTGTACCGGCGGCGACGATCCGGCCGCCCTCGCTGCCGCCTTCGGGGCCAAGGTCGAGGACGTGATCGGCGCTGCAGATGACCGAGGGGTTGTGCTCGATGACCACGAGACTATCGCCGCGCTCGACCAGCGAGTGCAGCATCAGCAGCAGGTTCTTGACGTCGCTCGCGTGCAGTCCGGTCGTGGGCTCGTCGAGCACGTAGAGGCTGCGGCCCGAGCTGCGCTTGCCCAGCTCCTCGGTGAGCTTGATGCGTTGCGTCTCGCCGCCCGAG
>CAZSVK010000032.1:21045-23886 GCA_964610245.1 uncultured bacterium
TCACGACGACCGTGTTGCCCTGATCGACCAGCTTGTTGAGCACGCCGAGCCGCTTGCGCGTGTCGTCGAAGTGCAGGCCCGTGGTCGGCTCGTCGAGGATGTAGAGCGTGCGGCCGGTGGCGCGGCGGGAGAGCTCCTTGGCGAGCTTGATGCGCTGCGCCTCGCCGCCCGAGAGAGTGTTGCTCGGCTGGCCGAGAGCGAGGTAGCCAAGGCCGCTGGCGTTGACCACGTCGAGCAGACGCTTGACCGGCGGTTGGTTCTGGAAGTGTTCGCAGGCCTCGGCGACGGTCATGGCCAGCACCTCCGCGATGCTCTTGCCCTGGTGCAGGACGGCGAGCGTCTCGCGGTCGAAGCGGCGGCCCTCGCACTCCTCGCACTCGACGTGAACGTCGGGCAGGAAGTTCATCTGGACCGTGATCTCGCCGGCACCCTCGCAGGTCCGGCACCGGCCCTCCTGGACGTTGAAGCTGAAGCGCCCCGGTCCGTAGCCGCGGGCGCGCGCCTCGGAGGTCGCGGCGAAGATGCGGCGGATGTGGTCGTAGGCGCCGACGTAGGTGGCGGGCACCGAGCGCGGCGTCCGGCCGATGGGGCTCTGGTCGACCTCGACGATCCGCTCCAGCGGTTCGTGACCCAGGATGGCGTCGCAGGCCTCGGGCGCGCGGCCGGGGCCGGATTGCAGGCGGTGCAGCTCGCGGTAGAGAACGTCTCGCACCAGGGAACTCTTGCCGCTGCCGCTCACGCCGGTGACGCAGACGAAGCGGCCGAGCGGGAACCGAACGTCGAGGTTACGCAAGTTGTGGGCGCGGGCCCCGCGCAGCTCGAGCCACGGGCAGGCATCCGGGCCGGTGGGCCGCCTGGGCAGCGGGACGCCGGCCAGAGGCCCGTCGCGGAGACAGGCGCCGGTGGGGCTGCCCTCGGCCGAGGCCAGTTCGTCAGGGGTGCCTCGCGCGACGAGACGGCCTCCGTTCCTGCCGGCCCCCGGTCCCAGGTCGATGACCTCGTCGGCCCAGCGGATCGTCTGCTCGTCGTGCTCGACGACGAGGACGGTATTGCCCTCCTCGGCCAGGCCGGAAAGGGTGTCGAGGAGGCGGCCGGTGTCGCGCGGGTGCAGGCCGATGGTCGGCTCGTCGAGGATGTACAGAACGCCGGTGAGACTCGATCCGAGCTGGGCCGCGAGCCGCACCCGCTGCATCTCGCCGCCGGAGAGCGTCTCGGCGGGGCGGTCGAGCGTGAGGTAGCCGACCCCGACTCGCTCGAGGAAGCCCAGGCGGGCCGAGAGTTCCCCGATGATCGACAGCGCGATGGCCCGGTCGCGGCCGCGCGCCTCGAGCTTCGCGAGCCGCTGGCGGGCGCCGTCGACCGGCAGCGCGGTGAACTCGGCGATCGACATGCCGTCGAGCCGGACGGCCAGCGACTCGGGCTTGAGCCTCTGGCCCTGGCAGTCCTCGCATCGGCGCTCCCGCAGGAACCCGTACGACAGGACCCTCAGTTCGTCCTCCGACTCTTCCTGCGACTGGCTGTATCGGTACAGGCGGTCGAGCAGGCCCTCGAGCGCGTGCCCGCCGCGTTTGCCCCCGTGCATGACCAGGTCGCGGTCTCGCTGCGGCAGCTTGCCGAACGGGACGTCCAGCCGGAGGCCGAACTGCGTCTCGAGCTGGTGCAGGTAACGCGTGCGTTCATGCCGGCGGAGCGGGCCCTCCTCGAAGAGCGCGAGCGCGCCGTCGCGCAGGGAACGCGAAGGGTCGGGGACGACCAGCTCGTCCGAGGGGACGAGAGTGGCCCCGTAGCCGTTGCAGGCCTGGCAGGCCCCGTGGCTGCTGTTGAAGCTGAACTGGCGGGGGTCGAGTTCGGGGAAGCCGCGTCCGCAGCGGGCGCAGAACAGGTGGGTGCTGTAAACGCGGGCCTCGCCGCCGGCCTCCACGAGCAGAGTGCCGTGACCGAGTTGCAGGCCGAGCCGCAGGAGAGGTTGTAGGCTCGAGGCTCGTGGCTCGGGGCCAGTGGCTGGAACCTGGAGGCCGGCTGCGGTCGTCCGCTTCCTGACCCCTGACCCCCGACCAGCGACCCCTGCTCTCCGCCCTGACCCCCGCCTCAGATCCACCTCGCCCAGCACCGCCTCGATCGTGTGCTCGTGGAAGCGGGAGAGGGCAGGGGGCCGCGACGGCTCGACCCGCTCGCCGTCGGCCCTGCACTCGGCGATCCCGGCCCGCTCGGCGGCCTTGAAGACCTCCTTGTGGAAGCCCTTGCGAGCCTGAACCATCGGCGCCAGCAGGGTCAGGCGCTGGCCCGCGTGGTTCTCGAGGATCCGCTCGGCCAGATCCAGCGGCGTCAGCGAGCCGATGACGTCGCCGCAGCCCGGGCAGCGGCGCACGCCGCTCCTGGCATAGAGCAGCCGCAGGAAGTGGTAGATCTCGGTCGTGGTGGCCACGGTCGAGCGCGAGCCCGCGCGGGTGGTGCGCTGCTCCAGCGCGATCGTCGGCGGGACCCCGACCAGCAGATCCACGTCGGGCCGGGGCGTCTGCCGCAGATACTGCCTCGCGAAGGTCGACAGCGCGTCGAGGTAGCGCCTGCGCCCCTCGGCGTAGAGGATGTCGAAGGCGAGAGTGGACTTGCCGGACCCGCTGACTCCGCTGAGCACGAGCCGCTTGCCGAGCGGCAGGTCCAGGTCGAGGCCGTCGAGATTGTGCATCCGCGCGCCGCGCAGGACGACCCGCTCGCCGGCGAACGAGGCGGGAATGAGAAGAGCAGACGAGGCCTGATCGGCACTCTTGAGGACTCCCACTTGCAAGCGAGGGCAAGACTCTCTCCAGTCATCGGGGGGTCCAGGGGAGAACTTCTCCCCTG